>NZ_PPRM01000019.1 GCF_002902665.1 Macrococcoides caseolyticum
TTATAATATAGTTTAACATAATTTGCTAAAATGGTATAAAATAGGTTTATTGTCATGTAGAAATATTATAAAAGGTAGAATAAAATTATAAAAGGTGAGAGTATATGAAAAAACATAGAGGACTTAAGAAAATATTTAAATCAACCTTGGATAATTATCATGAAAATTTTATTAAATATAATGGATATATAGAATTATACGTTCCGCAAATAGGTTTTATGAATGAAGATATCAATGGGAAAGAATATCAAATTATCAATGTTCTAATTGAAAATACTAAACATTCTATTCCAAAGGATGCAAATTTTATGTATGTGATAGATGAACTAAATATTTTGGATAGTCATATAATTATAAGTGACGATAGTAATGATTTTAATTTAAACCTCAGGCAGGAAGCTTCAGGAAAAATTCCTAATTATCTCAAACAAATAGAAAGTAAATTTGGTTTGAAGTTCACACGCATGGTTTCTATAACAGAAATGAACTTTGTAGATTATACTAATTTAGATGAAAATGATAAATTTGATATACTTTATTACATAAGAAAAGACAAAGAAAAAGTAATATTTGTAACAAATGTATTGTGGACTTGGAGTAGTATATGAAAAGAAGCATAGAACATATAAAACTTCATTAACATCTTGCATTTGTTTACTTGAAAAATAATAGGGTTATTTTATATTTTAATAAACAGTAGGTGAATAATATGAATATATTTACTTGTTGTGTTTGTGGTTACCTAGATTTAGATGAAACTCCATATTACGAAGACTTTGCGGGTAGCAATGTCATATGTGCTTGTTGTGGTTTTGAATATGGTGTTGATGATTATGATAATCCAAGCATTAACTATGAGGCTTTAAATGATAAAGAAGCTGTAGAAAAGTCACACCAATTATGGAGAGCAGAATGGATTAAAAATGGATGTAAGGTTTTTGATCCTACAGTATACAGCCCTATAGATATTAAAGACGGAAAGTTAGAAAAAAGAAAAGTTATAGAACAGTTTAAAAATATAAACTATAATTTTGATGATAATCCACATAAAAGAAGTTAATTATGAAATTTCAACAGTTTCATCATTGCTTCTGCAACAGCGTTATCATATGGACAGTCTTTAGTATTTAATGAACGCTTGATTTCAAAAGTCTTTAAAAAATCTACGTGTCGTAAGATCGCATAACTAATAAAGAAACAGACATCTTCATTAACGAACATGTCTATTTCTCTTGATGTCACTAGGAGAAATAGATATAACTAACAAATATCAGTAAAATATGTTGCATTGATGCCTTGCATTGAAGGAACTTATCTGAAGATAAGTTCCTTTTTAATTAAAGTTTTTTCAAACACTCACGTGCTTTTACCGAATTTATATAATTTTTAACTACTTAGACTAGCACCGAAGTTTCACTACCAGTGAAAGATCCAACTGGTGTTCAACTAGAAAAAGTAATACAAGGGTAAACGCTACAATTTCACTAAGTTCCATTGCCCTTGTATTATTTTTCGCTCAGTGCTATTTCTAAACCGTAAAAATTGAAATAGCAACAGTTTCTTAGACACTTTTCATGTGTAAATTTTTAAACGCCACTGATGTTAAATACTATAATGAAGAATGTGGTCTAAAATTGTTGTACCAATTCACATAATCAAATTTTAAATGTTTTTAATACTTCATCTATCAATTTGTTCTAAATTATGATTAAATTTAATGAAACTTTATAATTAAAAATAGTTAATCTAATATGATTAGTTATTTTTTGTTCTTATTTAACTTGTATACTTTGAGTATACCGCAATAATTCATAAAAAGTATTTACTTACAATCATATTTGAAGTATCTTACAAATATAAATAACTAGAATGGGGTATTCACTAATGAAGATTAATATCATATATATTTGTTGTAGTACCATAATTATTTTAGCGATTATATTAAAAGTTTTTTTGATGTTTCTTCGAATATCGTTCTTCCTGCTATGATGATGTCTTGGGCTATACTCATATTATTATCAGAAAGCTTTAAAAAGAAGAGCAAAATAATATTAGTTTCAATACTGCTATTAATGTCTGCAATAATAATAATAAAAGGACTGTAAATTGACTCACAGTCCTTTTATATTTATATATTATTTGTAAAAATAAAATCCGGTAATTGAACCATCAGCTTACAAAAGATGTTCATTGTGATTAGCTTTTTCTTTTTGTTCAATTTTGTCTAATAAGTGTACACGCTAAATGAACAACAACGCTTGTTAAGTCAACAAACAGTCGTTGCAATTGCAAAGTAATGATAAGATCAAAGCACTCGAAGTTGAATTAAAAGAAGTGAAAGAAGATAGTGAACACAATACAACTAGTATGAATGTTGATAGTGATAATAAAACAGGAAGTTTTTATACTGACTTAAGAGAAGATAAAAAACAATCGTCTTTATTGAAAAAACTATTTAAATTTTAAAATATTCTTAAAATTCAATAAAAACTATTTACATCAAACAAAATTTGAAGTATCTTGCAAATATACTAAAAATATAGAGTGAGGTATTTAGAAATGAAAAATAATATTATATATGTTTGTTGCACTATCGTATTTATTTTAGCTATTGTATGCAAAGTTTATTTTAATGCATCATTAAATATTGTTCTTCCTGTTATAATGATAGCTTGGTCAATATTAATAGCTATTTCAGAACATTTCACAAAGAAAAGTAAAATAATACTAATATTAATGTTGTTATTGATGTCGGTATCGATATTAGTAAAAGGTCTATAGAAATATAACTATAGACCTTTACACTTAATTGGAATCAGTTCCTCTATATATGCGCTTTGTTAATGCGTAAAATATGCCTCATATGCGGCAAGTACCGCTTGGTCTGCATCTTTCTCCTCGATACCAAACATCATACTAATTTCTGATGAGCCTTGATTGATCATCTTTAAATTGATATTGTGAGCTTTAAATGCCTCTGTTGCTTTATTAGCGGTACCTACAAGTGTTTTCATACCTAGACCTACAACCATCAGTATTGCGATATTCTTTTCTATTGAAAGAGCGTCTACTTTTAATTCCTGTTCTATTTTTTCTAGTAACTTTACTTCCTTTCCTTCAAGCTGATGGGCGCGTAATATAACACTAATATCATCGATTCCAGAAGGCATGTGTTCATATGAAATATTCATATCTTCTAGAATTGATAAGAGACGACGTGTAAATCCAATTTCTCTGTTCATCAAATATTTCTTCATATTAATACTAGCAAACCCTGTATCACAGCTTACACCAACGACACCTGTAGATTGTCTTGTATTCGTAATAAGTGTTCCTGGATGATCTGGATCGTTCGTATTCTTGATGTTTACAAGTATTTGAGAACGATAGACAGGAAGTAATGCCTCATCGTGAAACACACTGAAACCAGCATAGGAGAGTTCTCGCATTTCTTCATATGTCAACTGTATAACTGAAGCAGGATGATCAACGATATTGGGATCTGCTGAGAAAATACCTGATACATCTGTAAAATTCTCATAGACATCACTGCTTACACTGCTGGCGATAATTGCTCCTGTAATATCACTGCCTCCACGAGAGAAGGTGTTGATATCTCCATTCTCATTAACACCAAAAAATCCAGGAATGATTACTTTGCCTTCAGTATGAGCGAGATTATTTTTTATTTTTTCATAGCTTTCTTCTAATACGATGGCATTAGAGGGTTCATCACTGACGATAAGCCCAATATCTCCTGGAGATAAATAAGTCGTCATTATTCCTAGTTCGTTGTTGCATCTTGCTATAAGCTGCGCGTTGAAATCTTCTCCGCAGCTCTTCAAAGCATCTGTCAGTCGCTCGGACTGATTTTGATAGCGCACAATATAGTCATTGAGCTGAGTACGGAAAGTCTCGATTAATGAGTGACGTATGTTCAGATCTCGTTCTATTTGTAGAAATCGTTCAAGTATTTGTGCGATGAGCTCCTGATAATCTTTTCTATATGTAACAGTTTCTACCAGAGCAATAAGCAAATCTGTAACTTTAACATCCTTATTGTGACGTTTTCCAGGTGCAGATACGACAATGTATTTTCTGGTTGCGTCATTATTAATAATATTCAGTATTTTTTTAATCTGTTTAGCATCAGCGACACTTGAACCGCCGAATTTACAAACTTTCATGAAATCACTCATTTCGCTTAATGTTATTGTTATTTTATCTTTACATTGCTGTTGTTTTAGTTATACTATATTTATGAATCCTTTTCAAGAATACATTTGTATTCTCAGTAAATACATAATCAGGAGTGAGATAATGAAACAAATTAATATTGCATTATTAGGTCTAGGAACGGTGGGTACAGGTGTCGTCCAGATCCTTAAGGAGAACCATGAACAGATAAAAGAGAAGTTGAATACCGATATTCGAATTACATGGATACTTGTTTCTGATGTAACAAAGTCAAGAAGTATCGAGACCGCACATTATCAACTCACTGATGATATAGAAGATATCAAAAATGATGCTACGATAGATATGTATGTTGAAGTAATGGGTGGAATAAAAAATACGAAAGAGATATTACTCTATGCATTGAATCAGAAGAAGCATGTAATTACAGCTAATAAAGATCTGCTTGCAGAGCATCTAGAAGAGATGGAGCAAGCGGCACATAATAACGGTGTCTCTTTAAAATATGAAGCCAGTATCGCTGGAGGTATTCCTGTGGTGAATGCCTTGAATTATGGTTTGAACGCGAACGGTATCGGCAAGTTTATGGGAATATTCAACGGAACGTCTAATTTTATATTGAGTAAGATGACACATGAAAGACAATCTTATGAAGAAGCATTACGAGTTGCTACAGAATTAGGTTTTGCTGAAGCAGATCCTACAGCAGATGTAGAGGGTATAGATGCTGCCAGAAAAGTAACTATTATGAGCTATCTTGCCTTTAATCAATTCAGAAAACTTGAGGATTGCCGATATACAGGGATTAGAGAAGTGAAGTTATCGCATATCGATATTGCCAAAGCTTTTGGATATCGCATTAAATTGATTGGTAGTGGTGTCATGAATGGTGATGATGTATCGCTATGTGTAGAACCGATGTGTATTCCATCTGATCATCAGTTATCGCATGTCGAATACGAATATAATGCAATTTACATTGTTGGAAATGCTGTTGGAGATACAATGTATTACGGTAAAGGAGCCGGTAGTCTTGCAACTGGAAGTGCTGTTGTCAGTGATATCCTGAACGTAATAGAACTCATAGGGACAGAACTTCACAACTTGCCGCTGCATCTTGAAATTAAGCAGGAGACGCGTGAACAGCCTTCTTGTTTACTTTTGATTATCGATTTGTATGCAGATAGTAATATTGAAGCAATACTGAATGAAATTTCAGTTGAAAGACATATTGTAAGGGATGGCATGCTTGCAATTGAAACAGACCGAGAAGTAAATTATGAATATCTAGAAGAACAGCAATTAAACTATAAAACTTATAGAATTGAAGGTGTATAGAATGAACAGATGGTCAGGGTTAATCGTAGAATATAAGCATTTTTTACCCGTAAGTGAGGCAACACCGAAACTCACATTAAATGAAGGTGGTACGCCATTGATACATTGTGCTCATCTTTCAGAGGTTCTTGAAAATGAAGTATATGTGAAATATGAAGGTGCGAATCCTACAGGTTCATTTAAAGACCGCGGTATGGTAATGGCTGTAGCAAAAGCTAAAGAAGAGGGGAAAGAAATTGTCATTTGCGCTTCTACGGGAAACACTTCAGCTTCAGCAGCTGCCTATGCTGCAAGAGCCGGAATGAAAACGATTGTAGTTATTCCGGAAGGGAAGATTGCTATGGGTAAATTGGCTCAGGCAATCGTTTATGGAGCTGATATCGTTTCTATCGAAGGTAACTTTGATGAAGCATTGAAGATTGTAAGACATGTTGCAGAAAAACGTGATGATATCGCACTAGTAAACTCCGTTAATCCATATCGACTAGAAGGTCAGAAGACAGCTGCTTTTGAAGTAATTGAACAGCTTGGACAAGTTCCAGACGTGTTAGCGATTCCTGTTGGAAATGCTGGTAATATTTCGGCATACTGGAAGGGGTTTAAAGAATATGATGCAAATCATAACGTTGGTTTACCAAAAATGTATGGTTTCCAGGCAGAAGGTGCTGCACCGATTGTAAAAGGACGTATTATCGAGCAGCCAGAAACGATTGCTACTGCGATTCGTATCGGAAATCCAGCAAGCTGGAGGCTCGCAGAAGCAGCACGCGATGAATCGGAAGGCATGATAGGTGCTGTAACAGATGATGAGATACTAGAAGCATATGATTTAATTGCAAAGAAAGAAGGTATCTTTGCTGAACCAGGCAGCAATGCAAGTATCGCTGGTCTGTTAAAGTTAAAACGTGAAGGTCGGCTGTCAAAGGGGCAGACGATTGTTGCAGTATTAACGGGAAATGGGCTTAAAGACCCGCAGACGGCGATTGATTCAATTGAAATCCAGCCTGCTGTACTGAAGAACGATGAATCAGCGATTATTAGATACATTGAGGAGCGAGTATAATGCTATATATAAAAGTCCCAGCGTCAACATCAAATTTAGGGCCAGGATTTGATTCGATCGGTATGGCTGTAAACATCTATCTTGAACTTGAAGTAGAAGAAAGTGAAAACTGGGAAATTCAGCATCTCGGTGATGTACTATCTGAACTGGATGATAATGATGATCATTATATCAGAAAAATGTGTCGACTGTTTATGCAGCAGTTTAATCTAGAAGAAAAAAAGTTTAAAGTTATAATGTATTCTGATATCCCATTAGCGCGTGGCCTGGGAAGTAGTGGTTCAGCACTCATTGCAAGTCTTGAAATTATCAATCATTTCTATCAATTAAATTTAACGAGAGAAGAACGTATTCGTATACTCTCTCGAATTGAAGGACATCCAGATAATGTTGCACCGAGTATTAAAGGTGGTATTGTTGCAGGATATTATAATAATGTAACCGATGAAACGGTAACATTAGATGTTCCTGTGATTAAGTGGCCGATCATGGTTGTAATTCCTAATTATGAACTGAAAACTGAAGCGTCAAGAAATGTCCTTCCGAATCACATATCGTTTGAAGATGCAGTGCGTGCAGGTGCAATAGGAAATATGCTTATAGCAGCACTATATTTTGAAGATTATAAGACAATGGGGAAGATGATGACTAGTGATCTTTATCACGAACAGTATCGTGCACACCTAGTGCCACATTATCAGATGGTGAAAGATGTTATCACCGAGGACTGCTTTGCATTTTTAAGTGGGGCAGGGCCATCGATCTTTATTGTATCTCATCCTAAGCAATACGATGAAAATCGTTTCAATCTACTAAAGTTACCCGACTGTGACGTAAAAAGCATAGAACCCGATCATGAAGGTGTAATTACCTATGAAAAAGAAGGTCGTATGGTAAACTAATACTATCAATTTTTAGGAGTGAGAAAATGAACTATAAACTGATAGTACTCGATATGGATGATACATTACTATCATCTAGGAACGAAATACTGCCTTCAACGATCAAGGCATTGATAGAGGCACAGAATAATGGTGCTATGGTTGTGCTGGCATCCGGCAGGCCGACAGGTGGCATGATAGATGCAGCAGAAATATTACAGCTGGACACACATCAATCCTATATTATTAGCTATAACGGGGCTGTTATAACAAGGATGAATGACCGTACAGTTGTAGATGCAACATATGTTGAACATTCGGAGTTCAATGAAATATTGCAGTTCTTAAGAAAAGAAAGGGTAATGGCACTGACATACAAGGAAAATAAAATTTATTATGAGGGTCAGTCAGCTTATGAAAAAGTAGAAGGCGAACTTACAGGTTTAGAGATGATTAAAGTAGACAACTTGCGAGATGTTATAAGTGAAGATGTCCCTAAAGTAATGGGTGTCGGTAACATAGAACTTATTCAGGCATTAAATAAGCAGCTTGCTGGGAGTTTCGGTGACGATATCCATGCAACAACTTCAAAGCCGTTTTTCCTTGAATTTATGCATCGAAATGTGTCAAAAGGTAAAGTGTTGCGAAGACTGGCTGAGCAGTTTGGAATTCATCAGTCAGAAATTATTGCATTTGGTGACAGCAATAATGACAAAGATATGCTTGAATTTGCAGGACTTGGCGTGGCGATGGGAAATGCGAATGCTACGATTAAAGAAGTTGCAGATGTCATCACACTTAGTCATGATGAAGATGGTATCGCACAAATAATAGAAGAATATATATTAAAAAAGTAACCAATTAGGTTACTTTTTATATTGGTATCCTTTAAGAAGTAATGTGATGATGTTTAAAAGTGGTGTGTACAGCTGATACTTTGTTGACAGCTCATTTAAATAGCCCTGGATATATTCGTATTCTGTTGTCTGACCGTTAATAACATCGTAATACATTGACGTTCCCATTGATGCATCATATGCGCTATAGATGGACATAATTGTAGCTATGATATCCTCTGGCAGATCTATACCATGATGTGATGCAATCGTTACACCTTCTTCTAATAATTGTTCGGTCAGTGTATAGATTTCTTGCACCTCCAGTACTTGTGCTGTATTTTTAGTTAATGCTGTGATCGAATTAATACCAAGATTAACGAGCAACTTAATCCATTGTTTTTTTGCATGATTTGGATCCAGTACAATATTTAACTGTGATTGATCTGTTATCAATTTGAGTGGCTGAAGACGTGATTCATCTGGAAGAATCAGCGTATTATCTTGAAAAAAGATGACGCGGTCACCGTTCTTCTGACCGCTAATATAAACAACAGCATGATATGTATGTGGATGATGTATCAATTCAGATTGAGAAATTCCATTCTGGCAGAGGATGATGATTGTATCGGCATGGCACATACTTTTAATCGATAATAAGAGATTTGATAGTGCGGTTGCTTTTACACATATATAGATACAGTCATATTTTTCTGTAGATGGGAACACTTTTGTCTCTTTTGACTGTTCTATTAATTGTCCTTTATACTCGATGGTGATCGTTCTTTCTTCTTTAGCAAAAACATCTATTTCTAATTCTTGATTGGAACTTAATAAATGATACAGTATGCTACCTACTGCACCTGCACCAATGATTGCATGTCTTTTCATAATGAACTCCTTAAAACTTAATGATTAATATATACAATTATATCGATTAATCATATAATAGCACTAGAAATTTTATTGAGGTGAAGAAGTTGCGTACAACACAAGATTTATTGAAGATGAAACAACTAGGTGAAAAAATAACAATGATGACAGCATATGATTATCCGAGTGCAAAGCAGGTTGAAGCAGCACAGATCGATACGATACTTGTCGGTGACAGTCTCGGTATGACTGTTCTTGGCTATGAATCTACCGTTCAGGTTACACTGTCAGATATGATACATCACGCACGTGCAGCTAGAAGAGGCGCGCCGAATACATTTATCGTTGCAGATATGCCTATAGGAAGTGTCGGGATTAGTGAAGCGCAGGACTTGAATAATGCTCTGCGTCTATATCAGGAAAGTGGTGCGAATGCCATTAAAGCAGAGGGAGCTCACTTAGGTGACTTCATTAAAAGATGTAAACTAATTGGTATTCCGGTTGTTAGTCATCTAGGATTAACACCGCAATCAGTCGGCATAATGGGATATAGTGTCCAGGCAAAGACAAAAGATGAAGCAAAACAATTGATACAGGACTGTATGGGTATGGAAGCAGCAGGAGCAATCATGATTGTACTGGAAGTCATTCCGAGTGATTTGGCAGAAGCGATAAGTAAAAAAGTAAATATACCTGTTATCGGTATTGGTGCTGGCAGTGGTACGGATGGACAAGTGCTTGTATATCATGATGTTCTACAATATGGACAGGAACACCGTGCAAAATTTGTAAAAGTATTTGGCGATTTCACTACAGGTGTTGACGCACTGAGACGATTTAATGAAGAAGTGAAGGCAGGACAATTTCCTTCTGAAGCATATACGTATAAAGCTAAAGTAATGGAGGATGTCATTAATGACTAAAAGAATTACATCGATCAAAGAAATGCAGCAGCTGACATCTGAATTGAAGGCGCAAGGAAAGACAATCGGATTTGTTCCGACGATGGGTGCACTTCATGACGGACATATAACACTGTTGAAACAAGCACAGCAGGAAAATGATATTGCTGTTGCCAGTGTATTTGTAAATCCTCTTCAGTTCGGACCAAATGAAGACTATGCGGACTATCCTCGTCAAATTGATGAAGATGAGGCATTGCTTTCAAGGCATGCAGTAGATTATTTATTCTATCCAGGGGAAGAAGAGATGTACCCTTCGTTACCCATAACACTGCATGTAGGGGAAATGGCAGAAGTGCTGGAAGGCGCCAAAAGACCAGGTCACTTTGATGGCGTTGTAACTGTGGTAAATAAACTATTTAATATCGTACAGCCAGATAGAGCTTATTTCGGTAAGAAGGATGCACAACAACTAGCAATTATTGAAGCGATGGTCGAAGCATTTAATCACAATATTCAAATTACTGGTGTAGATATTGTACGTGAAGCGGACGGTTTAGCTAAAAGTTCGCGCAATGTTTACCTGACTGACAATGAACGACAAGAGGCAACTGCATTATTTAGAAGCTTACAAGAAGCTAAAAACGCGTTTGACAATGGGGAAAGAAATGCAGAGCAACTGGAAAGTATCGTGAAATCTTATTTAGCTGCACATACAACTGGAAGTATTGATGAAGTTGCAGTTTATGCATATCCTTCATTGCAGCCAGTTGATACAATTGGTTCACAAGTATTTATCTCAATCGCAGTTAAATACAGTAAAGCTAGACTGATTGATAATATTATATTAAAGGATGGGCATAATGATTAGAACAATGATGAATGGCAAGATACATCGTGCACGTGTGACAGAAGCTAACTTAAACTATGTAGGTAGTATTACGATTGACCAGGATATTTTGGATGTTGTTGATATTCTGCCGAATGAAAAAGTAGCAATTGTCAATAATAATAATGGAGCACGACTTGAGACCTATGTTATTTCAGGAGAAAGAGGCAGTGGCGTTATTTGTCTGAATGGAGCGGCTGCACGTTTAGTACAAGAAGGGGATATTGTAATCATTATGAGTTACGTCACTATGACGAGTGAAGAGGCAAGAATTCATGTGCCTAAAGTAGCAGTTATGGATGAAAACAACACGATTGTTGAATTATTACATGAAAAAGAAGCTATGATTGTAATGTCATAAGATTTATTAAGTCAGAGGTCAGGAATTTTCCTGACCTCATTTTTGATGATCAGTATCAGTTATTTTGCTGTATGCGTCCATTCTGAATCATTGCGATGTCTTTTTGTATGCGCAAAGATATTATCAGCAGCATAATCTTCATTCGTATAGATAGTAATATCATAGAATACCATGTCTTCTTCAAATGGCTCATTGAGATATGTATCCCTTAGATGGTCGAATAATCGCATCATAGCAGTACGATCTAATCCAGGATATTCACGTAATATTTTCTTGATAATCTGGTTATGCTTTTCATAGACACCTTGAACGACGATTACAAATTTTTCATCGGTTTTTAATACGTCATCAAACAGATTAATTTGTCCATTACTCATTATCACCACTCCTTTATTTTATTATACAAAGAAACCCTATACAATGTATAGGGTTGTTGTCTTATAGCGTATGCTTTTCAAGATTAATATCTTCAAGTTTAATGATTTTTGTGCGTTTAACTAATTTATATCCAAAATAAGAAATGATTGCTATAACAATCGGGATATAAGATTCTATCACTTTAATTATGTTCATTGCTTTAATATCACCGAACGATTGCCCGACTAACAGGAAGATGATAGTACAAATTACGATGACTGGTCCTAATGGGAAGAGTGGTGCTTTATATGCGAGTAATTTATTAATATCTTTGTTTTGTTTCTTGATGGCATATCTTAAACGCATATGACTTATTATACTGATAAGCCATACGATTAGAATAAGCGATCCAACCATGTTTAATAGTTTGAAATAACCTCCTGCATTAATATTTGCATAGATCAATGTGAGTATAACGAAGCCTGTCGTTACTAGTAATGCATTGAATGGCATATTATTTTTATTTAGTTTTCCAAGAAACTTTGGCGCTTTATTATCCTGACTTAATGATAATAATAGTCTGCTCGTTGCGTACAATCCAGAGTTACCTGCACTAAGCACAGCAGTCAATATCACTGCATTCATTACAGAAGCAGCAAAGAGGATGCCTACTTTATCGAATACGATGGTAAATGGACTCATGGACACATCGCTATTCTCATTAATGAGCTGAGGATCTGTATATGGGATAATACAAGCAATAATAAATATAGAACCGATATAGAACAATAAAATTCGCCAGAAGACTTGCTTGATTGCTTTTGGCATAGATTCACTTGGATTCTTAGATTCACCTGCTGTAACAGCTACGACTTCAGTTCCACCAAATGAGAAACCAGCGACGATTAAGACACCGAGCAATCCAAAAATACCATTATGGAAAGGGGCATCACCAACCGTAAAGTTTTTAAATCCAATAGGCTCACCACCAATAATTCCAAAAATAAGCAATAACCCCATAATTAAAAATAAGAAGATGGTTGCTACCTTAATAATACTGAACCAGTATTCAGCTTCTCCATAAGATTTAACAGAAAATGCATTCAACATGAATATCAATGCCAGAAAAATAAGACTCCATATAAAAGGATGAATGCCACCGAACAGCTCCCAGTAACCTAGTACTTTAGCAGCAGATAATATATCGACACTTGTAACTAAACTCCAAATAATCCAGTAAAACCAACCAACTGTAAACCCGGCAGCTGGATCGATAAAACGTGTTGCATAAGCGTTAAATGCACCAGAAACCGGATAAAATGTTGCGAGTTCTCCAAGTGCTGTCATTAAAAAGTAAATCATAATTCCGATAACAGCATACGCAAGTAATGCACCACCTGGTCCAGCTTGTGCAACTACTGCACCGCTTGCCATAAATAAACCAGTACCGATTGAACCTCCAATCGCTATCATTGAAATATGGCGGGTCTTTAAATCTCTATCCATCTTCTTATGTTCCATATAATCACCTTTCTTTATAAAAATATAAATCCTATTGTAAGATAATTAAGAAAATTTATCAAGAAAAAGTTTTAATGCGTCTATGCTTTTAAACGTTAAAGTATAAATGCAAATAAAACTGGACTATGAAAATAAGTGTTAACGCTCATAGTCCAGAGAAATTTTTAATAATTATTATTTTGTCTCACGGTGTAAAGTGTATTTTTTTAATCTAGGACAGTATTTCATCAATTCAATACGCTCAGGATTATTTCTTTTATTTTTCTTCGTGATATAGTTTCTATCGCCACATTCTGTACAAGCTAAAGTAATATTTACTCTCATTTTGTTCACTCCTATAAATTTATTTGTTTTAATCTAATATAATATCAGGATCCGTTTCTGTTACCGTAAACTGAGGCAGGGGATCATTAAATGTTGTCCAGTCCATCTTCATTTCTTCGTCTGTTAATAAACAGCTATCAAGATTAGTTGTGATTTGCTGTTGATCCATTTCGATTCCGATGAAGACGATCTCTGTCTGACGATCACCGAATGCATCCCATCTCTCCTTAAGCGAAGGGTCTTCTATCATTTCCAGAGCTATCTCATCCGCACTTAACGTTGCAATCCATTCACCAGCACCTTGAATCTGCATCGAGTTACCTGCCTGGCTGATTAATCCGCACATATCATTACGGGATGCGAGCCAGAAGAATCCTTTAGAACGAATAACATCAAGTGAGAAGCTTTCAAGAAAATGCATAAAACGTTCAGGATGGAAAGGGCGCTTTCTTCTATATACAAATGAGCCGATACCATATTCTTCAGTTTCCGGTGTATGCTCGTTATTTAATTCTTTTAACCATCCGGCACTTTGAGATGCTTTTTCAAAGTCAAATAACTTCGTGTTTAAAATTTTATCCATGTCGATTTTTGAGTGATCGGTTTCATAAATATGTGCATCTGGATTTAACTGATGGATTAACGCACGTAGTTCCTTAACATCTTCCTCATGCACTAAATCCGTTTTATTTAATAGAATAACATTTGCAAATTCAATTTGATCGATTAATAAGTCAATGACTTCACGTGTATCATGCTCGTCATTTGCCATCTGGCGTTCAAGCAGTGATTCGCCAGATGCATAGTCATCCCAGAATCTGTTCGCATCAACAACTGTAACCATCGTATCTAATATCGTCTTGTCATCTAAATTAATACCAAGCACTTCGTCCTCCAACGTTAATGTTTGTGCAACCGGTAGTGGTTCAGAGATGCCAGTAGATTCAATAACAATATAATCTAGTTCCGAAGTTGTAATGAGCTTATTAATTTCAATCAGCAAATCTTCTCGTAACGTGCAACATATACAACCATTTTGTAACTGTATCATCTTTTCATCGGTACGTGACATATTTACTAGGTCAGCATCAACATTAATCTCGCTCATGTCATTTACGATGACACCAACACGTTTGTCTTCACTATTCATCAATATATGATTAAGTAATGTTGTTTTACCGCTTCCTAGAAAGCCGCTTAACACGGTAATAGGGACTTTCAAATGTATAACCTCCAATTCGTAATCATTACGTTTTAACATGTTATCGCTTTTATGACTATTTGTAAAGCAAAAAAATCAAAAAGATAATTCTTCCAATAATCTTCCTTTTATCTATTGCATTTGTAAAAAAAGAAGTATAGAATATTAAAACGTAACGATTACGAAATAGGAGATGACGAAATGAAGAAGTATTTTTCACTGTTAGTGGTATTGGTAGTGATGCTGCTGTCGGCTTGTGGTTCGGTAGATACAGTTCAAAAGGAGGGGAAACTAAAGGTCTATACGACAGTATTTCCATATAAGAGTATTATTGAGCAAATTGGTGGGTCGCACGTTGAAGTGCAATCAATTTATCCGAAAGGAATCGATATCCATACCTTTGAGCCTACACAAAAAGATTCTTTACGTGTAGCGAAATCTGATATCTTTATCTATTCAGGTAAAGACTTGGACCCGGTTGGTGCTAAGATTGCTAATATTGCAAAAGATAAAACTAAAGTCATGTCATTAGTAGATGAAATCAAAGAATCTGATTTGCTTGCCAGTGAATCACATGAACATGGTGATGAACATGAAGATCATAATCATGGCGTACATGACCCGCATATATGGCTAGACCCAGTGTTTAATAAATCTTTTGCAAAGACGATAAAAGATGAGCTCGTTGCGAAAGATAAAAAGCATAAGAAGGACTATGAAGAGAACTATAACAACCTGATCAAAGATCTTGACGGTATTGATAACAAGCTGAAAGATATTACGAAGAATAAAAAACATGATACGGTATATATCTCTCATGACTCATTAGGATATCTTGCACACCGCTATGGATTTATGCAAGAAGGTGTATCTGGTATGAACAATGAAGAACCTTCCCAAAGTGATATTATCAATATGATTAATAATATTGATAAGTCTAAAGCATCAGTGATTTTATATGAGCAGAATATACCATCCAAAACGACAGATATTATTAAGAATAAAACGAATGCAAAAACGGTAAGGTTTCATAATATGGCTGTATTAACAAAAGACGATAAAGGAAATATTACGTATCAGCAATTAATGGAAGATAATATTAAAGCTATTGATGAAGCTTTAAATAAATAGGAGGAGCGATATTTTGGCTAAAAAATCAAAAATAGCAAAAGAACTAAAAAGGCAGCAGCTGGTAGAACAATATAGAGAACAAAGAGCAGCGTTGAAAGCTGCTGGAGATTACGTCGGTTTAAGCAAGTTACCAAGAGATTCATCACCTTCAAGACTTACGAACAGATGTCATATTACAGGAAGACCGCGAGGCGTTTATCGTAAATTCGGACTTTCACGTATCGCACTAAGAGAACTTGCGCATAAAGGACAGCTACCTGGTATAAAAAAATCGAGCTGGTAGTACATGCTTAATTAGAAAGGTTAAGGCCATAAAAAGTCTTAACCTTATTTTTATGTTATAATTTTTATTATGTCATATGTTTGATATAATAAAATGAAATTATGATCTAGGAGTAAATCATGAAAGAAAAAATAACTGCATCACTTTTAATCACGACTGAAGATAAAATATTGATTCAAGACAATGGCAACAAGCGAATGAAATTACCAGGTGTCGTAAAAAAAGGTCAATATACAATTAAACAGACTGCTGAGCAATTTGCGCGTAAGTTAGACAAAGAAATCAAAGTGGGAGGTATCTTGTTTGTTGTTGAGGAGAAAAAGCCGTTTAAAGGATTGATTTTTGAGACGATGGTTAATGATACTGCTTTTGTTTTCAATACACGCAATCAATCTGAATTTAAAGTAAGACATCCATATGCCTGGCTTGATTTTGATTACCTCGATCAGCTTGATATCGCTGATGAATTAAAACAGCTGATTATATCCAATCAAGTGATAAAATCAAGTGTGCCCTTAATCAATCTACATTAGGAGATATTATGAAAAGTTACTGGTTAAATTTTGCTGTTACTGATGTTGAACGTGCTCTAAACTTTTATCGTAATATCGGATTTGAAATCATTGATGAACGAAGTAACAATGAAACATTAGGTGCCTTTAAAATTGGTGATAATACGATATGTATATTTAAGCAGGATATACTTGAACAATTTATGCAGACACCATTAAAAGGTTACGCTGATCACCCTGAGATTATCCTTTCCTTTGATCTGCCTGAAAAACACAATGTCGATGAGTTGTATGAACGTATTGTTCAGTCGGGCGGACATGCAGTAAGTAAACCTACTGTAAAAAATGGTTATTATGGGTTTATATTCACGGATCTTGATGGTCATTATTTCAATGTGATGGTAATGTGAGGTAATTTATGTATAAGAAAATTGTAATATTAATTTTTACCGCAAGTATCCTGCTGTTATATTTTCTTCCTTCGATACACGGAAGGGGACAGATTAATCTCTATGTCCGCCTGCTGCTATATGTTCTTACACTTCTTGGTTTATACATGAGTATGCTGATTGGACATATAAAGAGGCGAATGCTCTATACTGGATTATTTGTATTGTTGACGGCAATAATATTGCTTATGCATACCTTCAATATATGGATATAATAGACTTTGATAACGGTTAAATACGATTAAAAAGAAGAGAAGATGACAGGGAATATTAATTTCTCGTCATCCTCTCTTCTTTTTAATGGGCCAGCATTTCTTCTTGTATTTCTTTAGCAGATAGGTCATCAGGATAGTATGTTGGCCAGTTTTCAAGTTCTTTTAGGAGCGCCTTACGGTCATCCCCCATATAGATATGGAAATGAAGTGCACGTTCAGGAGTGATGATATGATCGCTGAACTGCACATAGTTGGGCGCCTCATTATCTCCAGATACTTTTTTGAATATGTATCTAACACCGCGATTTCCTTTTTCATAAGTCAGAATCTCTTTGCCATCATATTCATACTTAGCACGATATTTTTTATTTTGTTTTGTAAAGATGATATCTTTTTTACCAATTTTGATATGAGCGACATCAGTTTCGTATCCTTTATTATAGTATTCCTTTATTTCTTTCTTCGATTTATTCTGATTTTCCGCTTTATGTTCGAATACTTTATCAAGAGATCCATCTTTTAAGAAGGGATACACAGACTGCCAGTTACCTTCCCAGTCTGTTAACCGCCTGTCTTTTACAGCGGCATCTTCAAAATACCCTTCGTAGATTTTTTTGTCTGAATCTGTCAGATGATGTTCATGTTTGTGACTATGTACCTGTTTGTCTTTATGATGTTCAATCTTCTGTTCTTTTTTTACTGCTGCTTTTTCTTCAGTGGTGTCACTACATCCAGTGAGCAATATAGCAAGTGAGACAGTTGTACCGATAATCAATTGTGTTTTCATACGCATTCTCCAATCGTAATTATTACGATTTAAATATTACTTCAACCTCCATGATTCGTCAATGGTAAATTTTAAATTTATGGTAGAATAGTTTAAAATATATTGAAAGTGGGATTTAACTTTATGAAATTAACTTTGATCTTTAGCTATGTACTGTTATTATTTGTCTTAAGATATGGATTTCAAATAATGAATGATCAAGTGACGCTTCTGCTACTGATTGGTGGATTAGCTTTATTTGGATTTTCAAACAGAAAAAAATAGAGCTGGTTGCAGGCTTCCAGCTCTATTTTAATCATTAGTCCATAATATCTGCATCTTTTGGCATAAATAAGGCAAGTAAGATATAGATTGTAAAGGTAGGTATATTGGCTGTTAAAAATGAGATTAAAATGAATAACACTCTAACGACTGTTGAATCAATATTAAAATATTCACTGATGCCACCAAGAACACCGGCTACATAACGGTCTGTTGTTGATCTTGCAAGACGTCTTTCCATTATCTATCACTCCTTTTTTTAAATATAACAAATGAATACAGGATTTTCCAATGATTTACTATTATGTTTAACAGATATTTTTAAGGGTATAACATAATATAATGTTAAAGGGGATAGTATAATGGAAACAACAGATAAGAAAAATGTAAAAGACATACTGGAACAGGTAAAAACAATCTTAGGTAAATAACTTACAGCTAATAAATAATATAATAGAACCCGGGCAAATTAGAATAAAGCTATTCTAATTTGCCCGGGTTCTATGATGACGATATAAATAATTGCGAAAGGCTATATCAGGAAACGATATTAAAACTCTCTGAATAACCCTACAACTTTACCAAGAACAGTGACTGAATCAAGGTAAAGTGGTTCCATTGTCAGGTTCTCAGGTTGGAGACGATAGCGATTATTTTCTTTAAAAAAGCGTTTAACTGTCGCTTCATCTTCATCTGTCATCGCCACGATGATGTCTCCATTTTCTGCGATGGACTGTCTTCTTACAATTACTTTATCTCTATCCAGAATGCCCGCTTCAATCATACTTTCCCCAACGACTTCTAAAATAAATATGTCACTGTTATGGCTAGAAGTGAAGTGCGCAGGCAATGGAAAGTATTCTTCAACATTTTCGATTGCAGTAATCGGGACACCTGCAGTAACCTTTCCGATAACAGGTACATGAATTGTAGCCTCAGAATAATCTTGTGAATTTTCACCGTGCATAATCTCAATAGCACGGGGCTTCGTTGGATCGCGTTTAATATAGCCTTTTTCCTCCAGACGAGAAAGATGACCGTGTACAGTCGAACTTGAGGCAAGTCCAACAGCTTCTCCAATCTCTCTTACACTCGGTGGATATCCTTTAGTTGATACAATATGTTTTAAATATTCATATATCTCTTCTTGTCTTTTAGTGAGTTCTCTCATTTTGTAAACACTCCTTATATGTGGTGTTATCCGTATTATAGCATACACGTTCGCATGTAACAAACATTTGTTCGTATTTTTATTGACATAGAACACACGTTCTGATAAAGTGTGAATACAAACAAATGTTCTAGGAGGAATTTGATATGACCATTAGAATTTCTAAGGAATTTATTTTATATTGTATCTTATTTTTAATGATTACACTTTTTTCAGTACTTTATATAGAACAATCGCAAGCTATTTATTATAATGAAGCACCTGGATTTACCGAACAGATTGGGGAACAAGATAATAGCAGATTACCGCATTCGGATTCTTATCATGATCCTGTTTCGAATGGTGAAGTGCTAGGTGTTGTAAATTAATTTAAATAATTAATGTATTACGAGTGTAGCCAGTTGGTTTCACTCGTATTTTTTGGTATCTTTATAATGAAAGGAATGAGAGTTATGTTAGATGAAAATAAGATGAAGAGAATTAATGAATTAGCTCAGAAGAAAAAGACGACAGGTCTTACGGACCAAGAAGGTAAAGAACAGACTTTACTACGTAAAGAATATTTACAGTCCTTCAGACAATCTTTCAAGAAAACGATAGAGAACACGACCGTCATCGACCCTGAAGGTAATGATGTGACACCTGACAAGGTGAAAGAAATTCAGAGATTAAATAATATCAGAAAATAAATTTTGTAGATAGGAGCATTTATATGTTTAATGAAAAAGATCAATTGGCAGTAGATAGTATTAGAGCTTTAAGTATCGATCAGATTGAGGAAGCGAATTCAGGCCATCCGGGGTTACCTATGGGTGCGGCACCTATGGCTTACACTTTATGGACACGTCATCTTAATTTCAATCCGTCATCACATCATTTCTTCGATAGAGATCGATTTGTACTATCAGCAGGACACGGTTCAGCTCTGTTATATTCATTGCTGCATGTTTCTGGTGGGCTCGAAATAGAGGAGCTTAAGCAGTTTAGACAATGGGACTCTAAAACTCCAGGGCATCCGGAGTACCGTCATACTAAAGGTGTAGAAATCACAACAGGACCACTAGGTCAAGGATTTGCGATGAGTGTCGGCATGGCGATGGCAGAAAAGCATCTCGCTGCAAGCTTCAATCAGCAGTCAGATATTATTAATCATTATACGTATGCATTAGTTTCAGATGGAGACTTGATGGAAGGCATATCGCACGAAGCTGCAAGTCTTGCAGGTCACTTAAAACTTAATAAATTAATCGCTTTATATGATTCGAATGATATCTCTTTAGATGGAGAGCTGAATAAAGCATTCTCTGAAGATGTTAAAGGGCGTTTCGAAAGCTATGGCTGGGAACATATTTTAGTGTCGGATGGTAATGATATGGAAGCCATTGATAAAGCCATTTCAGTAGCAAAATCAAGTGATAGACCTACGATCATTGAAGTTAAGACTATTATCGGTTATGGTTCTCCGAATAAGCAAGGAACGAATGGTATCCACGGGGCTCCATTAGGAGGAGATGAGCGTAAGCTTGTATTTGAAGCATACGGTTTAGATGCAGATAAGAAATTCCATGTAGATCCAGCTGTATATGAAATATTCCAGCAGACGATGCTGAAACGTGCAAATGAAAAAGAGCAGTTATGGAATGAGAAATTTGCACAATTAGAAAAAGAAAATACTGAACTAGCACAACAGCTTAAACAAGCAATAGCTGGGGAATTAAATTCTGATTATGCGGAAGCGTTACCGGTATATGAGGCCGGTACATCAGCTGCTACCCGTGCAACCAGTGGTGATATGATCCAGGCAATCGCAAAAACAGTTCCTTCATTCTTTGGAGGATCTGCAGATTTAGCATCTTCTAATAAGTCAAATGTTAAGGATACAGGAGACTTTTCGGCTGAAACGCCTGAAGGAAAGAATGTCTGGTTTGGTGTCAGAGAGTTTGCAATGGGTGCTGCTTTAAATGGTATGGCTGCTCACGGAGGACTTAAAGTATACGGTGCAACATTCTTTGTGTTTAGTGACTATTTGAAGCCGGCAGTAAGATTATCAGCGTTAATGGGCTTACCGGTCACATATGTATTTACACATGACTCAATAGCAGTAGGTGAAGACGGCCCGACACATGAACCGATCGAGCAGCTGGCTGGTTTGCGTGCGATTCCGAACTTAAATGTAATTCGTCCGGCAGATGGTAATGAAAGCCGTACCGCCTGGAAAATTGCGCTTGAATCAACTGATGCACCGACTGCACTTGTCCTTACGCGTCAGAACCTAACAGCGATTGATATTGAACAGGATAAATTAGAAGCGGGTGTTGCACGTGGTGGCTATGTTGTTTATCAATCTGAGCATCCAGAGATATTAATAGTTGCAACTGGTTCAGAAGTGAATTTAGCGATTGATGCAGCAAAAGTATTAGAAAATCAAGGTAAAGGTGTTCAAGTGGTATCAATGCCGAACACTCAGAAATTTGATGCACAAGACAAAGCATACAAAGAAGAAGTATTACCATCTTCAATTAAGCAGCGTGTGGCAATTGAAATGGCTGCTTCTGACAGCTGGTATAAATACGTTGGTCTGGATGGACTTGTAATTGGTATTGATAAGTTCGGTGCAAGCGCACCTGGTGAATTAGTAATGGAGAAATATGGATTCACTGTAGAAAATGTTGTAAATAACATTTTGAATATGAAGTAAATAAAAGGCTGTTTAACAGCCTTTTATTATTTATTGAAAACATATTGAAAAAAAAGTTTGTTTTTAGTAAAATTTTAATGGTATAAGAAAGTGGGTGAACAAATGGCTACTTGGATTTGGATATTGATTGTACTACTTGCATTAGCAGCAGGAGCTGCTTTAGGATTCTTCCTGGCAAGAAAATATATGATGGATTACTTAAAGAAGAATCCACCGATCAATGAGGAAATGCTTCGTATGATGATGATGCAAATGGGTCAGAAACCATCTCAAAAGAAAATTAATCAAATGATGCAGATGATGAATAGAAATATGAATCAGAATCTTAAATAAATAAAGGTCTCTATTAAGACGCCAAGACCCGTGAATGACTATATGAATCATTAACGGGTCTTGGTGTCTTAATGTATATATCATTTATTGGACTGGTTCTGTAGTTTCAGCAGGAGTTATCTCAGCAGAATCTGTTGCCTCAAGCGCTGCTACTTCTTCAGTAACAGGAATATCAGTTGCTTGTTCTGTTGGTGGTTCCTGAGTAACTGGCTGCTGTTCAGCTGGATATGTCTGTTCCGGAAGTTGTTCTATAGGTGCTTCTTGTACAGGTGTTTCAATGACTGGCACTTCTGCAGTGATAGGTTCGGATTCAACAGCCGCTCGGGTAGATTTTACGCTTTGCTTTGCAGTTTCAATTTTTTTCGCTGCATTTTCAGTTAAATTATTATCAGGCTTTACTTTATGTTTATGCAATATCTCTTCAGAAGGTTCATCACTAACTGAAGTTGTAATCTCTGGGGGACTCTCTTTATTACAGGCAGCTAAACTGACTAGACCCATCAGAATGATAGTTGTTAATATCTGCTTTTTCATTCTATTTCCTCCTTGTCATTTATATAAATATATCATATTTTATTCTATAGATAATCATATTTCATCCGCTTTTTGTCACATTTAAGTCATAAAGCACATCTTAATTTGAAATGAATATTTGCTAAAATAGAAGTGAATGGAGGTTTTTTTAGGTGAATGATATTACGATTGCGGTGGCATTTGGTGCAGGTTTATTAAGTTTTGTATCTCCATGTGTCTTGCCGATATATCCAGCATTCTTATCTTATATAACAGGTGTTGGCTATAATGATCTGCAAGATTCGAAACTGAATCGGAATGCCCTGTTACATACGATATTCTTTTTACTAGGTTTTTCTGTCGTCTATATCTCTCTAGGTGTCGGTATCGGGATGTTTTCGGACTTTTTACTGTCATATGATAATACAATACGAATGCTCGGTGGACTGCTCTGTATAATTTTCGGCTTGATAATCTTAGGTATTTTTAATCCGAAGTTATTGATGAAAGATCATAAATTCGAATTTAAAAATAAACCAGCAGGATTTTTAGGGTCATTTCTAGTAGGTATTGCATTCGCTGCTGGCTGGACCCCTTGTATGGGACCGATTATTGGAGTTATTTTTTCTATGGCAGCTGTGAATCAATCATTAGCACTCGTTTACATGACCATGTATGTATTAGGGTTCTGTATTCCATTTTTCCTGCTGACATTTTTTATAACTAAAATTAATATATTAAAGAAATATAGTCAGTTGTTAACTAAAGTTGGAGGGGTTATAATGATAATCATGGGCTTATTGCTATTCTTTGATAAGCTGACGGTAATCAATCAGTACTTTAGTTGAAAGTAGGTCAAATCATGTATTTTATCGTTTCTATGCTTGTTGCATTATTTATGGGTATGGCTGTTATTGTTGTCAGGATGAAAGCACAGAATTATCCGACGAATGTTAAGAAGATTATTTTACCACCATTTTTTATGTCTACAGGTGCACTTATGTACATATTTCCCTATTTTAGATTGACAACTATGGAGATAATAGAAGCTGTAGTTGTAGGGATGTTTTTTTCCATATTTTTAATTTTTACATCAAATTTTGAAGTGAAAGACCAGCAGATATACATGAAACGCTCTAGATTATTTCCTTTGATTCTCATATCCCTTCTTGTCATCCGCTCAGCAATGAAATTTTTCCTGAGCAGTTCAATACATCCGGGGCAGCTAGCAGGAATGTTCTTCCTGCTAGCTTTCAGTATGATAGTCCCATGGCGTATTGCGATGTATAGAAAGTATGTGAAAATTGCGCGTACAATAAATAGCAGCAGTGAGCATTAGCTCACTGCTGTTATTTTTTTGCGATTTCAGAATGCTCGAAGATTGAGAACTTCTGCTTTTCATCATCTGCATATTTAAAATAATGCTCATACGGCGTATAGTCGATATTCAATTGATTGAGTTTTTTCTTCATAAAAGGATGATCACGTTTTGGTGTCGCAATAATGTATCCTCTTAAGATATGATCGAGTTCAATATCTTCTGCACCTTCATCAAGTGCAATCTTCGAAATTCGTCCGGCGATTCTTTCTTTAGCAACTTGCCTGAACAAATCTGGTACAGGACTGACAAGTTCATTCAGAAGATTGCGTGCATCGTCATTCCATAATGGAAGGGCTTTATTGATATAGTATTCCTGCCAGTCCAGTTCGCTTTTACCATCATCTTTCGGCAGCCTCTTAAGAAACTTCCTGAACATGAAGAACCCACCGATAGTAAGCAACCCCATAAAGAGTATTGTCCATAAAAAAATTAAAATAATAAACCATTCATTCACGTCATCACCTCATCACATATTATATAGAACTGAAAATGTAATGTCTATCTAATAAAGATATGACGATATATATAGCGTAAAGGAGGTGAAACAATGATAAAGGATGTTATTCTGGAGCTTGCTTTTGTTAAAGAAGTTACCGAAGAAGGTAAATCTATTATGAAAACACGCAGATTCAATCAGGTTGTTCTAAACATCACAGATGAAGAAGCACGTGCTTTTGCGCTATTAGTTTCAAGGCTTACCGGTGAGGTTTATGTATTTGTGAATAAGATTGAGAAGAAAGAAATATAAAAATCTAAGAAAGGAGATATGAGATGAAAACACTTCAGCTTAATTTTGTTACAGAAATCGGAAAGAATTATACGATGTCAATCATAAGACCTAAAGAAGGGGTGACATCTGAAGAGGTATTGCAAGTAATGGAATCTTTAATCAGTCAAAATTATATCACGACGAATTCAGGTGCATTAAAGTCGATCAAATCTGCAAAACTAGTTGATCGTACAGAACAGATTTTATTTGAAAATAAATAATAATGAGCTCCCTGTCATTATCAGCACATCTCAGCAACGAGGTGTGTTTTTTAGTATAATGATATATGAGGTGAGCACATGAAAATTATGCATTTAGGTGACTTGCATATTGGCAAGACAATTAATCAGCAAAATTTATTAGAAGAGCAATCGATATTATTGAATAGGTTGATTCAAGATATCGTGGATGCATCGATTGATGTATTAGTGATTGCTGGAGATATCTATGATCGTTCGATCCCTTCCAGGGAGGCAATGAAGGTATTTGAAACCTTTATCTATGAAGTAAACCAGGTGCAGAAAATTCCCGTATTGCTGATAAGCGGTAATCATGATAGTGCAGAACGTCTTGGCTATGGTAAGGCTTGGTATAAAGGGCATGGGATGCATATAGGTACTACAATTGATGATGCTTTGAATCCGGTCTCGATAGATGGAGTTGACTTCTATCTTGTCCCTTACGTAGAGCCGGTTGTTGCACGACACTACTTTGAAGATGATAGTATTCGCACGCATCATGATACATATAAGAGAATCATTGAACAAATTGAACAGCATCTCAATGAAGATAGAACAAATATCTTAGTGAGCCATCTATTTGTCGCAGGAGGGAAGACAACTGAGTCCGAAAGAGAGATTATCGTCGGTACGATAGAGAATGTCTCCCTAAATCTTTTTGATGCATTCGATTATGTGATGCTCGGACATCTTCATACACCAGATGCGATACGTGATGAAAAAGTATTCTATAGTGGGAGTATCATGAAATATTCGTTCGATGAAGTGCATCAAAGAAAGGGTTACAGAATCTTTGATCTTAAAAAGCAACAGGTCAGCTTTATTACACTGTCACCCCCGAGAGATCTGGAATATGCTACTGGAACATTTGAAGATGCGATTAAAATGAAGTTAGCTGTAGATAGAAATTCATATTTAAAGCTTGAGTTAAGTGACATGGAGCATATCAATGATCCAATGTTCAAGCTTAAGCAAGTATATCCGTATCTATTAGAATTAAAGCCGATGATAAATAATAGGGATATTCAATATAAACAAAGAGAAGTACAGCAGCTCTCACATTTGGAACTTGTCAAACAGTTTTATCTAGATATGACAGATAGTAAGATGGATGAAACACAGACGTTATTAATAGAACAGCTTATTAATGAAAGTAGGTTAATGGATGAGACCGATTAAGTTAGAGATTCAGCATTTTGGACCATTTAAAAATAAAACGATCGACTTCAAGCAGCTGAAAAACCATACACTTTTTCTTATTAGTGGTAAGACAGGGTCAGGAAAGACTACCATTTTTGATGCGATGATGTATGCACTTTATGGCACGGCGTCCACTTCTTCCAGGAACTATAAGGCAATGAGAAATAAACATGCATACGATGAAGATGAGACGGTGATTAAATTTCAATTTTCGATTAAAGATAAACAATTTTTAATTATTCGTAATCTACCACACATAAAGGCAGGAAATAAGACACCGATCACTTCTAGATTAGAAGTTTATGAAATCGATGAGAATAAAAAGCGTTTAATCAGTACCAATAAAAAGACCGAGACAAACCAGCTGATTGTAGATATCGTCAAGCTGCAGGCAGACCAGTTTAGACAAATCCTTATACTGCCCCAAGGGGAATTCAAAAATTTTCTTGTATCAGATAGCGAAAGCAAGAATGAGATATTAAGAACATTGTTCGATACGAAGCATCTTGAGCTGATGGTCAAGCGATTAAAGGAGAATGTTGATGATAAAATCGATGCTATAAGAATGAAGGAAAAAGAGATCGAATTCCATATACAGCAGCTCGGTGTCGGGTTTCCGCCATATATGGTTACTTACGACGAACAGATCCGTACAGCTAACTTGTATTACGAAGCGTCACAAAAGGTCTTTTCGCAGAACGTATCAGAATTAAATGATAAATCAAATGAACTGAAGCTTAAAGGAGACGCCTTGAAAGCGGCGGAGATATTAAATAATAAGATACAATCTGTCAAGCAGCATAAACATCAGCTAGCAATGTTATATGAACAGCGTGAAGAAATAGAGAATACACAAAAAACGGTTCAGCAACTCGTGCAGTTCGAATCCTACCTTTCCTGTATCAGTCAGCTGGAGGACTTAAAGAAAGGTGATGCGCATTTAAGAGAGCAAATAAAGGATGAAGAACAACAGATTAATGAAAATAAGAATAAGCTTCAGCAACTGAAAAGTGCATTAAACGAAGTTATGCAAGATGATGAAGAAATGAAGCGGCTCAATCATCAATTAATAGAACAGGAAAGATTTGTCGATGAAAAATACCAAGGTCTAGAAGAAGATGTCAATACGCTAAATGAACTGAAAAATGAAACGACAGCATTGAGCGATAAGCTATCAAGTACACATCAAGCAAATGAGACCATTCAAAGTTCCCTAGAAGCGTTGATTCAAGAAAAGACAAAATTATATGAAGAAAAGGTGAAGCTTCAGAATCATATTCGTGATAATGAAACGATTATCTCATTGATCAACGAATATGATTCACATTATAAAGCATTGCAAGCGATTAAAGAAAATAAGGACATGCTAACAGAAGAACTATTGTCATGTGAATCACTTATCGAACGTTTTAATTTCGGAGATGATCTGCTGGATATTGATGCAGTGGACTCTATTCGTGCACAATTGAAAATAGGTCAAAATTGTCCGGTGTGTAATCATATCGTCACCGAGAAAACGGATGGTGTTCATCATGAATACCATAACCTTGTACAAAGAAGGATGACGTTGTCACGTGAACAAGAGGCCAATGCAACTAAGATAGAGTGGATTGAAGCATTGATGAAGGCAATCACCGATAAGTTACTTGCATATGAGCAGTTTAAAGTTACTTATAAACATGAAGATATGCAAAATACTGGTGAACTGCTTATTCATGAACAAGAGATGTTAACGCAGAAACTTGAAACGCTCAATGACCATTTAAATCATATCGATCACGAGTACGAGGACCTGAGTAATGAACTTAAAAATAACAAAGCATCCATTATCTCCTTAAAAGACGCTATCGATGCAAATGAGAAAAAAATAATTGAACTCAATGATGAAAAAGAGAGATATCATACATTTGTATCATTCACAGGTTTTGAGAATTATGATGAATTCAAGGCTCAGTTTGATGAGAAAAGGAATCTCTATAAAGATTATGATAGACATCTGAATAAACTAAACGAAATGATAGTCTCTTGTTCAGAACTAATTCGATCAAAAGAGAATATTGTTGATAAGTATAATACGCATCTTATATATAACGAAAAATTATTAAGCCAGTTAGAATCAACGAAAAATTCGTTTCATATATCAGATAAAATAGTGGATGAATATATGGATAAAGATATAGAGCAGGAAATAGAAGCTTTGCAGATTACTGTTGAAAGCTATTATAAAGATATGCATTTCCATGAAAATACGATAAAGTCTTTGGAGGATCTGATAGGCGGAGAAAAAGCTCCTGATATTGAAATGCTGACAACTGAATACGCCGAGCTATCGTCTAAAGTAAAAGCGTTTGAACAAGCAATCAATGATGAACGTAGTCAGTTAAAGCTGATGAACAATATCATAATGCAGCTGGAAGTATTACATAGCAGTTATGTCAAGCAGATGGAGGATATAGGTTCTGAGATCAGACTTTTCGAAGTACTGAACGGAAAGAACACTTTAAAACTATCGATCGAAAATTATGTGCTCGTATACTATCTGGAACAAATACTTCTATTAGCTAATGAAAGGTTACTTCAGATGACCCATAACCGATACAAGCTCGTAAGGAAAAAGGAGGTTCACTCCAGAAAGAAAAGCGGGCTTGAAATTGAAGTCTTTGATTATCACACAAATAATGTGAGGGATATTACAACGCTTTCTGGCGGTGAAACATTTATCGCCTCTTTATCATTAGCGCTTGGCCTAAGTGATTATGTTATGCAGATTTCAGGTGGAATCAATCTGGAGTCAGTGTTCATTGATGAAGGCTTCGGAACGTTAGATAGTGACACGCTTGAGACAGCGATTGAAGTCTTGATTGAACTGCAGCAAACCGGAAAACTGATCGGTATAATTAGTCATGTACAATCACTCCAGGAAAGTATGCCTGCGATATTAAAGGTTGAATCAGATGGTTTTAACAGCGATACAGAATTTCAGTTGAAGTAATTGTAACAACTATGTCAAATTTATATGAAGTATGGACTTTTAATTGATAGTAAGTTTGCTATAGTATTATATGGATACATAAGGAGGTTACTATGAAGCAGTTAAATGTTCTCTTAATATTATTTTTAGCATTAGTAGTATCAGCGTGCAGTAATTCAAGATTAGAACCAAAGTCTTTATATGGCAATACAATGACTGAGTTCAGTGGAACGGATGAAACCGGTAAGTCAATTTCAAATAAAGATCTCAAAGGAAAAGTATGGCTGGTTGATTTTATCTTTACTAACTGTGAAACAGTCTGTCCACCCATGACTTATAATATGAGTCAGGTTGTGGATCAGCTTGAGAAGGATGGCATCAGTCATGATGATTATGGCATCATCAGCTTTAGTGTCGATCCTAAGAAAGATACGCCAAAGAAACTTAGTGACTATATCAATCAGCATAATCCTCCAAAAGGGATTTGGAAAGCTGTGACACAGTATGATGAGAAGTTTATCAGACAGTTTGCAGAAGAGAACTTCAAAACTATCGTAGTTCCACCTACAGCCAATAACTCACAGGCTACACATGGTACATCGTTTTATCTTGTTGATCAAAATGGGATGATAATAAAAGATTATGCGGGAAAAGATACTGGAGATAAAAAATTTCCGAAGTCAGAAATTGTGGAAGACGTTAAAACGATGATTGAAGAAGGACCGTATAAAAAATAAAAAAACTTCACCATGATGGTGAAGTTTTTTTATTTGGAGCGTAATAAGTCTCTGATTTCAGTTAATAGCACGGTATTCTCTTCGACTGCTTCTTCAACTTCTTCAACTTCGCTCTTACGCATAATCTTGTTGATAAGTTTAATGAATAAGAAGATTGCACCTGCAACGATTAAGAAATCCACGATTGATTGAATGAAGACACCGTATTTGATTCCTTCTGCTAGATTTAGTTTACATTGTAACATTTTAAAAATCAATTCATTTTCATAAATTATTTATAGTTGCCTACTTTAAAAATTAGATTTTGAAAAAACGTTTCTATTTGTGTAATTAATTATTGTTTGTTATACTTAGAACTGTTTTTTAAAATTTTAATTCGGAAGGAGTATTTTATGACATCAGGAAAAAAATTGACACCTGTATTTTTTATTGCGTTATCACTTGTAATCATTACTGTTTTGTTAGGTGTAATAAGTCCATCAGGATTTGGTGATGTTACGAGCCAGATTAATGTATTTATTACAAAATATTTCGGTTGGTATTATGTAATGATTACATCTGTATTTGTATTTGCCTGCTTGTTTCTAATTCTTAGCCCTATCGGTAAACTAAAATTAGGTAAACCATCAGATAAACCAGAATTTAGTACAATATCCTGGTTTGCGATGTTATTTAGCGCAGGTATGGGTATCGGACTCGTATTCTATGGTGCTGCAGAACCATTAAGCCACTTTATAAAATCACCGACAGCTGATGCTCAGTCAGATGAAGCGATGAAAGATGCATTTCGCTATACGTTCTTTCATTGGGGATTTCATGCATGGGCAACATACGGAATAGTCGCTTTAGGTCTTGCATACGCTCAATTCAGGAAAGGGGAAGCGGGATTATTATCGAAGACATTAAGACCATTGCTCGGCGATAGAGTAGATGGTGTTCTGGGAACAATCATTGATGTACTTGCAGTATTTGCAACTGTAGTTGGGGTTGCAGTATCATTAGGAATGGGTGCTCAGCAGATCAATGGTGGTTTACATTTCTTATTTGATGTACCAAATACAATTAATGTAAAGTTAATAATCATTGTCATTGTTACTATATTATTCTTGATGAGTGCATGGAGCGGCTTATCAAAAGGGATACAGATTTTAAGTAATATTAATATAGGGATCGCAACATTATTATTGGTTGCAGTTCTCTTTTTAGGTCCAACAGTGCTGATTATGAATATGTTTTCAACATCGCTAGGGAATTTATTACAGAACTTCTTGTCTATGAGTTTTGATGCTGCGCCTTTAGATGAGTCGAAGCGTGAGTGGATGAACAGCTGGACAATCTACTACTGGGGTTGGTGGATGAGCTGGAGTCCATTCGTTGGAATATTCATAGCACGTGTCTCTAAAGGACGCACTATTCGTGAATTTTTAATCGGTGTACTACTCGTTCCGACAATTATCAGCACACTTTGGTTTAGTGTGTTTGGTGTAAGTGGAATACAGATATTTAAAAAGTTCCCTGAAATTGGTGAACTTGCTGTTGAAACACAGCTATTCGCAATATTTGAACATATGCCTATGGCTATAGGATTATCATTATTGGCATTGCTATTAATTTGTACTTTCTTTATCACTTCAGCAGATTCAGCAACATTTGTACTAGGAATGCAATCTACAAATGGGTCACTTGAACCAGCAAACTATATTAAAGTAATATGGGGTGTGGCACAGTCAATTATTGCTGCAGTGCTTTTATATGCAGGTGGACTGAGCGCTTTACAAAGTGCCGCGATTATCGCAGCTTTTCCATTTTCATTTGTACTTATTCTGATGCTGTTATCTTTATATAAAGATGGTAATGCAGAACGTATGAGAATAGGACTGACCTTAAAACCTGATAAGAAATTCAGAAAATCATATCAAGAAAATCAAAATAACCAAAAATAATATATTAAAATACCTGTCGACAAATCAATTGTGAATTGTCGACAGGTATTTTTTATAAGTAAAACTTATAGCTAAGTATAGCTAATTTGGAATGTGATAATATTTACTTCTTATAAAATATTGATTAGAATGAATATGTAAAGGCTTTATCAATAAATAGGGGGAACACATATGAATTCAAATTTACAGCAAACTGCAAAACAGACATTTGAGTTAAACGGTAAGACTTTTACGTTTTACAGTTTAAAGTCACTAGAATCACTAGGGCTTGGAGAAGTTAAGAAACTTCCTTATTCTATCCGTGTGTTACTTGAGTCTGTTCTTCGTCAATACGATGGGCGAGTGATTAATGAAGAACATATCAAACATCTTGTCAAGTGGGGGAAGAAGAACGATCCTAATGCAGAGGTGCCATTTAAGCCATCACGTGTTATTTTACAGGATTTCACAGGAGTACCTGCTGTGGTTGATTTAGCTTCACTTCGTAAAGCGATGGATGATGTAGGTGGAGATGTCACAAAGATTAATCCTGAAGTACCGGTGGATCTTGTAATTGACCATTCTGTGCAAGTGGATGCCTATGGTAACGAAACAGCATTACAAAGAAATATGGAACTTGAATTTGCACGTAATAAAGAACGTTATCAATTTCTGAACTGGGCGACAAAAGCATTCGATAACTACCGTGCTGTACCACCAGCTACAGGTATCGTGCATCAAGTAAACTTAGAGTACTTAGCAAATGTTGTTCATGTACGTGATGTTGATGGTGAACAAGTTGCATTTCCTGATACTTTAGTAGGAACCGATTCTCATACTACAATGATTAATGGTATTGGTGTACTGGGTTGGGGTGTCGGTGGTATTGAGGCTGAAGCAGGTATGCTAGGCCAACCTTCATACTTCCCAGTACCAGAAGTAATTGGAGTTAAACTTACTGGAGAGCTTCCTGAAGGTGCAACTGCAACTGATTTAGCTTTACGTGTAACGCAGGAGTTACGTAAAAAAGGTGTAGTAGGAAAATTTGTTGAATTCTTTGGTCCGGGTGTAGTGAATTTACCGCTTGCAGACCGTGCGACAATTGCCAATATGGCACCGGAATATGGTGCGACATGTGGTTTCTTCCCTGTTGATGAAGAAGCGCTAAATTATATGCGTTTGACTGGTCGTGATGAAGCACATATCGAGCTCGTTAAAGAGTATTTAGTGAAGAATGAGATGTTCTTTACGACAGATAAAGAGGACCCGACATATACTGATACATTAAATCTTGATTTATCTACAGTTGAAGCATCTTTATCAGGACCTAAACGTCCACAAGATTTAATTAAATTAAGCAATATGAAAAAAGAATTCGTTAAATCTGTTACTGCCAAAGCTGGTAACCAAGGTCACGGCTTAGAAAAAGCTGAATTTGACAAAACTGCCACAACAACTTTAGCTGACGGAAGGTCTGTCACAATGACAACGGGTGATATTGCAATTGCAGCAATTACATCATGTACAAATACTTCAAACCCGTACGTTATGCTAGGTGCTGGCCTCGTTGCAAAAAAAGCGGTAGAGAAAGGATTACAAGTTCCTGCCTACGTAAAAACATCACTTGCACCGGGTTCAAAGGTTGTAACAGGGTATCTAGAAGATTCAGGACTTCAAACGTACTTGGATCAGCTTGGATTTAATACGGTAGGTTACGGATGTACGACATGTATCGGTAATTCTGGTCCTTTATTACCAGAAATCGAAGAGACGATTTCTAATGAAGATTTATTAGTGACATCTGTATTATCTGGGAACCGAAACTTTGAAGGACGTATCCATCCTCTGGTGAAAGCGAACTACCTTGCTTCACCGCAACTTGTTGTGGCTTATGCTTTAGCGGGTACTGTTAATATCGATCTTCAAAATGATCCAATCGGTAAAGGTCATGATGGTAAAGATGTATTCTTAAAAGATATCTGGCCGACAATTGAAGAAGTTAAAAATGAAGTAAACTCAGTAGTAACGCCAGAATTATTCCGTAAAGAATATGAGAATGTATTTAATTCAAATGAAATGTGGAATAAGATTGAATCCACTGATCAGCCGTTGTATGATTTTGATCCGACTTCAACGTATATCCAAAACCCAACATTCTTCCAGGGCTTATCAAAAGAACCAGGAAGCATTGCACCATTAAAAGATCTAGCTGTTATGGGTAAATTCGGTGACTCTGTAACAACTGACCATATTTCTCCAGCAGGTGCTATCGGTAAAGATACGCCAGCAGGGAAGTACCTACGTGAGAATGGCGTAGAAATTCGTGACTTCAACTCATATGGCTCTCGACGTGGTAACCATGAAGTTATGATGCGTGGAACATTTGCAAATATCCGTATTAAGAACCAGATTGCTCCAGGCACTGAAGGCGGATTTACAACTTACTGGCCGACAGGCGAAGTTATGCCTATCTTTGATGCCTGTATGAAATATCAAGAAGATGGTACAGGGCTTGCTGTATTAGCAGGTAATGACTACGGCATGGGATCTAGTCGTGACTGGGCTGCGAAAGGTACTAATCTTTTAGGTGTGAAAACTGTAATCGCACAAAGTTACGAGCGTATTCACCGTTCTAACTTAGTAATGATGGGTGTGTTACCTTTACAGTTCTTAAAAGGGGATTCAGCAGAAAAGTTAGGACTGGATGGCAGTGAGAAGTTCTCTGTAGATATTCATGAAGGTATTAAACCTCGTGATGAAGTTAAAGTGACAGCGGTTAAAACAGATGGTACTCAAATAGAGTTCAATGCTTTAGCTCGTTTTGATTCAGAAGTGGAGATCGATTATTATCGCCACGGTGGTATCCTCCAAATGGTACTACGAGGCAAATTAGCTGAGTAATAGGCTGGCAGGGACTTTTGTCCCTGTTTTTTTATTGAAACTGGTGTATGATAGATACAATAGTACAAATAAGGAGTCAGATGCATGCATATAACAGAAAAAGATATTGAGGTTCGATACGCTGAAACAGATAAGATGGGTGTCGTCTATCATGCGAACTATTTAATCTGGTTTGAAGTTGCAAGAACAGATTTTATAAAGAAAGCTGGATTTAGCTATCAAGCGATGGAAGATGAAGGATTAATTTCTCCGGTGGTAGATATATCGGTACAATATAGGAAATCCATTACTTATCCAGAAACAATTACCGTGAGAACATGGATTGAACGATATAGTAAGCTTAAGACCATCTATGCATACGAGATTGTTAAAGCAGATGGAACAATTGCAGCGACTGGTAAAACAACGCATGTCGTTATAAAAAGAGGCAGTGAAATCCCTATCCGACTTGATCGTTACTATCCTGAATGGCATGAGAAATTTATTGAACTTTCATCTGATGATATCAATTGATTATATAAATTAATGAAGAAAAGCTGGAATATAAAAATCCGGACACTGTGGAGAGTCTATCGTTTGACTACAGTGTTCGGATTTCTTAATTCTACATATAAAAGGAATATATTATTTTTTGAACTGTATCTTAGGCTCTGTTCCTGAAATAATTCTCTTGATATTGCTGCTGTGACGAATAATAATAAGCAGCATAATCAGAAATGAGATAATCTGCAAAATGATATCATCGAAAAATAATGTAGTAATAAAGTTTCCGATGCTCGTCAAAATACTTGTTAATGATACCATTCGTGTTGTAAACAGTAAGGTAAAGAATATTACAGCGATGATAAGGAAGACTACTGGATTCACACCAAGGATGACACCGGCACTTGTTGCCACTGCCTTTCCCCCTTTAAATTTTAAGTAGATAGGATAGACATGGCCAATTATTGCAGCGAGTCCAAACCAGATACCATGAATATCAAGGTCATATATAATCGGGAATATTGCAGGTAGAACCCCTTTTGCAACATCGAATATCGTGACAAATATTCCGGCTTTCTTACCTAATACTCGAAATGTATTGGTGGCGCCTAGATTTCCGCTACCAAACTTACGAATATCTTTGTTAAAAAATAGTTTGCCTACAATCAAACCTGTTGGAATTGCACCAAGTAGATAGGCAAGTAATAGTAATAATGCAATCTGCATAACGTTTCTCCTTTATGAGTAGCTACTAATAGTAATCCATAACTGTATCCATTATAACGCATACAAAAATAGTTGTGTAGAAAAATATAATATTAACAAATAATATTATTATGTAAACTAAAATAATAACGTTTTGTAAAGACTTGCATTTTTAAGGGTTTCATTTAAAATAATGAATGTATATAAATTTTCGAACGTATGTTTGTAGGAGGTAAGCACTTGGCAAATAATCAGTATAATGATGAATCCATTCAAGTCTTAGAAGGTCTTGAAGCAGTTAGAAAAAGACCAGGGATGTATATAGGATCTACGGATTCAAGAGGATTACATCATCTTGTATATGAAATTCTTGATAATTCAATTGACGAAGCATTGAATGGTCATGGTAATGAAATTAACGTTGTTCTCAATGCAGATGACTCTATAACAGTAACAGATAATGGGCGTGGTATGCCGACAGGACTGCATAAGACCGGTAAACCAACGCCAGAGGTAATATTTACTGTGCTGCATGCAGGAGGGAAATTTGGTCAAGGAGGCTATAAAACAACAGGAGGACTGCATGGTGTAGGTGCTTCTGTTGTTAATGCTTTGAGCAGCTGGCTTGAGGTGACGATACATAATAATGGAAAGATATTCAAGCAGCGCTTTCAAGATGGTGGCGTACCCGTTACAACGTTAGAAGAAATCGGAAAATCAAAAAAGACGGGGACGACTGTGACATTTAAACCTGACCCATCTATTTTTAAACAGACAGTTAAATTTAATTTTGATACGTTAAGTGAAAGATTACGTGAATCTGCATTTCTACTTAATAATCTCAAAATCACGATCAGTGATCTTAGAAATAATGAGGAACGTCATGAAGTGTTCTATTACGAGGATGGATTAAAAGATTTTGTCAACTTTGTCAATGAAGGCAAAGAAACGTTACATGAAGTTGCGAAGTTTAGCGGTAAGTCACATGATATTGAAGTTGAAGTTGCATTCCAGTTTAACGATCAATACTCAGAGACTATTCTGTCATTTGTTAATAACGTGAGAACGAAGGATGGCGGGACACATGAGGTTGGAATGAAGACCGCTATCACACGAGTATTTAATGAATATGCCAGAAAGATCGGAGAGTTGAAAGCTAAGGATAAGAATCTGGATGGTAATGATATTCGTGAAGGGATGACCGCGATCATTTCGGTTAAGATTCCCGAAAATTTACTCCAGTTTGAAGGGCAGACGAAATCGAAGCTTGGAACGAGTGAAGCACGTAGTGCAGTGGATGGTGTATTGAGCGAACAACTTCCGTTCTATTTTGAGGAAAACGGAGTACTAAGTCAGAAATTAGTGAAGAAAGCGGTAAAAGCAGCTCAGGCAAGAGATGCTGCACGTAAAGCGCGTGAAGAAGCGCGAAATGGTAAGAAGAATAAACGTAAAGAAACATTATTGTCAGGTAAACTCACACCTGCACAGAGTAAGGATACGAGTCGTAACGAGCTTTACCTTGTCGAAGGAGATTCAGCAGGTGGTTCTGCTAAACTCGGGCGTGATCGTAAGTTTCAGGCGATACTTCCGTTACGTGGTAAAGTTATCAATACAGAAAAAGCAAAGCTCGAAGATATTCTAAAGAATGAAGAAATTAGTACCATTATTCATACGATTGGTGCAGGGGTCGGAAATGATTTTGAAATTAAAGATGCAAACTATGACAAAATCATTATAATGACCGATGCTGACACAGATGGTGCACATATTCAGGTGCTGCTTCTGACGTTCTTCTTTAAATATATGAAACCTTTGATTGATGCCGGCAAAGTTTATATTGCGTTACCACCGTTGTATAAAGTTTCTAAAGGTAAAGGGAAGAACGAAGTCATTGAATATGCCTGGACAGACGATGAACTTAAAGGAGTTCAAAAGAAGGTAGGTAAGGGCTTTATTCTACAGCGATATAAAGGACTTGGAGAAATGAATGCAGATCAACTGTGGGATACTACGATGAATCCTGAAACGAGAACATTAATTCGTGTTGAAATAAATGACGAACTTAGAAGTGCTAAACGTGTTTCCACATTAATGGGAGATAAGGTTGAACCGCGACGTGACTGGATTGAACGCCATGTTGAGTTCGGTATGCAGGAAGATGTAAGCATTCTGGAAAACGATGAAGTCGAACGTTTAACAGAAATAGAGGATATCGAAACAATTCAGGATGATGAAAAGGGTGAGGATAATGAATGAGAATATACAAAGTCTTCCACTTGAAGATGTAATCGGTGATCGTTTTGGTCGCTATAGTAAATATATTATACAGGATCGGGCGATTCCGGATGTACGTGATGGGCTTAAGCCAGTTCAACGTCGTATTTTATTTGCGATGTATGCAGAAGGCAATACATATGATAAGAACTACAGAAAAAGTGCGAAAACGGTTGGTAATGTTATCGGAAACTATCATCCTCACGGAGATACATCTGTTTATGATGCGATGGTCCGTATGAGTCAGGACTGGAAACTGAGACATGTCCTTGTTGAGATGCATGGTAATAACGGAAGTATCGATAATGATCCACCTGCAGCGATGCGTTATACTGAAGCTAAGTTATCTAAGCTTGCTAACATCTTGCTTGAAGATATTAATAAAGAGACGGTTGATTTTGTACAGAACTTTGATGATACTGCGATGGAGCCGATGGTATTACCGGCAAACTACCCGAATCTACTCGTTAATGGATCAACTGGTATTTCAGCTGGATATGCTACGGATATACCCCCACACAATCTGGATGAAGTGATTAATGCGACATTAAAGGTCATAGATAAACCGAATATATCTACTGATGAAATAATGAAGGTGCTGCCGGGACCGGATTTCCCGACGGGCGGCATAATAATGGGGAAATCAGGTATCAAACAGGCATACGAGACAGGAAGAGGTAAGATACAGGTTCGTGGGAAAGTAGATATTGAAAAATTACGTGGTGGGAGAGAAGAGATTATTATCTCAGAAATTCCATTTGAAGTGAATAAGAGTAACCTTGTTAAGCGCATTGATGAACTGCGTGCAGATAAGAAGGTCGACGGTATTATCGAGGTGCGTGATGAAACGGATCGAAATGGTTTGCGGATTGCTATCGAGTTGAAGAAGGATGCAAATAGTGAAGGCATTCTTAATTTCCTTTATAAAAATACGGACCTACAGATTGCATATAACTTCAATATGGTAGCAATCAGTGATCGCCGACCGAAACTGCTAGGGGTCCGTGATATGCTTAACAGTTTTATCAGTCATCAAAAAGAAGTTGTTACAAGACGCAGTCAATATGACTATGATCACGCTGAGAAGCGTATGCATATTGTTGAGGGATTGATGAAAGCACTTTCGATATTAGATCAGGTAATTGAAGTCATCCGTAATTCGTCAAATAAAGCTGATGCAAAACACAACTTGATACATGAGTTTAATTTTACTGAAGCACAGGCTGAAGCAATCGTTATGCTGCAACTTTATCGATTAACCAATACAGATATTGTGGCATTAGAAGCAGAACATGAAGCATTAAAAGATAGACTCAAGCAGTTATCACTTATATTGAATGATGAGACGCATCTGAAAAAAGTGATCAAAAAAGAATTAAAAGCAATCCAAAAAGAATTTAAAGAAGAGCGCCTGAGTCAGATTGAAGAAAAAATTGCAGAAATTAAGATTTCTAAGGAAATCCTTGTTCCTAATGAAGAAACAGTAATCAGTATTACAAAGGAAGGTTATATAAAGCGCACATCTCCACGTAGTTTTAATGCTAGTGGTGTAACCGATATTGGTATGAAAGAAGACGATCAGTTACTGGCTTATCATGAAAGCAATCTGCAGCATATAACGTTAGTATTTACAGATAAAGGACGATATATGTATATTCCAAATCATCAGTTGCCTGAAATCAGATGGAAAGATCTTGGAACGCATATTTCTCAGATTGTACCAATAGATAGCGATGAGCGTGTGATTCATATGATTACCGTCACTGACTTCAATTCAGAGGCGAAAATTTTAGCCGCTACAAGAAATGGTATGATAAAGTTATCTTCGTTGAAGGACTTTGAAGTTACAAGATATTCTAGACCACTCATCAATATGAAGCTAAAAGGTAATGATGTTGTGAATACTATCCATGTAGTAACAGGCAGTGAACATATTCTTGTCGTTACGAAGCAAGGCATGAGTCTGCATTATTCATTAACTGAACTTAATGATACAGGACTTAAAGCTGCAGGTGTTAAATCAATCAATCTTAAAGATGATGATGTTGTCATAACAACGGAAATCATCTATCCAGAAAGTTCATTGCTGATTGCGACACAACGAGGTGCAATGAAAAAAATGGATATTCAATTATTTGAAGAAGCTAAGCGTGCCCAACGTGGTTTAATGATACTGAAAGAATTAAAAAGTAATCCTCACCATATTATCGGTGCATACATCATCACTGAAGATATGGCATATACACTCGTATCGGAACACCATGAGAAACATGGAAAAACAAAAGCAATCAGAAAAACAGATCGTTACACTAATGGCAGCTTTATCATCGATGAGAAAGATTTTGGTAAAGTCGTTAAACTTTATATAAATTCTGTAGATTTATAATGTTTGTGTAGACCCTTTCATTATCTATGGTAAAATAGTTTTAGTTTTATTTTACTTTGAATAGTGGAGGGTTTTTATTTTGAATATATCAAAAGTAAATTTTGATGCGTGGATACCGGAATGGTTTAAGATGATAGTATCTACCGGAAATGATATGATTTGGTCACAATTTTTAATTGGATTATTATTGCTTGCTGGCTTTTTCTTTAGTTTAAGTTCTAGATTCATACAGCTTCGCTGGTTACCAGAGATGTTTAGAGTCATCGGTGAGAAACCAGAGACATTGGAAGATGGACAAAAAGGCATATCTTCCTTCCAGGCGTTTGCTATTAGTGCAGCGAGTCGAGTAGGGACCGGAAATATTGCAGGTGTTGCCACTGCTATTGTTCTTGGTGGACCTGGGGCCGTATTCTGGATGTGGGTTATTGCTTTTTTTGGTGCAGCAAGCGCATTCTTTGAGGCGACGTTAGCACAAGTTTATAAGGTTAAAGATGAAAATGGTGGTTTCCGTGGGGGTCCCGCTTATTATATGGAATATGGTCTTGGACAAAAATGGTTAGGGGCAACATTCGCCATTTTAATTACGATTACATTTGCATTTGTCTTTAATACTGTGCAATCAAATACGATTGCCGAAAGTTTAAATACACAGTATGATACACCTGCATGGATCACAGGATTAATTCTAGCAATCATTACAGCCATCGTAATTTTTGGTGGTGTACGATGGATTGCAAATGTATCTTCAACTATCGTTCCTATCATGGCAATTTTTTATATTCTGCTTGTGCTCTTTATTTTAATAATGCATATTGGTGATGTAATTCCCATGATAATCAGTATTATTAAAGGTGCATTCGGTATGGAACAGGCATTTGGCGGTGCATTAGGTTTTACAATCATGCAGGGGATTAAGCGTGGATTATTCTCAAATGAAGCTGGTATGGGATCAGCTCCTAATGCTGCTGCAACGGCTGCTGTCAGTCATCCAGTGAAACAAGGTCTAATTCAGTCGTTAGGTGTATTCTTTGATACGATGATTGTATGTACTGCAACTGCGATTATGATCTTATTATACTCAGGATTAGAGTTTGGGGAAAAAGCGCCACAAGGTGTGGCCGTTACACAAGCGGCCCTTAATAATCATGTCGGTAGTTTCGGTGGTTTCTTCCTGACAGTAGCTGTATTCTTATTTGCGTATTCATCAGTTATCGGTAACTATTATTATGGTCAATCAAATATTGAATATTTAACAAAGAATAAAGTGATCATGTTTATTTTCAGATCGTTTGTTGTAGTTATGGTATTTTTTGGTGCTGTCATTAAAGTGGAGACGGTCTGGGCAACTGCAGACTTGTTTATGGGACTTATGGCAATCTTAAATATAACTGCGATTATCGGTTTAGCACATGTTGTATTTGAAGTTGCTAAAGATTATGGAGAACAGCGTAAGAAAGGACTTAATCCTGTATTTAGAACAGAGAATGTCAGGGCTGATCTATCCGATGTCGAGACTTGGGGAGATAACCCGTATCATTTTAAAGATAAAGAAATAAATCATAAATAAAATACTAAGCTGCAGCTGCAGCTTAGTATTTTTATTTGAAAAGGTTCGCTATCCAGTCGATTATAGACTGGATGAAGTTCATGATCTTATCCCAGAACCCTTCATCTTTTAAAGTATTATTAATATTATTACCAAGTTCTTTTGCTTTATCTGTAGCTTTTTTAAAGCCTTCAGAATTTTTGATATCATCGACATAGTTTTTTGTGCCTTCAATAAATTTATCTTTATTTTCACCACTGAAGACGCCGTTGTTTTGTGCATTTTCTATAAAGTTAACAATGATATTGATCTGATTGTCATTGATGATATTCGTCAGGCCATTATTCTCGATCTTCTGAATAACAATATTTTTGATTTCTGTCGCATCTAGATTCGCACCTTGCTTTGCAATCTCTGCTTTCGCTTCAGCAATCGCTTTATTGAGCTGTTCTTGAGAGTAACCATCGACACCTGTATTTTGTTCGTTAATATTAGAGATAGAATTAAGTTCATCCTGAGCTACTTGTGTCTTCGACTGATCGATTGGCTCACCTTGTGCTTCGAATGCTTTATAGACACCAGCGAGTGCACTTTCACCAGTAACGTCTTCAGCGGCTGCAATGGTAACATCAGCATCTGTTACACCTGCTGTAAGTAAAGCATTCTTATAAGTATCTTCAGTTATTTTAGTGATTTTACCGGCAGATTGGTTTATATTTAAAGTAAGACCACTACCAGCAGATAGCTTTTTGATACGAATACTAGACTTTAATACATCGTTACTTGATTGCAGATTTAAGTACTTTCCTAGGTCTTCAGCATAGACATACGTTGTTTTATCCTGAGCATCCGTTTCAAGCAGTTCACTCGTCTTACCTTTAAGGGCACTATTTTGTTCTAATGCTGCACCATACACTGTCACTGCTTCAGACCACGCTTCTTGCGTCACCGCTTGGGCACGCTGAGGGATCATCAGCATTAAAGAAAGAAAGGCTGTTAATATTAAAATAATGAGTTTTTTCATATATAATCCTCCTGATAATTTATATATATTTAGTATATACCTTTATATTATCATGAGCATGTTTATTGTGATATAGGTCTTTGGAATGAGGTGTTATTTTGAAATATCATGTGTTGAAAGTTTTGAATAATAATGTTGTGATAACTGAAGGCGATGAGGGAGAAACGATCCTGATAGGTAAAGGTATAGGTTTTGGTAAGAAAAGTGGGGCAGTTCTAAAGGATAGCGAGCTTGAACATATTGAGAAGATCTTCAAACTTAAGTCATCTTCTGAGCAGGAAAGATATAAGTCTTTATTGACCTTAACTAATGATGAGGTAATCCAGACGGTCATAGAAGTAATTGAATTCATCGATCATAAAACGAATGGAGAGATGAATGATAATATTCTTTTATCTCTTACGGATCATATTATCTTTGCATTGAAACGTTATCAGGAAGGAATCATTGTGGCCAATCCGTTCCTGAAAGAAACTGAAAGTCTATACAGACAGGAGTTTCTGATTGCTGAACAGGTCGTAGCGATGCTGAATGACAGACTGCAGGTCCAATTCCCGAAGACAGAAGTCGGTTTTATTGCTTTGCATATCCATTCGTCGGTGAACAATCACTCGTTAAGAGATATGCGTCTGATGACTGAAGTTGTGCAAAATGCTATTACAATTATAGAGCAGGACTTAAAGGTTATTGTGGATAAAGATTCCATTACATATTCAAGATTTTTAAGACATATTACATTTACTGTGCAACGTGTGATGTCTGATGAGAGGATGCCGGAACAAAAAACATTAGAAAGCCTATTGAAACAGCAGTATCCTCTGTGTTATAATACTTCTGTAAAGATCGTAAAGATGATGCAGACTTATTTAAATAAGCCTGTCTATGATTCGGAATTGGTATATCTTACGATGCATATTCAAGCATTTAATACTGAAGTCGATAACGTGTAACTGATAATGCAGGCATGAGTTGTCACTGGTACTTAGGGACTGGTGTATACTCATGCCTTTTTATATGTGACACTGCATCACTTTACATCAAAAACTATTTAGGAGGAATACAATATGTGGAAAACGTTTCTCGGTCAATTACAACGTATCGGTAAAGCACTGATGCTTCCGGTGGCATTATTACCAGCTGCAGGAATACTGCTTGCATTTGGTAACGCAATGCATAATGAACAACTTGTTCAGATAGCACCATGGTTAGATAATGGATTCTTTGTAATGCTATCAGGTATTATGGAAAGTGCTGGACAGGTTATTTTTGATAATTTACCTTTATTATTTGCGATTGGTACAGCGCTAGGGTTAGCAGGTGGTGATGGTGTTGCTGGACTTGCTGCATTAGTAGGTTATTTAATTATGAATGCTACTATCGGTAAGTTTATGGGAATTACTATCGATGATATTTTCAGCTATGCTGAAGGGGCGAAGACACTAGGGCAATCCGCTAAAGAACCGGCAAACGCTTTAATTTTAGGCATACCAACCCTTCAAACAGGTGTATTTGGCGGAATTATTATGGGTGCGGTTGCTGCATGGTGCTATAATAAGTTTTACAATATTAATATGCCTGCTTTCTTAGGGTTTTTCGCTGGTAAACGATTCGTGCCAATCATTACTTCAGTGATGGCAATCATTGTGGGTGCGATTCTAGCGATTATCTGGCCACCAATTCAAGGCGGTTTAAATACATTGTCTGAATTCTTATTGAATAAAAACTTAGTATTAACGACCTTTATTTTTGGTGTCATTGAACGTGCTTTAATTCCATTTGGATTACATCATATTTTCTATGCGCCATTCTGGTTTGAATTCGGAAATTACACAAATGCTGCCGGTAACTTAGTGCGTGGTGATCAAAGTATATGGATGGCACAAATGAAAGATGGCGTTCCATTTACAGCAGGTATGTTTACTACTGGTAAATACCCATTTATGATGTTCGGATTACCAGCTGCTGCTTATGCTATTTATCGTCAGGCACGTCCAGAACGCAAGAAAGTTGTAGGAGGATTAATGCTATCTGCAGCTTTAACATCATTCTTAACAGGTATTACAGAACCACTAGAGTTCTCATTCTTATTCGTTGCTCCAATTCTTTATGCAATACACGTATTACTTGCAGGAACATCGTTCTTAATCATGCATTTATTACATGTTAAGATTGGTATGACCTTCTCAGGTGGGTTTATCGATTATACACTTTTTGGATTATTGAATTATGATAGAACTAATGCACTATTGGTTATCCCTGTAGGCCTTGTATATGCAGTTGTTTACTATCTATTGTTCACTTTTGCAATTAAGAAATTTAATTTAAAAACACCAGGAAGAGAAGTTGAAGAAACAGTTAACAAAGCTTCAGAAACCTCTGAACTTCCATTCCACGTGCTTGATGCAATGGGCGGTAAAGAGAACATCAAGCATCTAGACGCTTGTATTACAAGACTTAGAGTTGAAGTAAACGATAAGTCCAAAGTGGATGTCGGTGAGTTAAAAGCGTTAGGTGCAGCTGGTGTGTTAGAAGTAGGAAACAATATGCAGGCAATCTTTGGACCTAAGTCAGATCAGATTAAACATGATATGGCCAGAATCATTTCAGGTGACATAACACGTCCAGAACAAACGACTGTCACTGAAGAGATGAATCCGGTGAAAGCTGAAGAACAAATCGAAGCTGTACCAGCAGCAGCGGATCATATTGTATATGCGCCGATTACTGGTGAGGTGGTAGATTTATCTCAAGTACCAGATCAAGTATTTAGTCAGAAGCTAATGGGAGATGGGGTTGCAATCATACCTTCTATCGGTGAAGTAGTAGCACCATTCGATGGCGTTGTGAAGATGGATTTCCCGACGAAACATGCAATAGGACTTGAAGATGAGAACGGTCTTGAAGTTTTAATTCATTTTGGATTGGAAACTGTTGGATTAAAAGGCAACGGATTTGAAATGCTCGTAGCGCCTGGTGATAAAATCACTAAAGGTCAGTCGTTGTTAAAAGTAGATCTGGATTATATCAGAGCGAATGCGGACAGTGATATTACCCCAATCATCTTCACTAATTTGAATAATCAAATGATTCATGATGTCAATTATGGAAAAATTCAATCTGGTGAACGTTTACTTTCAGTTAAATAAGTAAAATCAAGGAACATCTGTAACGATGTTCCTTGATTTTTTTTGTTATATATGGTTAAATTTCTTTATATATATAATAAATTATTATAAATATATTATGTAAACTATAGATATATAGATAAAATAATATATTACAT
>NZ_PPRM01000002.1 GCF_002902665.1 Macrococcoides caseolyticum
TCATAGAAAAAACACCTCCGTATAAATTCATTTTAATATGAATTCAACGAAAGTGTTTTTATTTTAATCCCACATCATGGGGTTAGCGCATTGAAGTGCACCCAGTTTTTTAGTTAATCGTATCAGTATATTGATGGAAAGCTTTTCTGTATTTATCAAGAAGGATAAATAGGGTTTCGCCGTCCTCTTTTGTGAAAGTATTTTCTTCACTATCATAAATACGTTGTTGATGCTCCATGACTAGTTTGACGATTTCACAACCACTATCTGTAATTTTCACACATACTTTACGTTCATCATCTTTACGGCGTTCTTTCACGACAAGCCCTAAATCCCTAAGTTTCTTAGTCTTTTTGCTTGCAGAATCCATCTTATATTGAATATCATCTTGTATGGCTGTCACTGAGCTATTACTATCTTTATATACTTTGTATAAAATAAGAAATTCAGCAAATGTAATCCCGAATCGTTTTAAAAGTATAGCATTTAAAACATGCTCAACTTGGCTTGCTGTTTTAAATATTGACTGTTCTAATTTTATCATTTTAACTCCCTTTTTTTTTGACGTATATTAAAATTATGACTGATTGAGACGATAGAACGAAATAATTACGGTCAATGTATAATATTTTGTATGATATCTATGTAATATGCAAGTAAAATTTAACTTAAAAGGAGAATGAAATGGAAATAAAATTCGCTAATAATACTAATATTAAAGCTATACTGAATGTTCAAAAAGCTGCTATAAAGGAAATTGGCAATAAAGATATGCTTGTAACTTTATCTGAAGAAGAGATTGCTCAAAACGTGGATGATGGTGTGTTATGTGTTTGTCAGATTGACGAAAGGATTGTAGCATTTCGTTCAATGCATATACCAGTAGACGATTATCTAGGAAAATATATAGCACTTGATCCATCTGATAGAGATCAGCTTATCTATTCTGATATTACAGTTGTACACCCAGATTATCGTGGAAGAGGGTTGCAGAAAATATTGGGAGAATGGTTATTTCAAGCAATCGATGATAAATTTAAGATAATAATGGCTACAGTACATCCGGACAATATCGCGAGCATCAAAGATAAGTTTCATCATGGCATGAAGATTGTAGCGCTGGATAACGTGTATAATGATAAAATTCGCTATATCTTTGCGTTATTCCGTGATAGGGATTGCATATATGAAGAAGAAGTTGCTGTGGAAATGACTGATGATATGGAAATCAGACGCTTACTAAGTGAGGGATATAAAGGAATCCAGTTAAGAGAAAATTTACTTATTTTTACTAAATAAATTTTGTGTAATCAAAATTTTATTAGTATACTTTTAAGTGCATACGAAAACGAATAAGTCATACTTAAGCCTTATGAATATTGGCTTGTATTTGTGTATTATTAATTAAAAGAGGTGGATTTATGGAAAAAAGAAGAAAAAGAAGAAAGAGAAGACTAGGATGTCTTTCAATATTTTTAATCGTATTTGTACTCATGTTATTAATAGCTGCATGGTTTGTAGGGGGGTCATATTTTAAGGTAAAACAAACGGCAGAGCATATTCAGCACAAAATAGACGGCCGAGACAAGTCAGAACTGCGTAGTGACAAAGTAGACATCAGTAATAAGGATGCAATCAGTGTTGCATTATTCGGGGTTGATTCAAATCAGCAAAGACTTGCAACTGGGGATGCTGGGCGTAGTGACTCGATTATTCTGATGAGCATTAATCCAAAGACGAACAAATCACAAATGGTAAGTATCCCTCGTGATACATACAGTGAGATGGTAGGTAAAGGAACGAATGAGAAAATCGCACATGCATACGCATACGGTGGGGCAAAGATGGCGGTAGCATCTGTAGAGAGATTAATGAATGTTCCTATTGATTATTATGCGACGATTAATATGGATGGTATGCATGAAATGGTAGATAAAGTCGGTGGTATCAATGTTGTCAGCAATTCTACTTTCAGTTATGATGGATTCAACTTCGTAAAAGGACAGGAAATTCATCTAGATGGTGATGGAGCTATGGCATTTATTAGAAGTCGTAAACAAGAAGGTGCTGGAGGTGACTTCGGTCGTCAAGAAAGACAGCAACTTGTGATTCAGGCTTTAGCAACAAAAGTATTAAGTGTAGATTCTGTAACGAAATTAGATTCTTTATTGAAGAGTATCGAAGGAAATGTTGTAACTGATTTATCATTTGATGATTTAAAAGGATTAGCCACTGGTTATAATGGCGCAGTTCGCAATGTGAAGAAAGTTCAGCTTCAAGGAGATGGTGCGATATTAGAGGATGGACTTTGGTATTTTATTCCGAATGAAAGTCTTAAATCAGATGTTCGCGAACAATATATGAAGAATCTAGGATTATAAAACACTTCGATGTTACAATAAGTATAAGAAAATATGATTCGGAGGGAATACTATGAAATATAATACAATATTAATCCCGTTAGATGGTTCTAAGGTCAGTGAGTATGCGTTTGAAAAAGGTATTGACGTGGCCGTAAGGAATGATGCGAAACTTGTGCTTACACATATTGTGGATATTAGAACTTATGCTAACATTGATGCCAAAGGTGGATCACTTGCTGAGAAGGCTGATGTCTATGCACGAGAATTGCTAGAAGGCTACAAAGCAATTGCATTAGACCGAGGTGTGAAGGAAATTGAGATTGTTATAGCTCATGGTGCAGCTAAAAATATTATTCCGAAACACATTGCAGTAGATTACGATGCAGATTTAATAATGTGCGGCTCAAGTGGCTACAATGCTTTTGAGCGTTTCGTTATAGGGAGTGTGTCTGAAGCGATTGTTAGATATGCAAAGTGTGACGTACTTGTGGTCAGAACAGAACAAGTACCTGAAGACTATGAACTAAACGATTATACAAAGGATTTTAGAGAAAAGTTAATATAAAAAGTGCTGAGACACCTTGTCTCAGCACTTTTTATTTTTAGTCTTCGCCGTTAAGCTTAACTAAGATTTTAACTTGGGATTTATCGTTTGTTAATTTTTCAAATCCATGTTCTACGATATCATCAAGCTCAATTTCCCCGGTAATAGTGCTCTCTGTATCAATTTGACCACTGCCCATTAAATCAATTGTTTGTTGATAAGATGCTCTTGAATAAGCGATTGTTGAGGTAATTTTCACACCAGTGTTAGTCAATTGTAACGGTGGCCAGCTAATGTCACCAGCAAAAATAGAAACGATTACCATTGTACCACGAGGACGTGTAGCATCGATCGCTTGTACAAATGTAGGTGTTACACCGGCTACTTCAAATGAGCGATCTACTCCACCTGGAACGATTTCTTTGATTGCTTTTACCGCATCTACCTCACCTGAGTTAATGATATGCGTTGCGCCACATTCCTTTGCTTTTTCTAGACGTTCTTTAGAAAGATCGAGTACAATAATTTTACTTGCACCAGCTGCACGAGCTGCAAGGGTTATATAGATACCGATAGGACCTGCACCAAAGATAGCCACAGTATCTCCGAACTCTAAGCCGCTTTCTTTAACAGCTTGAACCCCCACCGCTAATGGCTCGATAGTTGCTGCTACACGTAAAGATAATGAATCTGGTAAATGATAAAGATTAGTTTCTGGTACATTAACTAAGTCAGTAAAACCTCCATCTGTATGTAGACCGAGGAAGCTGAAACCGTCATAAACATCTAATTCGTCTGTATTTTTACCATATGTCACAGTTGGATTTACTGAAACACGATCGCCAACTTTGAAATCTTTAACATCTTTGCCTACTTCAACAACTATGCCTGAAAACTCATGACCCATAATTAAAGGTGCCTTACCCCCAGTAAGGTCATCCTCTTTGTCTACGGGAATGAATACTGGTCCTTCTTGATACTCATGTAAGTCACTACCGCAAATTCCAGCATATCCGACTTTGACGCGCACCTCATTATCACGCATTTCACGGATTTCTCTGTCTTCAACTCGAATGTCTTTTTTACCATGCCATACTGCTGCTTTCATGTAATGATCCCTCCAGATATTTATTTACAATATTAGTATACAACTTTGATACTAAATTCACAAACTATATATTCTAGAAAAAGTATGTGAATTTTTAAGATGTAATTTTTCGTGAAAAATACTTTGTAATAAAGCTGATATATATTAGAAACTTTCTTTCAAAACAATGTTTTTTGCTATTTTTCCTCATTGTTATATAACAAATATCTAATTTTTAATCTAAAATTTCACAAAGGCATTGTAATCGATTTCATGATATGTTATTTTTAATCTAGTCAATTGGTCATAGGATGACTATACAAATTAATGAGGTGAATTAAATGAGTCAAAAAGCTACTAAAGTAAGGTGGATGTTTGCACTAATATTCTTCCTTATTGGTGTTATTGCATATATGGATAGAGCCAATATCTCATATATCGCACAACCCATGATGGAAGATCTGAATATGAATAAGACGCAGTTTGGTATGTTAGCTTCAGTATTTGCAGCAGGTTATGCATTAATGCAGGTGCCGGCAGGTATCATGGCTGAGAAGTTCGGCCCTAAGAAGATGTTAACATTTGCACTTGTTTGGTGGAGTGCCTTTACAATTCTGACTGGGGTTATCAAAAATCATGGATTACTATACACGATGCGTTTCTTGTTTGGTATAGGTGAAGGACCAATGTATCCTTCGAATGCAGTATTTAATACATACTGGTTTGCTAAAAGTGAAAAAGGTCGTGCGTCAAGTGCATTGTTAGCAGGATCATACTTCGGTCCTGTTATTGCACCGTTTGTAACAATTGCTATTTATCAAGCCTTCGGTTGGGAAGCAGTATTCTTTATTTTCGGTGTGATTGGTATCGTTATTGCTGCAATCTGGGCAATCATCGCTAAAGACTTACCAGAGCATCATAAGATGGTTAATGAAGCAGAAAAAGCATATATTATCGAAAATCGTGACGTTGTTCAAACGGATAAAAAATCCGCGCCTTGGGGAATATTCTTCAAGCGCTTCAGTTTCTTCGCGATTGCTGGACAATACTTTGTTGTTCAATTTGTCATTACTTTATTCTTAATTTGGTTACCGACATATTTACAAGAGGAATATCACGTCGTATTAAAGGATATGAAGTTCTTGGCAGCTGCGCCTTGGTTAATGATGTTTATATTAATTATGGCTGGGGGGACGATTTCAGATGCGATTATATCTAGAGGCTACTCACGCTTTAGAGCACGTGCGTTAATTGCAATCTTTGGATTTATCGTATTTGCAGTTTCATTATTCTTATCTGTTCAAACAAATGATATGATGATGAACTTAATTTACTTATCATTATGTCTTGGTGGTGTCGGTCTATCGATGGGAATGAGCTGGGCTTCAGCAACGGACCTTGGCCGAAACTTCTCTGGAACTGTATCAGGATGGATGAACTTATGGGGTAACGTGGGTGCTTTCTTAAGTCCAATGCTTGGTGGATATCTTGTACAGCATTATGGATGGGATACAACTTTCTATTTGATGATTATTCCAGCTGTTCTCGCAATTGTACTATGGTTCTTTGTTAAGCCTGACCAACCATTAATAGTAGAAGGAAAATAAGAGTTAATAAATAGCAGCTATCCTTGAATGGATAACTGCTATTTTTTTAAATCAATTTTCTTACCGTTACTTGATACATAATATTAATTGCAATTGCACATCCGGCAATAACACTTAATGCAAAATGTTGTGGAATACCAGTTGAATATCCATAAATTGTGATAAGTAACATTGCAGCAGGTAACGTGATATTTGTCAGTTTAAATGCGTTATAAAGACCAGTAAATATTGTAATCATTTCCTCTTTGTTTAAGGAGTCGATGAGTTTATCATCAAAGTCTGATTCGAAGTTTTCTGGAAGGTTACGTTCTGGATAAAGTTTGTTAATCATACTATAACCATAATAGCGCATTGCAATTGCAATAATAAGTGTTACGATACTGATAATCCCTAAATAAAAAGGTGCATGGTTTAAACTGATTAACATAATTGAGCCAAGTGCAAAATAAAAAGAAATGATTAAGAATATATTCATTTCTGAGAATTTTTTGAAGCTTGCACGATCTTGTTCATAATGTTCGAGTGATGGATCATTATCAACTTTATAGGCAAGTTTGCTGAAGATATAAGCTAGTACAGCAGCAAATAATGCGCAAATGCATAAAAGTATAATAAAAGGGGTAGAAGTAAGTATACCTATTAGTGGTACTTTCCAATAATCAATTGTGAACAAGATGAAAAAGACAATAACTGCTATGATGGTCGGCAATATGTATTTTTTTAGCATGATGTCCTCCTTTTTTAATTAGTATACCCAAATAAATTAAAATAAGACATAATGCTTTATTAATTATAATAATTATAATATAATAATTAATATAAATAATGTAAGGGAGAGATTTATAATGGAAAAAAAATCAAATGATAACAAAGTAGTAACAGCTTTAAACCAGCAAGTAGCAAACTGGACAGTATTATATACTAAAATTCATAATTATCACTGGTATGTTAAAGGTCCTCACTTCTTTAGCTTACATATGAAATTTGAAGAATTTTATAATGAAGCTAGTACATATATCGATGAATTAGCTGAACGTATTTTAGCAATTCAAGGGCATCCGATTGCGACATTGAAAGAATCGCTTGAATTATCTGTAGTTAAAGAAGCGAAGAAAGATCTAGCGGCTGAGGATATGGTTAAAGATTTATCGAAAGACTTCGATAAGATCATTAAACAATTAGAAGAAGGTAAAGCAGCAGCCGAAGAAGCAGGAGATGAGATGACGGCAGATATGTTCTTAGGTATGATTACTAACCTTGAGAAACATAATTGGATGCTTAAATCATTCTTGAAATAATATATTAAATTTGTACACTCCAATTAGTTTGGAGTGTATTTTTTTGTGTTTTTATATAGAATTGAGAAGTAGAGGTGAAGAGAATGGAAGATAAGATGAAGCAATGTATAAAGATTGCAAAGATGTATTATGAGGAAAATCTTGGACAAAAAGAAATTGCGAATGAGCTGGATATATCAAGACCTACTGTATCAAGGCAATTGAACCATGCTAGAGATATGGGCATTGTTGAAATCATCATTCATGATCCGTATGAGAAAAGTGATGAATTAGCACATTTAATTCGGGAGAAATATGGTCTGAAGGAAGTGATCATTAAAGACGTAACAAATGATCGTAATGAAACAGTGATAAAAGCAATAGCTGAAAGTGCAGCGGAATATTTATCTCGAACTGTGAAGAATAATGATATTGTAGGTATCAGTTGGGGAAAGACGATGTTTCGCGTTGCTGAACTTATGCAACCATTGAATTTAAATGGTGTAGAAACGATCCAGCTTAAAGGTGGAATTTCATATTCTGATGTTGTGACTAATTCACATGAAACATTGTCTTTGTTTGCGCGTAGCTTTAATTCCATTCCGAGAGACTTACCGGTTCCAGTCATATTTGATAATAAGGAAGTAAAGAGGCTGGTTAGTGCAGATCGTCATATTAAAAGTATATTAAAGATGGCACCGAAATGTAATGTTGCCATTTATACAACAGGGACAGTTAGAGATGAGGCGTTACTTTTTAAGCTTGGTTTTTTCTCTGAAGATGAAGTAAAACGATTGAAAAAGAGCGCTGTAGGCGATATTTGTTCGAGATTCTATGCGAAAGATGGTAAGATAGCAGACAGATGGGTAGATGATCGTACAATGGGCGTTACGCTCGATACGTTGCGTAAAATACCAACGAGTATACTTGTTGCTGGAGGAAACCATAAAGTTGAAGCAATACGTGGTGCATTAAATGGAAATATTCCTAATGTGCTCATTACAGATAGTATTACAGCTAGGAAATTACTTTAATTTGAACATAAGTTCATTTATAATTTTTACTTTTGTTCAGTATCTGATATAATAGAATTGAAATTAAAGGAGGATGAATCATGAACTTAGCAAAGTATATTGATCATACAGCATTAAAGCCTGAAACGACGAAAGCGCAGATAGCTCAATTAGCACAGGAAGCACGCGAATATGAATTTATGAGTGTATGCGTCAACCCTGCACACGTAAAGTATGCAAAATCTTTATTAGAAGGAACAGATGTATTAGTATGTACAGTTATCGGCTTCCCATTAGGTGCGAATACACCTGCTGTAAAAGCGTTTGAGACGAAAGATGCGATTGCAGATGGTGCTGGTGAAGTTGATATGGTTATCAACATAGGCGCGCTTAAAGATAAGAACTATGATTTAGTAGCTGAAGATATTAAAGCGGTAGTTGATGCTGCAGGAGATGTTACGACGAAGGTAATCATCGAAACAGCTTTATTAACAGATGAAGAGAAAGTAAAAGCATGTGAAATTGCACAAGCACAAGGCGCAGATTTCGTGAAGACATCTACTGGTTTTTCAACGGGTGGAGCAACGAAAGAAGATGTCGCATTAATGCGCAAAACGGTTGGTCCGGATATGGGTGTGAAAGCTTCAGGTGGCGTGCGTTCTTATGAAGACGTTATGACGATGATTGAAGCAGGCGCAACACGTATTGGTGCAAGTGCGGGTGTACAAATTTTAAAAGGTGAAGAAGTTAAAGGGGATTATTAATTCCCTTTCCCTTATAGATTTTAAGAAAGCGTTTACAAAAAGGAGGAAATAATAATGAGAATGGTAGACATTATTGCAAAGAAACGAGATGGACACGCGCTTACGAAAGAAGAAATTGAGTTCTTCATCAAAGGCTATACGAATGGTGAAATTCCAGATTATCAAGCATCAAGTTTAGCGATGGCGATTTTCTTCCAGGATATGAACGATGAAGAGCGTGCGCACTTAACGATGGCAATGGTTGAAAGTGGCGATCAAATCGACTTATCAGCTATTGAAGGGATTAAAGTTGATAAACACTCAACAGGCGGTGTAGGTGATACGACAACTTTAGTACTTGGACCTTTAGTTGCTGCGCTTGATATTCCAGTTGCGAAGATGAGTGGTCGTGGACTGGGACATACAGGTGGTACGATCGATAAACTGGAAGCGGTGGAAGGTTTCCATGTAGAAATTTCGGAAGATGATTTCATGAAACTTGTAAACGAAGATAAACTTGCAGTTATCGGACAGACAGGCAACTTAACACCTGCAGATAAGAAACTTTATGCATTACGTGATGTTACAGGAACAGTAAATAGTATTCCACTTATTGCATCAAGTATTATGAGTAAGAAGATTGCAGCTGGTGCAGATGCGATTGTACTTGATGTTAAGACAGGTGCGGGCGCATTTATGAAAACAGATAAAGATGCAGAAATGTTAGCAACTGCGATGGTTAAAATCGGTAATAATGTTGGACGTAATACGATGGCGATTATTTCTGATATGAGTCAGCCGTTAGGATATGCGATTGGTAATGCGCTTGAAGTGAAAGAAGCAATTGAAACTTTACGTGGAGAAGGTCCTGAAGATTTAACAGAACTGGTTTTAACACTAGGTAGCCAGATGGTCGTGCTTGCAGGTAAAGCAAACACACTTGAAGATGCACGTGGACAGTTACAAGAAGTAATTAACAACGGTAAAGCACTGGATAAATTTAAAACATTCCTTCAAAATCAAGGCGGAGATTCATCAGTAGTTGATGATGTAACGAAGTTGCCACAAGCGAAATATGTCATTGAAGTACCGGCGAAACGCACAGGTGTAGTAAGTAAAATTGTTGCTGATGAATTAGGCATTGCTTCTATGCTACTTGGAGCAGGCCGTGCGACGAAAGAAGATACGATTGATCTTGCAGTAGGACTGATGTTACGCAAGAAAGTCGGCGACAAAGTTGAAGAAGGCGAATCACTTGTAACAATTTATGCAAACCGTGATAATGTAGAGGATGTAATGAATAAAATTTATGACAATATTGAAATCTCTGACCACGCAGAAGCGCCAGTGTTAATTCATAAAGTCATAACTGAATAGGAGAGATATCATGACATTTAAAAGAGTACATCTCATTGTAATGGATTCTGTTGGGATTGGTGAGGCACCAGACGCAGAGAAATTTGGTGATGCTGGGAGCCATACTTTAAAACATACGTTGGAAGGATTTGAAGGCAAACTACCGAATTTAGAAAAGTTAGGATTAGGGAATATCGCACCACTTCCGGTCGTAAATAAAGTCGACAAACCAGAAGCATACTATACGAAATTATCGGAAGCATCTGTCGGAAAAGATACGATGACAGGTCATTGGGAGATAATGGGGCTGAATATCGATCAGCCATTCAAAGTATATCCGGATGGCTTCCCTGAAGAACTTGTTACAGCTATTGAAGAAATGACAGGGCGAAAAGTCGTAGCTAATAAACCAGCATCAGGAACAGCGATTATTGATGAGTGGGGCGCGCACCAGATGGAAACAGGTGACTTAATCGTCTATACTTCAGCTGACCCAGTACTGCAAATTGCAGCGCATGAAGAGATTATTCCGCTTGAAGAACTCTATGAAATTTGTGAGAAAGTTCGCGAATATACGAAAGACCCGAAATATTTAATTGGACGTATTATCGCAAGACCATATGTAGGTGAACCAGGGAATTTCACTAGAACATCAAATCGTCATGACTATGCATTAAAACCATTTGGACGTACAGTGATGAATGAACTTCAAGATGCTGGGCGTGATGTTATCGCAATCGGTAAGATTAATGATATCTATGATGGTGAAGGTGTAACGAAATCCATCCGAACAAAAGATAATATGGATGGTATGGATAAATTATTAGAAGTTGTGAAGTCTGACTTTGATGGACTAAGCTTCCTGAACTTAGTAGACTTTGATGCATTGTATGGACATCGTCGTGATAAAGAAGGTTATATGAATGCAATTAAAGCATTTGATGATAGGCTGGGTGAATTATTAGAAGCATTAAGAGAAGATGATTTACTTATTATTACGGCAGACCATGGTAACGACCCTACAATGCCGGGAACAGATCATACAAGAGAATATGTGCCGTTACTCATGTATAGTAAACAGTTTGATAGTGGTCGTGAATTAGAATCACATACTACATTCGCTTCAATTGGTGCGACGATTGCAGATAATTTTGGTGTTGAATTGCCAGAGTTTGGTAAGAGTTATTTGGAAGAATTGAAGTAAGAATTAGAAGATGGAAAAGGAGTAGGTATCTCAGATACCTACTCCTTTTATTATTGAACCACCTGTCTTTCGATAGCGCGTAGTGTGTAAAAGAAATCTAAAATTTCTTCGTGATTAGGAAGATGATTGCAATAGCATAATTCGATATAACTGATTGCTAGTGATAGCTTTTCTGGTAGTTGATATTTCTGTTTAAGTTGTTTATTGAAATTTTTATATTGATTCAGATGCTTATAAGCGTGATCATTATATTTATTATATAATTCAATTGCGTCTTCAAGTCCATATGAGAGTATCAAATTTATACGTTCTTTCTCCGTAAACATATTATCATCTCCAATTATGACTATAATACCCATTATTTATTGAGGCAATATTAATTTAACGTAAAATAACATTAGTATGAAGGTGTAAAAATTTACATTTGTTATGCATTACATAAGTGATATGGGGTATAAGAATAAAAAGCATAAAGGAGCTAGTATATATGAAATATAAACAAACAATTGGTGCTGTTGTTTTTGTTGCAGCAAGCAGTGCGCTCTATTATTTTTTAACGAAGGGTCAAGATACTATGGATAAGAAACAAAGTAAGAATATTGAGCTGATTAAACCTGAACCTATACCTGCTGATGTAGCAGATAAAGTTTTTATGATGCCGCATTTTATGATAAAGAATCTAGTCGCGACGCATAATGAACATGGGATTTCATTTAGATTAGATTATAAAATTGACCGAATACTATATAATTATTTAATGCATAATACGCCACACTATCGCTTTAGATTTACATTACCAAATAAGCTGAAGCCTTTATTTGAAGGGAATGGAACAGAGAAGGTTTTAGGTGAACTTGTTTATGGAACAGGAGAAAAATTAGACTATAGCGTAACATTTAATTTTAAGAAGAACGATGATATTTCTCATGATAAGATAGATGAGATTAATGAAACAACTGGTCCATATCACTTAGATATTGTAGATGAACAGCTTAAAGTTTTAAATGAATATGATGATGTATATGCAGCTACAAATTTAATAAGATTTTAAAAAGAAGTGTCGATATTTAGAATCGACACTTCTTTGTTTATGAATTAAGCTTGTGGTTCTTTTCCAGGCTGATAAATGACATGCCAGCTGTCTTTTTTAGATAACATTTCCTGTGCGATTGCTTTTGCACCTTCTAAAGAATGACTCGCTGCCCATCCACATTGAACTTCATTACAAGCAGGAACTTCATCAGCTGCTAATACGTCATTTAAAGTCTTTTCTAATATCGTTAATACGTCTTCGTAATTATCATGGTTGATAAGTGAAACGTAGAAGCCAGTCTGACATCCCATAGGAGAGATGTCTACCACTTTATCTGTATGATTGCGGATGTTTTCAGCCATCAGATGTTCTAAAGAATGAAGTGCAGGCATCTCCATATGTTCTTTATTCGGTTGTTTAAAACGGATATCGTATTTATGAATAACATCACCATTGATACCTTCTTTGATACCAGCTAATCGTACAAATGGTGCATCTACGATTGTGTGGTCTAAGTTGAAACTTTCAACGTTCATTTTTTTAGTCATAAGTGTCACTCCTAGTTTAATTGTTTAAATGCTTGTTCTAAGTCTGCGATTAAATCTTCACTATCTTCAATACCCACAGAGATTCGAACTAAACCGTCAGTGATACCAAGTTCCAGGCGGCGTTCTCTAGGGATTGAAGCATGAGTCATCTGGCTAGGCACAGAAATTAAACTTTCTACTGCACCCAATGATTCTGCTAAAGTGAAATATTTCGTTGATTTTACTAAGTTTTCGGCATTTTCTTTAGATCCTACATCAAATGATATCATTCCGCCGTAACCTTTGCTTTGTGATTCGTGAATTTTCTTGTTACCTTCATCAAGTAATGAAGGATGGAAGATGTTTGTTACGACATTTTGTTTTTTGAGAAATTCGATAATTTTTAATGTTGTTTGTTCGGTTTGTTCCATTCGAATTGCAAGCGTCTTAATACCACGCACGAGTAAGAAACTATCTTGAGGTCCAAGTACACCACCTACTGAATTCTGAATAAAACCAACTGCTTCAGAAAGCTCAGGTGTACGAGTAACAACAAGTCCGGCAACAACGTCACTGTGTCCACCAATATATTTCGTTGCTGAATGTAACACGATATCTGCACCAAGTTCAAGCGGATTCTGGAAGTAAGGTGTCATAAATGTGTTGTCTACAACAGAAATTAAGTTGTGTGCTTTAGAAATTTCGACCATTTTACGAATATCCGTTACATTAAGTAATGGATTCGTAGGGGTTTCAATATAAAGCATCTTAGTATTCTCGCTGATTGCCGCTTCAACCGCTTCAATATCGGTTGTGTCAACGAATGTTGATTTAATACCGATGCGTTCGAAGACTTTTGTGAATACACGATAAGTTCCGCCGTATACATCGCTACCAACAACAATATGGTCACCAGCATTGAGTAACATGATTACAGAAGATATTGCAGCCATACCAGAACCAAATGCAAAGCCAGCATCACCTGATTCCAGGTCTCTGATTAGTGATTCTAATGCTGTACGTGTTGGATTTGCGGAACGAGAATATTCATAGCCTTGACGCATATTCCCGATGCCATCTTGTTTGTACGTGCTTGTTTGGTAAATTGGAGGATTCACAGCTCCAGTGTATTCATCTATTGTATTTCCTCCATGGATCATCATTGTTTTCTTTTGCATAATCTATTCTCCTTTAATATCAAATATTTGTTGTGATAAGTATCGCTCTGCTGCATCAGGGAATATTACGACGATATTGCTATCAGTCATATTTTCTTGGGTTTTAAGTGCGGCATGTAGCGCGGCCCCGCTTGAAGAACCGACAAGCAGGCCTTCTTTTTGTGCCAGTTCTGAGACACGTGTAAAGGCATCGATATCAGAAATTGTTTCAACGGCATCGATTAAATCTTTTTCTAAGAATACGGGCCACTTTTCAACACCGATGCCTTCTGTGCGATGACTACCAGATTCTCCACCATTTAATATCGAACCTTCAGGCTCTACGATAACGCGATGACTCTCTTTGAAATGTTTTGCAAGACCGGTGAACGTACCGCCACTGCCTGCACCAGCAACGATTACATCAACCTTGCCAGCATCTCTTTTTATCTCCTCTGCCAGCTTATCATAGCTTGAAGGGTTATCTGCTGATTCAAATTGATTTGTATAGAATGCGCCGGTTTCTTGAGCGAATTTCAGCGCTGCTTCACGTGCAAAGAGCATTCCTTTCTCTGTAGGGGTGTTTACGATTTCAGCCCCTAATGCACGCATGATACTTTGCTTTTCAGTACTAAATTTCTCGGGCACATAGACGCGTAAATTTAGCCCATGTTGCTGACAGATGAGTGCAAGACCAATACCTGTATTACCAGCTGTAGCTTCAACAACTGTACCGTTTTGAATATCGCCACGAAGTAAAGCCTGTTCTAAAATGTTGACACCCAGTCTGTCTTTTACAGAGCCGCCCAGATTATAGAACTCAAGTTTTGCAAATAGACGGTTTCCTTTATTCAGTGGAAAATGCTTAAGTTCCACTAGCGGTGTATTACCGATTAAATCAGCAGGAGTTTTTATTTTTTTTTTAGTTAATATTTGAAGATGAGCGAAACGATTCATTTGAGTGGACTGATAATCAAATCCCAAGTCGTTGGCAATCTCTTTCATTGTCTCCTTTAATGGATAATATTCTCTTTCCAGATCTTCAACAAGATTATGATAACCTCGTGCGTCATAATGTGATTTAATCTGTTCTTTTTCATCTAAGGAATTGAACATTGTGTCCAATATAATGATATTTCCATCTTCAGAGAGAAGCGGCTTATAAAGTGCAATCGCTTCTTTCTTTTCTTTGTCCGTAAGGTGGTGAAAAGCAAAAGAAGAAATAAATGTATCAGTTTCTCTAGCATTGAAGTTCAGGAAATCGCCACGTTCGAACGTAATACCTGTCTTAGCTTCACCTAACTTTGCCATATCAATACTTGGTTCTACAGCTTGTACGTCCAATCCGCGCTGTAATAGCATATTTGTTAAATTCCCTGTTCCAGGACCAAATTCTGTTACGCGCTTTCCGACGTATTTTGTCGCTTCTTCTATCATGAAATCATAGTTTGAGAATACATCTTTGTATTCGGGGTTACGTCCTGTTACAGCATCATCATAATCTGATGCCCATTCTTTAAAAATATCCATAAAAGGTAAACTCATCGGTACACTCCTAATATTATTATTCTTATCAGATAACTCGGGATTAATAATAGCATGAATTTATTATTTACTCAATATAATAGTTTGTGAATTTGTGCGCAAAGAAGTATAATGTTCTAAAATGCACCTAAAGAAGGAGGGGAAAGGATGAAACAAGTGATGATTGTACCTTACGATAGTATATGGCAGCACCTTTACATAGGCGAAAAGAAAAGAGTGCTTCAGAAGTTAAAAAATATTAGTGGAATCCATCATATTGGGTCTACTGCTGTACCAGGTATGGACGCGCGTGCGACGATAGATATTGCAGTAGAGGTGAAGCGTGATATCGAAGCACTAGAGTTAGCAGAACTTGGATATTATTTAATCTGTCAAGAACAACGCTATAAAGTATATGCCACAAAGGATCATCAATTTCATCTTTTTGTGTATAATGAGGCGGATGAAGAATTATTGAAGAGTATTAAGTTAAGAGATTATTTTCGGACATTTTCAAGTGAGAGGGATCGTTATAGTACGTTCAAATGGGAGCTTGCAAGAATTTATCCTTTTGATTTCTCTTCCTATAAAAGAGCGCGCGACATCTTCTTGACTGTAGTTGAAGTTAAAGCCATGAACTGGAATGAATTGAGTGAGATTCAGAAACTAGGATGATACATGAAAAATAAGTTATCTTGTTGACAATCCTCCTTTTAAGTTCTAATATAATTGATAACAATTAAACACTTATCAAGACGGACGGAGGGACAGGCCCACTGATGTCCAGCAACCTGCAATATGTAAGGTGCTAATTCCTGCAGCTTATGCTGACAGATAAGACGTAAAGACATCCTTATCTGAGGGTGTCTTTTTTACTAAGTAGACTTAATTGAATTTAATTAAGGAGCAATGAAGATGAACGAACAGAATGTACTGAACTATATTGAATATAATAAAGAGGAATTTATTAAAATAAGCCACCAGATTCACGAACGCCCGGAACTTGGAAATGAAGAGTATTTTGCATCTAGTTTACTCATCAAGACTTTATATAACGAAGGATTTACAATTGAGCATGATATCGCAGGTCATGAGACAGGATTCATTGCGACATTTGAAAGTGAACATGATGGGCCGACGATTGCATTCTTAGCGGAATATGATGCTCTGCCTGGCCTTGGTCATGCGTGCGGACATAATATCATCGGAACATCAAGTGTACTCGCAGGCGTGAGCATTAAAGAATATGTGGAAACGCACGGCGGTACGATTAAAGTATTTGGTACACCAGCTGAAGAAGGTGGTGTGAATGGTAGTGCAAAGGCGTCGTATGTTAAAGCAGGATTATTCTCTGATTGCGATGTTGCATTGATGATACATCCAGGGCATGAGTCATATCGCACAGTGCCTACACTAGCGGTAGATGTATTTGAAGTCGAGTTCTTCGGTAAGACTGCACATGCTTCTGAGAATGCTCACAATGGGATTAATGCATTGGATGCAATGATCAGTTTCTTTAACGGAATTGCACAGCTTCGTCAGCATATTCGAAAATCTGATAAAGTACATGGTGTAATACTGGATGGCGGTAAGAGCGCGAATATTATTCCGGATTATACGAAGGCAAGGTTCTACACGCGCGCGATGAGTCGCAAGGAACTAGATGTGTTAACAGGCAAGGTTGAGCGTGTAGCTAAAGGTGCTGCACTTACTGCGGGTGCAGAGTATAAACTGAGTCACATTCAAAACGGAGTAAATGAGTTTATTCAAAATGATTTGTTAGATGATCTATTTGAACGTCATGCTAAAAAACATAATGAGACAATATTACATGATGATTTTGGTTTTGGATCAACAGATACAGGGAATGTGAGTCATGTTATCCCAACAATTCATCCGCATATAAAAATTGGGCCTTCAAGCTTGGTAGGGCATACTGTTGAATTTAAAGATGCTGCTGGTAGTGCACATGGGGATCATGCACTGATTCAAGGTGCTAAAATTATGGCGACGATGGCTTTAGAACTCATTGATAATCCGGATGAATTAAAAGCGATAAAAAATTTACATACAGTGTTGAAGGGGAAAGTCTATGACTATCAATAAATTAAATGTTTCACTTACGATGCGTGATTTATATGGTGATAATGTACTTTATACATCACGACCAAGCTATGGTTTTAATCCGTGGCTACAGCCTGAAGAACATCAGTCGAATTTATTAAGTGCCAGAGAATTAATTATTGCAGAGATGCCTGTTATTGTTCATAAAGCAACTGTGACTGAGAAGACATGTGAATTGTTTGGCGCAGCTGGAGTAGCGATGCCCAAAACATACATCACTTACGAAACACGTGAAGAGTATGAAACAGCTTTAAAAGAATATGCCGAGACAGGAAAGATATTCTTCCAATATGCGCACGAGACTGATATTGTGGACGATGATGATTATGTTGTACCACGAGATATATTTCTAGATTTAAATAACAAATCACTCATCGATCGCTGGACTGGTGGAGAGTATCTTCCAAAACGTGAAATTGTAAAAATTGATGATTTTCAAACACATGTACGTGAATGGAAGCTTCCTTTTGTTGTTAAGTCAGGTGATGAACATCCGACAGCAGGTGGATATGGTGTGATGCTGTGTTATACAGAAGATGATGTAGAAAATTCGATAAAACGTGTGCAGGCAGCAAATGGTACTAAGCAGTTGATTATCGAACAATTTGTTGAACCTGTTAAAAATTACTGCGTACAATATACATATAGTGAAGAGAAGGGCATCACATTTTTGGGTGCATCGCTTCAGATGGTAGAAAAATACGGTAAATACCGAGGTAATACAACAGATAGAAATGTACCTGAATCTGTAATTGAAGCCGGTAGAAAGATTATGGAAAATGGAGTAGATGCTGGTTATAAAGGGATTGCGGGATTTGATATATTGATAGATAAAGATGATAATCTATTTGTGATTGATTTAAACTTCAGACAAAATGGATCAAGTTCATTATTGTTGCTGGATGATGTACTAAAAGGGGACTATAAAAAGTCCCTTGCCTATTACTCTGATGGTGATAATGCAGCATTCTATGAAACAATTTTAAACGAAGTAAAGAGTGGTAACCTATTCCCACTAGCCTATTATGATGGGGATTATAGAGATAAAAATGGTTTTCCGTCACGCTTTATTTGTATATGGTATGGTGAAGACGAAGCATTCATCGATCAAAAAGCAAAACGATTTGAACAACGTTTAAAAAGTGAAGTTCATGAAGACTAGGAAAAGTAATATATTTGCAGCATCGGTAATGAGTGCGACATTGTTGCCGATGCTTGTAAGTTTAATAAAGATGCTTAAAAAATAACGTAAAGGCTCAGCCTTTACGTTATTTTTCATCCATTAATCTAAGTGTGCCCACAGCACCTGAATATTCTCCGTTTTCGATAAAGTAAGGTTTGAAGTTACGTAATTTAGTATAATTTACGACGATATCCTGTAATAATTTGTTGTCTAGAAAGCTAGAACCGATATAAACTACGTATTCTGCTCCAAACTCTCTAGCCGCATGGATAGACACTGTCGTCACTGTTTCTCCGACGATTCCGAGGACAGAAGCAATCTTATCTGCATCTGTAAAGCTTTCGGTATCTTTATTGTGAAGTACGTTCCCGAAGTTAGCGGCTGTAAGTTCACCTGGAATCGGTGTTTTATCACCTTTATAAATATGTTTTACTTTAAGATCGATAATGTCGCGGTTACCTGCTTTAGCTGTTGCAACGATATCTGCAAAATCTTCTTTCCCGGTCAGTAAGTATGAAAGTCCCATCATCATACCGCCACCTGCACCTGTTCCGCCTGCACGAATTTGTTTATTCTCATCAACAAAGTGGATGGAAGTTCCTGTACCTACATTGCTGAATACAAATTTATCGAGATGCATGTTATTTTCGTCTAAAAAGGATTGAATTCCTTTAAATGTCGCATCAAACTCGATTGATTGAAATGCATCCTGTGAAATAAGACTATTTAAATAGGTAGCTTTTCCGCCTGTTAGAGCTACTTGTGCGTCTGGCACAGTGTTGAGCCATGCTGCAACGCGTTCGATATCTGTAGATTTTTCTTTTTTATATGTAAATATATCGTTTTCAAGGATGGCAATTTTGATTAAGGTACCACCTGCATCGATTCCTATTTTCATCATAAACCTCACATTTTTTTATTTTATCTTATCATATAGGGTGATGTTTAGCAGTCAAAAATAAACTTTCATGTTCTAATATTTAAAAAATGGGTAAAATATATTTAACAAATAAATTGCAATGTACGGAGGCAAAGAGATAATGGAATTCTTAGGTTCTAAAATTAAAATTGTACAGTATAAAGAGGACTATCGTGAGGCATTAGACCAGTTCGAATTAACAGAGCGTCAAATGATTTATTCTTCTTTACCGAAAGAGGTATTAGATGAAGGGTTGATGGATCCGAATCGTAGGCCGTGTGTCGTGCTTAATCGTGACGAGGAGGTTGTAGGGTTCTTTGTGCTGCATCAGCACTATCAGCATGAAGGATATGACACGCCGATTAATGCAGTATATGTCCGCAGCTTATCAATTAATAATAAACTGCAAGGTCATGGCTACGGCACTGAAATTATGATGAATATTCCTGAATTTGTGCAGAGTGTATTTCCGGATTTCGACCAACTCTTCCTAGTAGTTGATGCAGAGAATCAGGCTGCATGGAACTTATATGAACGTGCCGGTTTTCTTCATTTAGCAACGAATCCTGAAGGTCCGATTGGAAAAGAACGTCTCTATTATCTAGATTTAGGTGCCGATTATGTTTCAAAGCTGCGACTTATTAAAGACGAAGAGGTTATTCGTCTTGAAAGAGATGGTCAGTTTGTTGGAGAAATTGAATATACAATTGAAGATACTACAGCACACCTTGTATCGTTTAACATTCATCAAGATGTAGATGTTATTAAACAAAATGTGTTGAGACAAATCGCTACTTTCCTTCGTCGTAATTTTGAATCAGTAGATAGAATTGAGGTCGATGTGTCAGATGATGATGCGGCGCTTTATTTAAGTAATAACTTTGTAGCGATGGATGCAGCAAATAAACATGTATTAACAAAGTTAATTAAATATTAATAGAGAAATTTTGAATAATTATTGCGCTTTTTGGAAGTAATTTGTTATGATGTAGTATAAACACTTTAGAGTTCTGAAAGGACGAATATAATGAAAATCTCTGAATATACTAAAGAAATGATGGACGAAAATTCTTTTATCGACTTAGCTTACATGGCTTTAAGCGAAAAAGGTAAAGAAGTAAACTTATACGAATTAATCGATGAATTTAAAGCGATTGGGAATTATTCTGATGAAGAAGTAGAAACGCGTGTTGTACAATTCTATACAGACTTGAATACAGACGGCAGATTCTTATCTACAGGTGAATATATGTGGGGTCTGCGTGACTGGTATTCTGTGGATGATATCGAAGAAAAGATCGCACCAACAGTTCAGAAGTTTGATATCTTAGATGAGGAAGACGAAGATTGCCTTATTAGGTGAGGATGAAGTGGAAGACGAACTTGATCTATTACCATCTGATGGTGACGAGGAGAATGTTGATACTGAAGACGAAGAAGTGGAAGATGAATTAGATGAGGCAGGCCTTGTTGTTGAACCGGATGAAGAATTTGAAGATGAAGAAGACGAATTCGATGATGAGGAAGAAGAATAATCATAGTTGACAATCTTCTTAAAAATGATTATTATTTTACTTGGGCTCCTTAATTTAAGGACGAACGTATAAAACATACGCTCCCAATGTACTTACTGTGCATGGGAGCGTTTTTTATTATTTTAATTTCCAGGAGGTAAACATGACAAAATTTATATTTGTAACAGGTGGCGTTGTTTCATCATTAGGTAAAGGGATTACGGCAGCAAGTTTAGGGCGTTTATTAAAGAATAGAGGACTGAAAGTCACGATTCAGAAATTTGATCCATATTTAAATGTTGATCCAGGTACGATGAGTCCTTATCAACATGGAGAAGTATTCGTAACAGATGATGGGGCTGAGACTGACCTTGATTTAGGGCATTACGAGCGTTTTATCGATATCAATTTAAACCAGTATTCTAACGTAACTGCAGGGCGTGTGTATTCTCAGGTATTAAAGAAAGAACGTCGTGGAGATTATTTAGGTGGTACTGTTCAGGTTATCCCTCATATTACAAATGAAATTAAGTCACGTTTACTGCTTGCGGGAGAATCTACGAAAGCGGATGTTGTTATTACTGAAATCGGTGGTACGACAGGAGATATCGAGTCATTACCATTTATCGAATCTATCAGACAGATAAAAAGTGACTTAGGACGTGAGAATGTCATGTACATTCACTGTACGTTATTGCCTTACATTAAAGCGGCTGGTGAAATGAAGACGAAGCCAACTCAACATAGTGTGAAAGAACTTCGTGGACTGGGAATTCAGCCGGATATGATTGTCGTGCGTACGGAATACGAAATGACAGAAGATCTACGCGATAAAGTTGCGTTATTCTGTGACATTGATAAAAAATCAGTAATTGAATGTCGTGACGCAGATACGCTATATCAAATTCCTGTAGCATTACAAGCACAGCATATGGATGATCTTGTAATCGAGCGTCTAGGACTTGAAGCAAGTGGAGAAGCAGATCTTACAGAATGGAATAAACTTTTGGACACTGTGCGTAACCTAGAAGGCAAAGTCAAAATTGCATTAGTAGGTAAATATGTGGCACTTCAGGATGCATATCTTTCTGTTGCTGAAGCATTGAAACATGCGGGGTACGAATTTGGAAAAGACATTGAAATCGATTGGATTAACTCAGAAGATTTAGATGTAACAAACTATAAAGAACGTTTACAAGATGCTGAGGGTATATTAGTGCCGGGTGGATTTGGTGAACGTGGTATTGAAGGTAAAATTCTTGCGACGCAATATGCGCGTGAAAACAACGTGCCATTCTTAGGTATTTGTTTAGGAATGCAGCTGGCAACAGTTGAGTTTGCACGTAACGTTGTAGGGCTTAAAGACGCGCATTCATCAGAACTTGACCCGAACACTCCTTACCCGGTTATCGCATTATTACCAGATCAGAAAGATGTTGTTGATTTAGGTGGTACTTTACGTTTAGGTTTATATCCATGTGAACTTAAAGAAGGTACAAAAGCACATGCAGCATATGGAACGACACATGTGGATGAGCGTCACCGTCACCGTTATGAGTTTAATAATGAGTTCCGTGAGCGCTTAGAAGAAAAAGGATTAGTGTTCTCAGGTTTATCTCCGGACGGGCGTTTAGTAGAAATCGTTGAAATTCCTGAACATAAATGGTTCGTGGCATGTCAATTCCACCCAGAATTTTTATCACGCCCAATGAAACCTCAAAAGTTATTCAGAGGATTTATTGAAGCGGCGATTCAATAAGATTATTTTGTCTAAGCTCTTACGAACGCTTATAAATGCAGATTCATAGGAAAATGCCCGAACAGACAACTGTTCGGGCATTTATTCTATGCTTCCTCTTCTTCAACTAACATTTCATACATGACATTATAAATGCCGTAATAAATAAAGTTCATCGCCATCATATGGGGCGTAATAATTCGGCTGAAGTTTTCGGTTGGTACGAGGGCGCGTGGTGTACTTAAATCAATAAAGTTCATCACATCTATACGGTCATCTTTATTACATACAAGAACGAAATCGATATCTTTTTGCTTCAGCATCGTAATAAATTCATGACAATCTTCATCATAACTGTCGCTCATCACTAAAATGCGATCTGTCTGATCGATTAGAGATTCAATAATAAATTTTTCTGTGTCGAATAATTTTTCTTTACTTTCTACAGCAAAGTCTTCGAAGTGTTTAAGGTCACCGAATCCTTTAACGTATATTTTTCCTTGGCCGACAACAGCTTGTGCAAGCAGTCGTGCTGCAATATCAATTTCTACTTCTTGCGCTTCTATTTTTTTAAAGATACCATTAAGTTGTGTATTAAAAATTTTAAACATATAAACCCTGCTTTCAAGTAATGATTGACTCTATCATAACATATTAGGAGAAATGTAATGAAAATACTTATCATTGATGACGAAATGAATATTCGATTGTTATTTAAAGAAATACTTTCTATTCAAGGTATAGAAGCTGATGAAGCAGAGCATGGTAAAAAGGGACTTGAAATGGTGATAGTAAATGATTATGACATTATTTTTTTAGATCGACGGATGCCTGTGATGTCTGGAGAAGAAACTTTGAGAGAAATGAGGAAATATACTGATAGACCAATTTACCTAATCTCTGCTTTCCGGACGGATGAACAAATTAAAAGACTTAAAAGTCGTGGCGCATCAGGAATACTGATGAAACCGTTTACTATTGAAGAAGTTGTGAATATTGTGCAAAAATACACAAAGTAGCTACCTTTATAAATGCAAATATAGGACGATAGTGCTATACTAAATCTATAAAATTAGTGCCTAACGCACACAAGGAGGATATTATCCATGCCATTAGTTTCAATGAAAGAGATGTTAATCAAAGCTAAAGAAGGTGGTTATGCAGTTGGTCAATACAACCTTAACAACCTTGAATTCACTCAAGCAATTTTAGGTGCTTCACAAGAAGAAAATGCACCAGTTATTTTAGGTGTATCTGAAGGTGCAGCGAAATATATGGGTGGTTTCTACACAGTAGTTAAGATGGTTGAAGGATTAATGCACGATATGAACATCACTGTTCCAGTTGCAATTCATTTAGACCACGGTTCAAGCTTTGAAAATTGTAAAGCAGCAATCGATGCTGGATTCACTTCAGTAATGATCGATGCTTCTCATCATTCTTTCGAAGAGAACGTTGAAATCACTAAGAAAGTTGTAGAATATGCGCATTCTAAAGGTGTATCTGTTGAAGCGGAATTAGGTCGTGTTGGTGGTCAGGAAGACGATGTCGTATCTGATGGTGTTGTATATGCTGATGCTAAAGAATGTCAGGAATTAGTTGAGAAAACTGGTATTGATTGCCTAGCTCCTGCATTAGGTTCAGTTCACGGACCTTACAAAGGTGAACCGAATTTAGGATTTAAAGAAATGGAAGAAATCGGTAATGCTACTGGTTTACCATTAGTATTACACGGCGGTACTGGTATCCCAACTAAAGATATCGAGCGTTCAATTTCATTAGGAACTGCTAAGATTAACGTAAATACCGAAAACCAAATTGCTTCAGCGAAAGCAGTTCGTGATACATTAAATAATGACCCAAACGTATATGACCCTCGTAAATATTTAGGTCCAGCACGTGAAGCGATTAAAGCGACTGTAATTGGTAAAATTAAAGAATTTGGAACTTCTAATAAAGCATAGTTATATATGTCAAGAAAAAGAGCACTCTGAGATTTCAGAGTGCTCTTTTTCTTGACTTTACATTGTAATGTATCTTATATTAAATTTCTATGGCTTTGCTTTGCATACAAATGTAAAATTAGTTTATAATAATATAAAATAATGAAAAATTAAAGATAAATAATTTGTGATTACAATTAAAGGAGTCCCGAATATGTCACAGGAAGTAATTAAAATCAGAGGCGGTAAACCGTTAAATGGCTCTGTTCAGATAAGTGGTGCAAAAAATAGTGCAGTTGCACTTATACCGGCTACATTAATGGCGAATGATATTGTGAAATTAGAAGGATTGCCTGAAATTTCAGATGTTGTTACATTGATGAGCTTACTAGAAGATTTAAATATAAAGACGGATTTAGATGGAGATACTTTAACGATTGATCCTTCAGAAGCGATTAATATGCCTCTACCGAACCATAAAGTACAGTCCTTACGTGCGTCTTACTATATGATGGGTGCAATGTTAGGGAAATTTAAGAAGTGTATCATCGGACTGCCAGGTGGATGTCCGTTAGGGCCACGTCCTATTGACCAGCATATTAAAGGATTTGAAGCGCTAGGTGCTAGGATTACGAATGAAGCAGGTGGCATGTATCTTGAAGCTGAAGAGTTGAAGGGTGCTAAAATTTTCATGGATGTGGTATCAGTAGGTGCTACAATAAATATTATGCTCGCGGCTTCAATGGCAAAAGGGAAAACAGTGATTGAAAATGCAGCAAAAGAACCTGAAATCGTAGATGTTGCGACGCTCCTTAACAATATGGGTGCTAAAATTCGTGGTGCGGGAACGGATACATTGAAGATTGAAGGTGTTGAAGCGCTGAATGGTACAACACACACAATCATCCCCGATAGAATAGAAGCGGGTACATATATGTGTGCAGCTGCTATGATGGGTGAGGATGTACTTGTAGAAAACATCATCCCACTACATATGGAGCCTTTAACTGCAAAGTTGAGAGAGATGGGCGTTACTGTCGAAATCGGTGAAGATTCCGCGCGTATTAAGAAACCAGATACATACAAACCTGTAACCATTACTACAAACGTATACCCAGGATTTGCTACGGATTTACAGCAGCCATTTACGCCGTTATTATTTAGAGCAGATGGTCAAAGTATCGTTACTGATACGATATATCCAGCGCGCTTTAAGCATGTTGAAGAACTAATGAGAATGAATGGTGATATTAAAGAATCTGACGGGACAGCAACTGTTCAAAAATCAAATCTTTCTGGAGCTGAAGTTGCAGCAAGTGATCTACGTGCTGGCGCATGTCTTGTAATCGCAGGCTTATATGCTGATGGTGTAACTACAGTATATAACGTCCGTCATATTGATAGAGGCTATAGTGGTATTGTAGAAAAGCTGAAAAAATTAGGTGCGGATATTTGGAGAGAATCTATTGAAGATTAAGACGGTCAATTGACCGTCTTTATTGTACATTATTGATATAAAAAATATACCATAGTATAATATTGTACTTTCTATACTAGATATATTTTTTATATCGTGTTATAATTGAGAAATAAAGAGGTGATATTATGGAAGTATGTCCATATTTAGAAGAGACGTTTAAAATCCTCGGTAGAAGTTGGAATGGATTATTGATCAATTATTTATCACGTTCTGAGAATAATGCAGCACATTTCTCGGATATTAAACGTGATTTAAAAACCATTACACCGAGAGCTTTGAGTTTGAAGCTTACAGAACTCTCTGAGTGGGGTCTTGTAGAGAAGAAAGTCATTTCCACAACCCCTTTGTCTATTAAATACGTTTTAACTGACAAAGGTATCTCGCTGTCGGAAGCAATGCATCCTATAGAATCCTGGGCGCAGGAACATCTAGAATTAGAAATTCCAAAGAAAGATGAGGCTTAGGCCTCGTCTTTTTTGTTGGTTTTATCACCTGTATATAATTACAAACTAATAGTATGTAAAATGGCGAATTATGTTATACTAATTAAGAAAATTAATGGTGATAGGAGAATGATGATGGAACGTAGTTTATCGATGGAATTAGTCAGAGTAACTGAAGCGGCAGCATTGAAGAGTGCAAAATGGGTAGGTAAAGGTCTTAAGAATGAAGCGGATGATGCAGCGACAACGGCAATGCGAGAAGTGTTTGATACAATTCCGATGGACGGAGTTGTAGTAATCGGTGAAGGTGAAATGGATGAAGCGCCGATGCTTTACATCGGGGAAGAGCTAGGAACAAAAGAAGGACCAGCAATTGATATTGCAGTAGATCCTTTAGAAGGTACTACTTTAGTAGCTGAAGGTAGCTGGAATGCCATGACAGTACTTGCTGTAGGTGATCGTGGGACGTTACTACATGCTCCTGATATGTATATGGAGAAAATTGCGGTTGGACCTGAATGTAAAGGTGTTGTTGATATTTCTAAATCTGTAACAGAAAACTTACAGGCGGTAGCAAAAGCTAAAGGCAAAGATGTCTCAGAAGTTACGGCAACATTATTGAATCGTAAACGTCATGAAGGTATCATTAAAGAAATTCGTGAAGCAGGTGCACGTATAAAATTGATTGAACACGGTGATGTAGCTGGTGCAATCAATACAGCGTTTGATTTTACTGGTGTAGATGTATTGTTCGGTTCTGGTGGTGCCCCAGAAGGTGTTATCGCTGCTGTAGGTATTAAGGCGTTAGGCGGCGATTTTCAAGGGATATTATTACCAGAAGATGAAGAGCAAGAAGCGCGTTGTCGTGCTATGGGTATCGAACCGAATACTGTACTGAAGCTTGATGATATGGTTAAAGGTGACGACGCAATCTTTGCAGCAACTGCTGTGACGGATGGTGAACTGATGAAGGGTGTACAATTTAAAGGTGGATTTGCTGAAACATATTCACTTGTTATGCGCGCGAAATCAGGAACGGTCCGCTTTATTCAAGGGCGACATAGCTTAGAGAAAAAACCAGGATTAGTAATTAAAGATAGCGACAGAATTTAAGTGAAGTCCGAATATTACAGGAGAAGTTTTTCGTTTACTGTAATATTCGGTTTTTATATGTAATATTGTATATAAGTTGTTATATAACAATAAGTAATATTCTTTTGTAATAAATAGAAATCGTGTTAAAATTAATTTGTTTGCCCCTATAAACTCCTTCAATTCCACTAAATAAATCCTTATAAATATATAAAACAATTTTTAATAGAAATGGGTGTCATTATGCCAGAAAAAATGAGAACAAGTCCACAATATGAATCTTTTCATGAACTCTATAAAAATCAGACAACGAAAGCTCTAACACAACGTGCAAAAGAATTAGGTCTTGTAAATTACAGTAAACTCAATAAAAAGGAACTCGTGCTTGCCATTATGGAAAAACAGATGGAAAAAGACGGGAACTATTATATGGAAGGTATCCTTGACGATATTCAGCCGGACGGATATGGTTTCTTGAGAACCGTTAACTATTCTAAGGGTGAAAAGGATATTTATATCAGTGCAAGTCAGATTCGTCGTTTTGAAATAAAAAAAGGGGATAAAGTTACTGGAAAAGTGCGTAAACCTAAAGAAAATGAGAAGTACTATGGTTTATTGCAAGTAGACTTCGTTAACGATCAGAACGCTGAAGAGGTTAAGAAACGTCCACATTTCCAGGCATTAACGCCACTCTATCCTGATGAACGCATTCGCCTGGAGACAACTAAAACGGCGTACTCTACGCGTATAATGGACTTGGTTACACCTATCGGATTCGGCCAGCGTGGAATGATTGTAGCGCCACCTAAAGCAGGTAAGACGTCGTTGCTCAAAGAAATTGCGAATGCTATTTCAGTTAACCATCCAGATGCAAAACTTTTTATATTATTAATTGGGGAACGTCCAGAAGAAGTTACAGACCTTGAACGTTCAGTTGAAGCGGCCGAAGTAGTGCATTCAACGTTTGACGAACCTCCTGAACACCATGTGAAAGTTGCTGAATTACTCCTTGAACGTGCAAAGCGTCTTGTTGAAATTGGTGAAAATGTTATTATTCTTATGGACTCTATAACACGTCTTGCGCGAGCGTATAATCTTGTTATTCCACCGAGCGGTAGAACGTTGTCAGGTGGTCTTGATCCTGCAAGCCTTCATAAGCCGAAAGCATTCTTCGGTGCAGCGCGTAATATCGAAGCAGGAGGAAGTTTGACGATACTATCAACAGCACTTGTAGAAACAGGTAGCCGCATGGATGATATGATCTATGAAGAATTTAAAGGAACGGGTAACATGGAGTTGATGCTCGATAGAAAGCTAGCTGAAAAACGTGTATATCCAGCAATCGATATTCGACGCAGTTCAACGCGTAAGGAAGAGTTGTTACTCGATAAAAATGAGCTTGATATGATATGGCAACTTCGTAATTTGTTTACTGAGAGTCCGGACTTCACTGAACGTTTCTTAAGACGCTTAAAACAAAGTGAATCTAATGAAGATTTCTTTAAGCAATTAGGAGAACGTATGGTTGAAAGTGCGAAGACAGGTAAGCCGATCATATAAATTTATAGTTGCATTCTACACACAATCCATATATAATATGTAAGTATTGACGTGAAAATTATTCACGAATAAACTCTGTTCCGGATGGTTCAGGGCAAAGGAGCTGAAAAATAATGAAACAAGGAATTCATCCTGATTATCACAAAGTAATTTTCTTAGATTCTACTACAGATTTTAAATTCTTAAGTGGGTCTACACGTACTTCAAGTGAAACAATGACATGGGAAGATGGAAACGAATATCCAGTTATTCGTTTAGATATCTCATCTGATTCACACCCATTCTACACAGGACGTCAAAAATTCGCATCTGCGGATGGTCGTGTGGAACGTTTCAACAAAAAGTTCGGATTCAAATCAAGCAACCAATAATTCAAATGATCCCATGGCCAGTTTTGGTTGTGGGATTTTTTATTTTTTATAAACAATTTATGATATAATTAATCGATTATTGTTTATAAAGGTGGCATTCAAATGTATGAGCATTACCATTCAGGTTGGATAGAATGTGTTACAGGAAGCATGTTTAGTGGGAAAAGTGAAGAGTTGATTCGCCGCGTGCGACGTGGGCTTTTTGCGAAACAAAAAGTGATTGTATTTAAACCGTCTATAGATGATAGATATAGTGAGCTAGAAGTTGTATCACACAACGGCAATAAAGTAGAGGCTGTAAATGTACATCATTCATCAGAAATATTAGAACATGTGAAAGAGGCGCATGATATTATAGCGATAGATGAAGTGCAGTTCTTTGATAATGATATCGTAGGTGTTGCAACACAGCTTGCAGAAGAAGGATATAGAGTGATTGTAGCCGGACTGGATATGGACTTTAGGGGAGTTCCGTTTGAGCCAGTACCAGAACTCATGGCAGTTAGCGAACATGTGACGAAACTTCAGGCCGTTTGCAGTGTGTGTGGGGCACCAAGCTCCCGTACGCAGCGATTAATAGATGGGGTGCCTGCCAAGTTTGATGATCCAATTATACTTGTTGGCGCAAAGGAAAGTTATGAACCAAGATGTAGGGAACATCATGTCGTACCTAAATAAAATTTAAAGGAGAATATTATGTTTGATCAGTTAGAAATTGTAGAACAGCGTTATGAACAGTTAAATGAATTATTAAGTGATCCGGATATCGTAAGTGATACCGATAAATTAAGAGAATACTCAAAAGAACAGGCTGACCTTCAGGAAACGGTCGAAGTGTATAGAGGATATAAAGAAGTAAAACAGCAACTTGAAGAAGCATTAGAAATGATGGGTGAAGCAAGTGATGCTGATGAGCAAGAAATGATCAAAGAGGAAATCAATACATTAAAACCTCAAATTCCTGAACTAGAAGAAAGGATGAAATTATTATTAATCCCTAAAGACCCGATGGATGACAAAAACGTGGTTATGGAGATTCGTGGTGCAGCAGGTGGGGATGAAGCAAATATCTTTGCTGGAGATTTATTCCGTATGTATTCAAGATTTTCAGAAGAACAAGGCTGGAAGATTGAAGTGATGGAAACGAATGAAGCTGATCATGGTGGATTTAAAGAAATCAGTTTTACAATTATCGGTAAAGGTGCATACAGTAAGTTGAAATTTGAAAATGGGGCACACCGTGTACAACGTATCCCAACAACTGAAAGTGGTGGACGAATACATACGTCTACAGCAACAGTTGCTGTATTACCTGAAGTAGAAGATGTGGAAATTGAAATTCGTCAAGAAGATTTGCGTATTGAAACGTACCGTTCGTCAGGTTCTGGCGGTCAGCACGTAAATACAACTGACTCAGCAGTACGTATTACGCATATTCCAACAGGGATTGTGGCAACATCTTCTGAAAAATCTCAAATTAAAAACCGTGAAAAAGCATTGAAATTACTTAAAACACGTGTATTTGATGCGAAATTACAAGAAGAACAAGCGAAGTATTCTGAACAACGTAAATCAGCGGTAGGGACAGGTGATCGCTCTGAACGTATTAGAACATATAACTATCCTCAAAATCGTGTGACTGATCATCGTATCGGTTTAACGATTCAAAAACTAGATCAAATTGTTGAGGGTAAATTAGGAGAAATCATCGATGCATTAACAATTGCAGAACAAACGTCTAAGCTAGAAGCATTAAATGATGGCGTACTCTAATTTAAGAAATCTCATTAAAGAAGGTGAAATAGCGCTTATTAATGCACAAGAGCCAGCTATTGGAGCGACCTTTCTAATGATGGACCTGTTTGATCTTTCGAGAATGGATATTATGCTAGGTGAACGTCAGTTGAGTGATGAAGAATGTGCGCAATATAAAGAGGGGATTGCGCGGCTTGTTCGACATGAGCCGCTTGCCCATATTACTGGTTTTCAAATGTTTTATGAGCGCAAATTTATGGTGGATGAACGTGTACTCGTTCCCAGACCTGAAACAGAAGAACTTGTAGCGCTCGCTTTAGCGCATGTATCACAATCAGACGTTGTTGCAGATATAGGAACCGGAAGTGGTGCAATCGCAACAACGGTTCAACTAGAAAGCGGATGTACGATGTATGCTTCAGATATTAGTCGGGAAGCGCTGCAAGTAGCACTGCATAATATAGCGCTCTTAGATGCACAAGTGACATGTTTTGAAGGTGATTTACTGCGACCTATTATTGAAAGAGGGATAAAGCTAGATGCACTGCTATCTAATCCCCCTTATATTAGTCGAGATGAAGTGACAGAGATGAACTTGACTGCGCTCTTTGATCCTGAACTTGCGCTATTTGCAGAAGATGCAGGGCTTGTACTTTATAAACGTATGATTCAAAGTCTGCCGGAAGTTATGAATCAGGGTGCCTTTATTGCATTTGAAATCGGGCACCGTCAGGCGGAGGCACTCACACAGTATATTCACGAACATTTTAGTCATTTACGCGTCAATATACATAAAGACATGAATGGCAATGATCGAGTGCTATGGTTTAAATGGTGTTAATAAGTTATGCACAATTCTAAAAAGTTATACACATTTTGTGCATAACTTTTTATTTTTACATGAAAGAGCTTTAAATAAAGGAGTGAACTAAGTGAGAACAAATGTTTGGGATGTGCGTAACTATGTGGAAGATTTGTCCACATATCCACACGTACAGGAAATCATTGCAGGCTTCAAAGCAGGAGAGACGATTGCAATTCCTACTGAAACAGTATATGGTTTAGCAGCTGATGCTACAAATAGAGAGGCAGTAGCAGCGATATTCAAAGCGAAAGGCAGACCGCAAGATAATCCGTTGATTGTACATATTCATCATCTGTCGCAGCTTGAATGGTTTACTCATGATATTCACGCTGCGGCTTATAAGTTGATGGATTATTTCTGGCCGGGGCCGATATCATTTATCGTTCCAGTAAAGCAAGGCATTCTTGCGGAAAGTGTTACTGCGGGACTAAACACGGTAGCAGTACGTATGCCTGCACATAAGGTTGCGCATCAACTTATCGAGATGACTGATTTGTTGCTCGCGGCACCGTCTGCTAATACGAGCGGCAAACCGTCACCTACGAAAGCAGAACACGTGATTCATGATATGAAAGGGAAAATATTTGGCATTGTTCAAAGTGAACAAGTTGAAGTCGGAATAGAAAGTACGGTTGTTGACTGCAGTCAGTATCCATTCAGAATTGCAAGACCAGGAGCGATTACACACAATGATCTGGAAATGGTGGTACCTGGATGTATAAGCGATGAACGTATTATGGGAGACAAACCAATTGCTCCAGGTATGAAATATCGACATTATGCGCCGGACAGCCCATTAGAATTAGTGGAGCGCTTTGAAAGTTTGGAACTGACTGCAAATGAAGCGGTCATTGCACCACTAAGTGAAAGGCATAAAGTGAATGGTGGAAGGTTTTTTAAACTTGGTACTACTTATGAAGATAGTGGTGGTGCAATGTATGATTTATATGATGCACTGCGCAGTGCAGATAGTATAGAGGGAATCGAAAAGATATATATTACTGACTTTACGTCTTATAATGGTAGTGATGCGTTAATGAATCGTATCAATAAAGCGGTTACAAGAAAGTAGGTGGCATATGGAAATCGTATTTGTTTGTACAGGGAATACTTGTCGTAGTCCGATGGCAGAAAGTATCGCAAAATCACTTAATTCTAACCATTTATTTTCTTCAGCTGGGCTGTATGCACAAGAAGGACAGCCCATTTCAAAGCACGCAGCATCAATCATTGAACAGGAAAACTTGGTACCTGTAACAGAGAGTCATCAGTTCGATGTGATAGATAGTGAAAAGGATTTAATATTGACGATGACAAATAGTCATAAAATGCAAATTAAGTTAATGTATCCGGAAAGTAATGTATATACTTTAAAGGAATATGCGTTGAATGAGAAGGGAGATATATCAGACCCTTATGGAGGGGATCTCTCGGTGTATTTAGAAACTTATAACGAACTTTCTTATTATATTCGTGAAATGCTGCAAAAGCTAGACCAATAATTGATTTACTCATACATGAATTACGGTATAATATAGAGTGATATATATATTTAAGGGAGGTTGTTTATTTGAAGATTGCAATCGCAAGTGATCATGGTGGATTTCAGTATAAAGAGAAAATCATTGAACTATTACAGTCCCAAAATATTGAATATATGGATTTTGGCCCACTAGATGAAACATCTGTAGATTATCCTGATTATGCTAAGCCAGTTGCTGAGAGTGTTGTGAATGGAGCGTGTGACCGTGGAATCTTGATTTGCGGCACAGGTATTGGAATGAGTATTGCAGCGAATAAAGTGCCAGGTGTTCGCTGTGCCTTAGTGCACGATGTATTTACAGCACAAGTGACGCGTGAACATAACAACTCTAATATATTAGCAATGGGACAACGTGTGATAGGCGAAGGGTTAATGTTGTTAATTGTTAAGACATGGTTAGAAGCTGAATTTGAAGGTGGTCGTCACCAGAAGAGAATTGATAAAGTATCAGCCCTGGAGTCTTGCAATGGATAGTCTTAAACAGTTAATGACAGAGCTAGAAGCAAAAGATTTCTTTAAAGAGGGCCAATTATGTGTAATCGGTTGTTCTACATCTGAGGTCATCGGCGAAAAAATCGGAACACATAGCTCTGACGAAGTGGCGGCACAGTTCATCGAAATATTTGATGATGTTCATAATAGAACCGGTGTAAATTTTTGTTTCCAAGGATGTGAACACATTAATCGCGCATTGACAATGGAACGAGACGTTATGCTGCGTTACCGACTGGATGAGGTTACAGTTGTTCCTGTAAAGCAAGCCGGTGGTAGCATGTCAGCAGCAGCCTATCGTCACTTTAAGGACGCTGTGGTAGTTGAGCATATACAGGCAGACTGTGGTATTGATATTGGTCAGACGCTTATAGGGATGCATATTAAGCATGTACAGATTCCGATAAGAACCACAACGAAAAAAGTTGGTGAAGCAGTGGTGACGATAGCAACACATCGTCCGAAATTAATTGGTGGGCCACGCGCTCAATATAAATAGGAGGGTATTATGTTAGAAATTAAGCAGCAAGATAATCAAGTATTTGAAGCAATCATGAAAGAATTTGAGAGACAAGATCATCATATTGAATTAATTGCATCTGAGAATTTTGTATCAAAAGCCGTGATGGAAGCACAAGGATCGGTTCTGACAAATAAATACGCTGAAGGCTACCCGCATCGTCGTTATTATGGTGGATGTGAGTTTGTAGATATCGTTGAAGACCTAGCCCGTGATCGTATTAAAGAACTTTTTGGAGCGGAGCATGTCAACGTACAACCACATTCAGGTTCGCAGGCTAATATGGCCGTTTATCGTGTCGCCTTGAAACCTGGAGATACAGTTCTAGGGATGAATTTAAGCCACGGAGGTCATCTTACACATGGTTCATCAGTGAACTTTAGTGGCGTAGATTATAATTTCGTTGCATACGGTGTAGACAAGAAAACAGAAAAAATTGATTATGATGTTGTTCGAGAGCTTGCACGTGAACATAAACCAACACTTATTATTGCAGGCGCATCAGCATATTCAAGAATTATTGATTTTGAAGAGTTTAAAGCGATTGCAGATGAAGTCGGTGCAAAACTGATGGTCGACATGGCACATATTGCAGGGCTTGTAGCGGCTGGCCTTCATCCAAATCCAGTCCCTTATGCAGACTTTGTTACGACGACGACACATAAGACATTACGTGGACCTCGTGGTGGTATGATCATTTGTAAGGAAGAGTATGCAAAAGCAATTGATAAGATGATATTTCCTGGAATTCAGGGCGGACCATTGATGCATGTTATTGCAGCAAAAGCTGTCGCATTTGGTGAAGCATTGACAGCAGATTTTAAAGCATATCAACAGCAAGTAGTACTTAATGCGAAGACATTAGCGGATGCTTTAACTGAAAAAGGATTGCGTATTGTTTCTGGGGGCACAGACAATCACGTGATGAGTATAGATGTAACGAGCTTTAACATTACGGGTAAAGTCGCAGAGCGTGCACTGGACGATGTCGGCATTACTACAAATAAAAATACAATTCCATTTGATAAAGAAAGTCCATTCGTTACAAGCGGTATTAGAATCGGAACACCGGCTGTGACGACACGTGGATTTAATGAAGAAGACATGAAAGAAATTGCATCGATTATTGCGGATGTACTCGCTCATCCAGAAGATGAAAATGTGAAGCATGATGCAAAGGTTCGTGTACGTGCAATAACAGAAAAATATCCATTATATAAATAATGATTAGGAAAGAGGTATAGTATGGCGAAAGTTCATGTATTTGATCACCCACTTATTCAACACAAATTAAGTTATATTCGAGAGGAGTCAACGGGCACGAAAGAGTTTCGTGAGCTTGTAGATGAAGTTGGTATGCTGATGGCATACGAAGTAACACGTGATCTTGAGCTGGATGATGTACAGATTAAGACACCGGTTACTGAGATGACAGCCAAACGTCTGTCTGGGAAAAAGATTGCGGTTGTTCCAATATTGCGTGCTGGACTAGGTATGACTGAAGGTGTGTTGAAGATGATTCCTGCAGCGCGTGTCGGTCACATTGGTCTGTATCGTGATCCCGAGACACTTCAACCTGTGGAATATTTTGCAAAGATGCCACAGGACATTGAAGAGCGCGACTTTATTGTAGTGGATCCAATGCTTGCAACAGGCGGTTCGGCAATAGAAGCAATTAACTCATTGAAAAAACGTGGGGCTGTCAAGATTAGATTCATGTGCCTGGTTGCTGCTCCAGAAGGTGTAGAAGCATTACAAAAAGCACATCCAGATGTAGATATTTATATTGCAGGACTAGATGAAAAACTTAATGATCATGGCTACATTGTTCCAGGATTGGGTGATGCAGGCGATCGATTGTTCGGAACTAAATAATTAGGAGACTTGATATGAAGAAGATAATGACAATCTTTGGTACACGACCAGAAGCGATTAAGATGGCCCCTCTTGTATTAGCTTTAAAGAATGATCCAGAATTAGAACCGATTGTTGTTGTGACTGCACAACATCGTGAAATGCTGGATCAAGTACTTGAGATATTTGGAATTACTCCGGATTATGATTTGAACATTATGAAGGCAGGTCAGACACTGTCTGAAGTGACAAGCCGTGTCATTTTAGGATTAGAAGAAGTAATCAAAGAAGCACGTCCTGATATGATTTTGGTACATGGAGACACAACAACGACATTTGCTGGAAGCCTTGCTGCTTTTTATAATGAAGTAGCGATTGGACATGTTGAAGCGGGGCTCAGAACTTGGCAGAAATACTCTCCATTCCCAGAAGAAATGAACAGACAAATGACAGGTACTTTGGCAGACCTTCACTTTGCACCGACTGATGATGCAGCACAGAATCTTCGTAATGAAAATAAGCCTGAAGATAGAATTGTTATCACTGGTAATACTGCGATTGATGCTTTAAAGACAACGGTAAAGTCGGATTATCGTTCTGATATATTAGACAATGCGGGTGAGCGTAGAGTGATTCTATTAACTGCACATCGAAGAGAAAATATTGGTCAGCCAATGCATAATATCTTCAGTGCAATCAGAAGAATTGTAGACGAGTTTGAAGATGTTGAAGTTGTCTACCCGATGCATAAAAATCCGAAAGTGCGTGAAATTGCTGCAGAACACTTAAGTGATCACGATCGTATTCAATTGATTGAACCTTTAGATGTTATCGACTTCCATAATTTCGCAAGTCGCAGTCATTTTATTTTGACAGATTCAGGTGGTGTGCAAGAAGAAGCACCATCATTAGGAAAGCCAGTGCTTGTGCTACGTGACACAACTGAACGTCCTGAAGGTGTTAAAGCAGGGACATTAAAGTTAGCGGGTGTTGAAGAAGAAGATATTTATCAATTGACAAAATCTTTATTAACTGATGAGGCATTATATCAGTCAATGTCTAAAGCGAGCAATCCTTATGGTGATGGTGAAACTTCACAACGTATTTGTGAACATATTAAATATTATTTCAGCTTGACAGAAGAAAAACCTGCGCCATTTAAAGTTGAAAGCAGGTAAGTGCGTTTGCAATTATCAGACTTTTTATCAAACGCTTAAATGTGTCTAAAATGTGAACATTTAGTGAAATTTTAATTTTCAAGTTTTTCACATAGCATTGACACATATTTTACCCTATATTATCATAAATTAGGAATGAAACTGTTTTCATTCATGTGAAAACTTTTTCTAAGGAGTTTATCCTGATATGTCAGAATTTAAGACATTTTTCAACTTGTATCTAAAGTATTTTTTATGCTTGATAATTCTACTTGCTATTATTTATATTTTCTATAGAAATAGCTTCATATTAGGATTGATCATCGGTACAACTGCTTCGGCAATTAGTAGTTTTGTCTGGCATCACAATTTATTGCGAGCAATCAATAGTGATGCACTCTATGTTTCGAGTGGTATGGGGATTCGCTTTTTAATAGCGGTCATGGCATGCCTCTTCTGGGTAAGATTTCCGGAAAGCATAAACTTACTTGGAATCGCACTCGGCCTGATGTTGACGTATGTCATGATTATCATACATTCTGTTAACAGTTTGAAAAAATAATACATATATGGAAGAGGTGAAGTAATGGGACACGAATCACCCCTCTATAGTCTTGATTTATTCGGTCATGAAATGATATTTGATCTTTCATCGATGTTGATGCTTACGGTGACAGCAGCAATCGTGTTTTTGATAGCGATGCTCTTTACACGAAATTTAAGTGTAAGACCTCACGGTAAACAGAACTTTATTGAATGGATTTTTGACTTTACAAGAGGAATTATCAACAGTAACATGGCGTGGAATAAAGGTGGGCGTTTTCATTTCCTGGCTGTAACATTGTTATTATTTATCTTTGTTGCAAATATGCTGGGATTACCATTTGCAATTATTAATGGTCACACATTATGGTGGAAATCTCCAACAGCAGACCCGACAGTTACATTAACACTTTCTACATTGATGGTACTATTAACACATTTCTATGGTGTTAAGATGCGCGGTACGGGTAATTACTTAAAGAGTTTTGCTCAACCAGTATGGTTTATGGTGCCATTTAAAATCATCGAAGAATTTTCATCAACTTTAACGCTTGGTCTGCGTCTTTACGGTAACATTTTCGCAGGTGAAGTATTGCTCGGATTACTTGCAACGTTAGGTACAGCTGGTGCAGCTGGTATGCTAGGTGCAGCAATCCCAACTCTTATCTGGCAAGGTTTCTCAATTTTTGTAGGTTCAATTCAAGCCTATATTTTTGTAATGTTATCAATGGTTTATATGTCACACAAAGTGTCAGACGACCATTAATATAAAAATTTTAAAAACTATCATATTTCTTTAGGAGGAAATTATTAATGAATTTATTAGCAGCAGCAATCGCAATTGGTTTAGCAGCATTAGGAGCAGGTATTGGTAACGGATTAATCGTATCTCGTACAGTTGAAGGTGTAGCACGTCAACCAGAAGCACGTGGTCCATTAATGACTATCATGTTCATCGGTGTAGGTTTAGTTGAGGCCCTTCCTATCATCGCAGTAGTAGTAGCATTCATGGTAATGAACCGTTAATTATAAAATATAACTCGTTAAAGGCGAAGTCGTTCTGATTTCGCCATTCATTTATGAAAAGTGCGATGAAAGGAGCGTTATACTTGAATTTCTTATTATTAGGTCAAGCAGCTGAACATACTGGCGTACAGTGGGGAACAGCGGCATATACATTAGTATTATTTGCACTATTGCTATTCTTATTAAGCAAATTCGCATGGGGACCATTAAAGAACATTATGGACGAACGTCAAGCAGGTATTACAGCTGACCTTGACAATGCGAAACGTCAAAACGAAGAAGCTAAGCATTACGCTGAAGAAAATAAAGCGTTATTAGCTAAAACACAACAAGAAGTATCTGTCATTATGGAAGATGCTAAGAAACAAGCTAAAACACAGCAAGAAGAAATTATTCATGAAGCAAATATGCGTGCAAACAAAATTGTTAGCGATGCACAAGTAGAAATTGAAAATGAAAAACAACGTGCAATTGCAGACATCAATGATCGTGTTGCTGAATTATCAGTACTCATTGCTCAAAAAGTTATTAACAAAGAAATCAATGAACAAGATCAAAAACAATTAGTAAGAGAGTTTATCGAAGAGGCAGGCGATAAATAATGGCTATCGTCCAGGATAAATACGCACAAAGTCTTTTTGAAGTAGCACAAGCACAAGGTGTACATGAAAGTGTACGTCAAGATCTTGTTGAAATTAAAGAAGGATTAGCTGGAAATAAAGCATTTTTTGCATTTGCAGAAGATCCAAAAGTATCAAGTGAGAAACGTCATGCTTTTGTTGAAGCAACATTTAGTGGTGTTGATAAACCGTTACGTAACTTATTAAGCATACTTGCTGATAAGAAACAGCTTGCTTTGTTACCATCAATTGCTGACTATTACACTGAGCACTATAACAAGTTCAACAATCAGCAATATATGAAAGTTGAGTCAGTATATGCTTTATCAAGTGAAGAGCTTGATGAAATCGGAAAAGCGTTCATTAAACGTACAGGCTATAAAAAATTACTAATTGAAAACATAGTAAATAGCACTTTAATTGGTGGTATACGTGCAACAATTGGTACGACTGTTTATGATGGCTCTGTAGCAAATGAACTAACACAACTTGAAAAATCGTTTCACAAACAATAATTTCTTAAGAGGAGTGACATAAATGGCCATCAAAGCTGAAGAAATCAGTGCGTTACTTAAATCACAGATTGAAAATTACGAGTCTGGTATGACAGTAACGGATGTAGGTACAGTTATCCAGGTCGGTGACGGTATCGCATTAGTACATGGTTTAAACAACGTTATGGCTGGAGAACTTGTTGAGTTCCATAACGGTGTATTAGGCCTTGCACAAAATTTAGAAGAAAACAATGTAGGGGTCGTAATTTTAGGACCTTTCACAGATATTAAAGAAGGCGACGAAGTTAAACGTACAGGTCGTATTATGGAAGTACCTGTCGGTGAAGAATTAATCGGTCGCGTTGTTAACCCATTAGGTCAACCAATCGATGGTCGAGGACCACTTAACACAACGAAAACACGTCCAATCGAATCACCAGCAACTGGTGTAATGGATCGTAAATCAGTAGATGAGCCTTTACAAACAGGTATTAAAGCGATTGATGCATTGGTACCAATCGGTCGTGGTCAACGTGAGTTAATTATCGGTGACCGTCAAACAGGTAAAACTACAGTAGCAATCGATACAATCCTTAACCAAAAAGACGAAGACATGATCTGTGTATACGTTGCAATTGGCCAAAAAGAATCTACAGTACGTACTGCTGTTGAAACATTACGTGCACACGGTGCATTAGATTACACAATCGTTGTATCTGCATCTGCATCACAACCAGCACCATTATTATACATTGCACCTTATGCGGGTGTAGCGATGGCTGAAGAATTCATGTTCAATGGTAAACACGTATTAATCGTATATGATGATTTAACAAAACAAGCAGCAGCTTACCGTGAATTATCTTTATTATTACGTCGTCCGCCAGGTCGTGAAGCATATCCAGGGGATGTATTCTACTTACATAGCCGTCTGTTAGAGCGTGCAGCGAAATTAAACGATAGTTTAGGTGGCGGTTCTATTACTGCATTACCATTCGTTGAAACACAAGCAGGGGATATCTCAGCATATGTACCTACGAATGTAATTTCAATTACTGACGGACAAATCTTCTTACAATCAGATTTATTCTTCTCAGGTGTGCGTCCAGCAATCAATGCCGGACTTTCAGTATCACGTGTAGGTGGTTCTGCACAAATTAAAGCGATGAAGAAAGTAGCCGGAACATTACGTCTTGACTTAGCATCTTACCGTGAACTAGAGTCATTCGCGCAATTTGGTTCTGACTTAGATCCAGCAACAAAAGCGAAATTAGAACGTGGTAAACGTACGGTTGAAGTTTTAAAACAAGATCAGAACAAACCATTGACAGTAGATAAACAAGTTACAATTCTGTATGCATTAACTAAAGGTCACTTAGATGATATTCCGGTTCAGGATATTACACGCTTTGAAGATGAATTCCTAGGATGGGTGGGTTCAAACGCACCACATATTTACCAGGAAATTCGCGAAACGAAAGGCTTACCGGCTGATGAAGTATTCGTAGAAGCAATTAATGCATTCAAGAAAATCTTCAACAAGTCTGAAGTATAGAACGGGAAATTAATCATAAGGTGGTGACAAAATGGCTTCATTAAGAGACATAAAAGGCCGTATTAATTCGACTAAAAAAACAAGTCAAATCACTAAGGCAATGCATATGGTTTCAAACTCTAAATTACGTCGCGCTGAAGAGAATGCAAAAAGCTTCTATCCATATATGGAGAAGATGCAGGATGCAGTTACCGCTATTGGTGGAAGTAATTCAGATGCAAACCATCCGATGCTTCAAAAACGTCCGGTGAAAAAGACAGGTTACTTAGTCATAACTTGTGATAAAGGTCTTGCAGGTCCATACAATGCAAACATTTTAAAAAGTGTAACGCAAAAAATTCAGGAACGTCATAATAATAATCCAGCTGAATACGGTATCTTAGTTATCGGTCGAGTAGGTTATGATTTCTTACGTGCTAGAGACTATAACGTTGAAGGGCAAATTATTGGATTATCAGATCAACCATCTTTCAAATCTATTAAAGATATTAGTCACACAGCAGTATCACGTTTTGAAACTGGGGAATATGACGAACTTTACATGCATTATAGTCATTTTATCAGCGTACTTGAGCAAGAAGTTCATGAACGAAAAATCTTACCAATATCTAAGGAAGAGGTTTCAGGAGAATCGAAACTCTCTAACTATGAATTTGAACCAGATAAAGATGCAATTTTAGAAGTCATTCTTCCGCAATATGCAGAAAGTCTGATTTACGGTGCTATCTTAGATGGTAAAGCAAGTGAACATGCTTCACGTATGACTGCAATGAAGAATGCAACAGATAACGCAAAAGAATTAATCGATGATTTATCATTACAATATAACCGTGCGAGACAAGCCGCGATTACTCAGCAAATTACTGAAATTGTTGGTGGAGCAGCCGCATTAGAATAACACTTAGGAGGAATAAACATGGCAGTAGGTCACGTAATCCAAGTTATGGGTCCGGTTATTGACGTTCGCTTTGAACATGGTCAATTACCAGCATTAAACAATGCCTTAACTTTAGATATCGAACGTGGAGAAGGTAACACTACAAAGTTAACATTAGAAGTTGCCCTTCATTTAGGTGATGATGTAGTACGTACAATCGCAATGAGCTCTACTGACGGTGTACAACGTGGAGCGCAAGTCACTGATACTGGCGCACCGATTTCTGTACCAGTTGGTAACGCAACATTAGGTCGCGTATTTAACGTATTAGGAGAGAAGATTGACTTAGAACCTGAATTAGATGGTACTGTACGTCGTGATCCAATTCATAGACAAGCACCTAAATTCGAAGAGTTATCAACAAAAGTTGAAATTTTAGAAACTGGTATTAAGGTAGTAGACTTATTAGCACCATATATCAAGGGTGGTAAAATCGGTCTATTCGGTGGTGCCGGTGTAGGTAAAACAGTATTAATTCAAGAATTAATCAACAACATCGCTCAGGAGCACGGTGGTATTTCAGTATTCGCTGGAGTTGGTGAGAGAACACGTGAAGGGAATGATTTATTTCACGAAATGAGCGATTCAGGTGTTATTAAGAAAACAGCCATGGTGTTCGGACAAATGAACGAGCCACCAGGTGCACGTATGCGTGTTGCATTATCTGGTTTAACAATGGCTGAATACTTCCGTGACGAGCAAGGTCAGGACGTATTATTATTCATCGATAACATCTTCCGTTTCACGCAAGCAGGTTCAGAGGTATCTGCCCTTTTAGGACGTATGCCATCAGCCGTTGGTTACCAACCAACACTTGCAACTGAAATGGGACAATTACAAGAGCGTATCACTTCAACAAACGTAGGATCAGTTACATCGATTCAAGCGGTATTCGTACCAGCAGATGACTATACTGACCCGGCGCCGGCAACTGCTTTCGCTCACTTAGATGCAACAACGAACTTAGAACGTAAATTAACTGAGATGGGTATTTATCCAGCCGTTGACCCATTAGCGTCAACATCTCGTGCATTAACGCCTGCCGTAGTTGGTGAGGAGCATTACGAAGTTGCACGTCAAGTTCAAGCAACTTTACAGAAGTATCGTGAACTACAAGATATCATTGCAATCTTAGGTATGGATGAATTATCTGACGAAGATAAAAAGACTGTTTCACGTGCACGTCGTATACAGTTCTTCTTATCACAAAACTTCCATGTTGCTGAACAGTTTACGGGACAAAAAGGATCTTACGTACCAGTTAAACAAACGGTTCAAGACTTCAAAGCAATTCTAGAAGGTAAATATGACCATATTCCTGAAGATGCTTTCCGTTTAGTAGGCGGCATTGAAGCAGTTTTAGAACAAGCTAAAGGCATGGGTGTAGAAGTATAAACATAGGAGGAAGAAACTATGAACAAATTAGCAATTGAAATAGTCACTCCTAATGGATCAATATACTCAGAAACTGAAGCTGAATTAATTGTTCTACAGACTGAGTCAGGTGAAATGGGTGTGATGGCTGGACATATTCCTACAGTCGCACCACTTAAGATTGGTGCTGTTCGTGTGACGAAGCCAGGCAATGATAAAGACTACATTGCTGTAACTGAAGGATTTGCTGAGATTCGTCCACAACAAGTATCGGTGTTAGTGCAAGCTGCAGAACAAGCAGAAGGAATTGATATTGAGCGTGCAAAGGAATCATTAAAGCGTGCAGAAGCACGTCTTAATGAAGATAAAGCAGCCCATGTTGATTTCCATCGTGCAGAACGTGCATTGCATCGCGCGATTAACCGTATTGAAGTCGCGAAATTTAGATAATAAATAAAGGAGTGAGACAATTGTCTTGCTCCTTTTTTACATAGGAGTAGCTTATGAATGTTTATGCTTTAACATATATCGTGCTTTATATTGGCATTACAGGAGTTGTATTTAATAGTTTGCAGGCAATAAGAACAGAGCAGTGGTTTAAAGAGAATCGTACTAAAGAGATTCAGATTCTCTTTATCGGCATCAGCATGTCTTTAGGTTATCTTATTACTAATTTTCTCATTGACTTGATTAAATATACAAATCAGATATTTATATTATTTTAATGTATAAATAATGTAATTGTAGGGTAAATGTTATAAAATACTTGTATAGATAAGTTAAGAAATTCGGAGGAAATAATGGATACAATTATAGTAAAAGGTGGAAATAGATTATCAGGGCGTGTAAAAATCGAAGGAGCGAAAAATGCTGTATTGCCTATCATGACTGCATCATTGTTAGCGTCTGAAGGTGTTAGTGAATTTACGAATGTACCTGCTTTGTCTGATGTAGATACAATCTCAGCAGTATTAGAAGGATTAAATGCAAAAGTAGAAAAAAATATTGAACAAAATAAAGTAGTAGTTGATGCACGTGGTGAACTTTCGACACAAGCTGCATATGAATTTGTAAGTAAGATGCGTGCTAGTGTACTTGTGCTTGGACCATTGCTTGCAAGGTTTGGTTATGCTGAAGTTGCGATGCCTGGAGGGTGTGCGATTGGTTCAAGACCTATTGAGTTACATCTTAAGGGTTTAGAAGCATTAGGAGCAGTTATTGAGCAGAAAAATGGTTATTTAGTCGGTACTGTTAAAGACAGACTGAAAGGTGCCGATATCTACCTGGATTTTCCGAGTGTCGGAGCGACACAAAATATTTTAATGGCTGCTGTTTTAGCAGAAGGAAAGACAGTCCTTGGAAATGTTGCACGTGAACCAGAGATTGTAGATCTCGCAAACTTCTTGAACCAAATGGGTGCTAATATTCAAGGTGCTGGTACAGATACGATTACCGTATATGGTGTAGAGACATTGACTGGAGCGAAGCACGAGATTATTCCGGACCGCATTGAGGCAGGAACTTTTCTAGTAGCTGCTGCAATCACACGTGGTGATGTGTATGTTGAAGGTGCAATTTATGAGCATATGCATGCGCTTATTGCAAAACTGAAAGAAGCTGGATGCCATATTGAGATTGATACGAGAGGAATTCATCTGTCTGCAGAACAGAATCTTAAAGCAATTGATATTAAGACAATGCCGCACCCCGGCTTTCCCACGGATATGCAAGCTCAGATGATGGCGCTTATGTTATCATTAGAAGGTAATAGTAGCGTTAACGAGACTGTATTTGAAAATCGCTTTATGCATGCGACAGAGTTCCAGAAAATGAATGCTCAAATTAAAGTGGATAAGCGATTTGCTTATATTAGCAACAGTACATTACAAGGTGCAGATGTTGCTGCTACAGATTTACGAAGTGGCGCTGCACTTGTTCTTGCAGGTCTTATTGCAAAAGGCTATACTAAAGTAACTGCACTGCATCACCTGGACCGAGGCTATGTTGATTTCCATAAGAAGCTTCGCAATCTTGGCGCAGAAATCGAACGCACAGGTGATACAAAACAATTAATCAAAGCCTAGGAGCGTATGCATTATGAAGTTTGAACAGCCTATTTATAAACAAAAGGTCAGTAAAATCGGAGAAACAGAAGTTGTTCATCGCACAGTTCCAATTTATATTACACTATTCATTATATTTGCATTCATGATTGTATTATTTATTGTTGGAATGATGATTGGATATGGCTTTCTCCATTCACCGACTGATATATTTAAACCTTCTACATGGCAACATCTTAAAGAACTTACTGGGAGTGACAGCTAATGGAAACTTTATTGTCTTTTGATGAAATTAAGAAGATTATCCCCCATCGTTATCCGTTTTTATTGATTGATCGTATTACCGAACTGGAAGAGGGTAAACGTTGTACGGGAATTAAACAAGTAAGTGGTAATGAACCTTTCTTCCAAGGACATTTTCCTGAATACGCAGTAATGCCTGGTGTACTTATAGTAGAATCACTGGCACAAGTCGGTGCAGTTGCAATGCTGAAACTAGAAGAGAACCAGGGAAAACTTGCGATGTTTACAGGGATTGATAAGTGTCGCTTTAAATCTCAAGTCACGCCTGGAGATACGTTAACTTTATCCGTTGAGATGACTCGTGTTAAAGGTCCTATCGGTAAAGGTACTGCTACGGCGAAAGTCGGAGACAAGCTCGCTTGTAGCTGTGAAATCAGCTTTGCAATCATCGAGAAGTAAGTAAATTAGAACAGCAAAATAAAAACACCTGAGCGATAGTTTTTCTGTATCGTTTGGGTGTTATTTTTTGTTTATTTATTATTCATTTTCATCTTTTAATTTTGGTTTTGACTGCATCTTTCTATTAAATGCAGTGATTAGAGCCTGACCAGATAGACCTTCGTTTACTAATTGCTCTAATAGCTTTTCTGCATATGTCTGTCTTAACGTGTAAATATGGCATTCGAAAATTACAGAAATCTTATCATTCAACTTCTGGATGTCCTTAATTGTAGACTCGAACATCGCAGGGTCATTGGAGGCACGAGTAATAACTACACGTGTATCAAGAATGGTTTCGTTATGCATATACGTTTCCATCGTCTCCAGATGAATTTCATCTATCAATATTTCAAGTAGCCAGCCTGTACCGCTATTCTCTTTGTTTATTATTACGCCGTCATATAACATATATTCCTTAATTGCTTCATCTTCAACGAGCTGAAATCGAACTGCTTTGAACGTTTTCATGTATATCCCTCCATTATCTATTATAATTCTTTGAATAAATTTTTCAAATTACAATATTTAAATAATTACGTTAATTTTAAGATATTTTTTATTATATTTTGCTCAGTTTTTAAAAAATTATATAGATTTCTATACCATTTTTAAATTACTGCAGTTTTTCAAAGTTCAATTTTTACTCTATATTTTAT
>NZ_PPRM01000020.1 GCF_002902665.1 Macrococcoides caseolyticum
TAGTTTTAATTTAAAATCAAGATCATGCTTTTTATTCAAAATAAACACCCCTAAAGTTGAATTTTAAGGTTCAACTTTAGGGGTGCACTTCATCAGTACTGTCCGGTATTTTTATTTAAGTTATATTACTTTTTCTTCTTCTTTTTTGAAGAAACGACTTGTGTGTTCTTTGGTTGTTTTGCGCGCTCATTCTCTTCGTGTGCTTCGATTAATGGTGCAATTTCTTCGTGCACTTTCTTCTTGTAGAACTTGTTTCCTAGCCAAGTCTGTAACACTAAGAATGCTCCACCTACAGCCCAATATAATGGTAATGCTGCAGGAGAAATTGCTGACATCCAGACAATCATAATTGGCGAGATAAACATCATCATACGCATCTGTGCTTTTTGTTCTTCTGGTATGTTCTGCATAGAAACGTAAGCTTGTAATGCGTATACAATACCTGCGATGACTGTCATCGCGATATCCGTCTTCGTTAACTCAAACCATAAGAAATTCGGATACTGTGTGATGCCACCTTCAGTTGGATATTTCAATACATAGAATAATCCAGTGACGATCGGCAATTGAATTAATAATGGTAAACATCCCATGTTTAATGGGTTAATACCATTCTCTTTGTATAATGCCATCATTTCCTGGTTTGCTTCCATCTTCTCTTCTTGCGTGCGCGCACGCTTTACTCGTTCTTGAATCTCTGTCATCTGCGGCTTGATTAAAGCCATTTTCTCACGCATAACGCTTTGGTTCTTATATGTTTTCATCATAAATGGGAAGAGCGCTAAACGTACGATTAATGTAATCGCAATAATCGCAAGTCCGTAGTTATGTCCCATATGTGACCCTAACCAGTGGATTAACTGGTCTAAAGGATGCACAAATGTATCATAGAAAAATCCATTACGGTTTGATTCTTTTGAATAGTCACAGCCAGATAAAATTATCGCTGCAGTAAATACTAGGAGCCATATCGACTTCTTTTTCATTTTTTCACCTCATAATATTATTCACATAGAGGTTATTTTATCATAAATCTAGGTATACATAAACAAAAAGCATGATATTTTACTTTTTACTTATAATACTGTAAGTAATCTGTAACAACTTGCTTAATATCACTGCTTCTTGTAATAGATGAAATAGTAGAGATACCATCTGCTCCTGAAGCGATAATCATTTCACAATTACGACTTGTGATGCCACCAATCGCTACAATCGGAATATCTTTATCGTAAAGGCGCATCTTACGTATTAGTTCGATACCACCTGGCTTTTTGGCATCGCTTTTACTACTTGTTTCATATATAGGACCGACACCTATATAATCTACATGTGTTAAATCGGACTGATCATACTCTTCAAAATTGCCGACAGATAACCCGATGATTTTTCCCTGGAAATCATCGATGATATTTTTAATCTTTTCATCATTCTGTCCAAGATGAATACCATCTGCATCAATTGCTTTAGCAAGTGCAACATCGTCATTGACGATAAATGGAACTTTATAATCTTTACATAGATTAAACAAACGTTCAGCAAGTAGATGCTTCTCTTGACCGGTCTTCGCTTTCGGTCCTTTCTCTCTAAACTGAAACATTGTAATTCCTGCTTCAAGTGCTTCTTTTAGCACATCTTCTAAGTCACCATCAGGAACATCAGAAGTCCCTGCAATGAAATATACATGAAGCATCTCTCTTTTAAACATAAGCTACACTTCTTTCACACGTGATTCCTTTGCTATATCATCTTGTTGAATTAAATAGAGCTGATCTATTAAATTCACTGCAAAATGTCCTGGCAAGGTCCCATTAGCACTATGAGCTGCTCGTTCCGCCGCAATCGTATAAGTCGCTATTGCTTCTGCTAATAATGCTAATGAAGGTTTAGTTTCATTATATATGAAACTTGCAACAACTGCTCCTAATAAACATCCTCCTCCTGTGACTTTCGTCAACATCGGTGTACCATTCTCTACTAGCATGATCTGTTCATCCTGACAAATTGCATCCACGGCGCCCGTTGCGATAATTGCAGTCTTGAATTTATCATATGCTCGTCGCGCGACGCTTTCAGTAGATAACGATTGATCTGCATCTGTCCCTTTCATTGTGGCATCATCTGTCAAAGCGGCAAGCTCTGATGCATTCCCACGAATGACACTAATATGATGCTCGTTTAGCAATCTTAAACAGAAGTCTTTACGAAACTTAGATGCACCACAAGCGACAGGATCAAGTACGATAGGTACATGATGTTTATTTGCAAATGCAGCCGCTTGTAACATGTTTTCCTTATCGTCTTCTTCAATTGAGCCTATATTGATCAATAACGCACCAGCATGTGCTAAAAACTCATCCATCTCCTGACGTTCTGTCGCCATCGCAGGGCTTGCACCAAGTGCAAGCAGACCATTCGCTGTAAAGTTTTTGACGACATCATTCGTAATACAAATAATCAAAGGGTTATCTTTACGAAGTTGATTAAGCTTTACCATTATTCTACCTCCTGAAACTTAAAGTGATTTACCGGACCTTGGCCATGACCAATTCCAGGAGTATACTTAATAGCCATATCCATATAGCGCTTCGCTAATCGCACAGCATCTTCTATACTCTTCCCTTTGGCAAGTTCTGCTGTGATAACAGCTGAATAAGTACAGCCCGTACCATGTGTATGCTTCGTATTATAACGTTCTCCAGGCAAAGTAATTAATCCAGTCTTTGTAAAAAGATAATCTGTCGCATCTCCCTTTAAGTGTCCACCTTTGATAAGCACACTTCGAGAACCAATTTCATCGATAAATATTTTTCCTGAACGTAAGATATCTTCTTCTGATTCTACCTTCATTTCAACAATTTTCTCTAGCTCAGGTATATTTGGTGTCACCACTGTCGCAATATCCAGTAATTTTGTACGCACAGCATTTTGACCATTTTCATCAAGCAACAAATCTCCACTTTTAGCTACCATAACAGGATCGATGACATACGGGACGTTATAACGTTCTATATACGGCCTTACAATATCCATTACTTCACTTGTTGCTAACATCCCCGTCTTTACTGCATCCGGAACAATGTCTGAATATACACTTTCAAGTTGTTTCTGTATAACCTCTACAGGCTGATTAAAGACATCCTGCACACCTAATGTATTTTGTGCAACAAGACTTGTTATTACGCTCATCCCGTATACGCCACGTGACTGAAAGACTTTCAAATCCACTGTCGTTCCGGCACCTCCTGTAGGATCGGTTCCGGCAATCGATAATGCTATTTTCATTAATATCCCTCCCATGTTTCTATGTTATAGGACATATTAAAGAAGCGCTTCTCATGAATACAGCTTTCAACAAAGTTCTTTCTTAATATATTTAATTCTTCATCAGAAGCTGTTTCACTAAATTCATCTACCCAGCGATCTAAATGACCGATAAGCTCATCCATATTCGTACAATAAAAGTCGACCCAAGGTTTTAGCGGATTTCCTTCCAGGTCATTTCGCTCAGCAATCTTCAGTGCCAGCTGCTGATAGACATAAGGACAAGGTGCCATCGCACATATCGTAAAACTTGCATCACTATAGCGGTAGGCATTGTAATACATATGCTTAATATAATGATCACTTGATGGATACCATTCTCCTTCTTCAATCACTGCCTTATAATCTACACCTGCATAATCTGCTAAAGTATAGTGCGCGTCTACTTCACCATTCATAACAAAATCGATTTGGCCAAGTAAGAACTGAATTCCTTTTCTATCATCTAGTTTTGGAATAAGTAAGCTATATATCTTTGCAAATTCGTTTAAATATAAACTATCTGCCTTTAAGTAATGTTTTACTGCTTCTTTCTTTAAATTCCCATGAATAATACCTTGAATAAACGGATCATTATAAATGGATTCAATAATCGGCTCTACTTCTTTTTTCAATTGTTTTGTAAACACGTTATCCCTCCTAAAAATAAAAACCTATCTCCTAATAGGAAATAGGTTAAATACACATAATGGGTACTCAGCACAACTTTCCTACGCCGGCATTATCCGGATCAGGTAAAGGGTTCGGCAAAAGCCATCTCAGCGCAAGGCACCCCTAGTGTATATATTAATATTAGTGTAACGAAGTTAATTTGTTAATGCAAAAAAAGAACTTTAAAGTGAATACCCTTTAAAGTTCTAATCTCATTATTATAAACGCGCACCACATACTGGCCATGGCTGCGCACCGCGCATATTGTACAGAATTTGAGCACGTTTCGTTTGCTCAGCTGCAGAAGCTTGGTGTGGATAACCGCTTCCACCGACACCACGCCATGTCTGTAAGTTGAACTGATACATTCCATAGTAACCATTTCCTGTATTGATTGATGGGTTACCACCAGATTCACATCTCGCTAATGCTGCCCAGTTTAAACCGTTGTTCACACGAACAGCTGGTGCTTGTGTCCTTGTCGTAGTTACACGTTTTGTCGTCGATGCATTATAAACAGTCTGTCTTACTGGTGCTTGGTACGTTGACTTAGCAACAGCACGTTTAACTGGTGCCTGATATGCTGTTCTTGTAACGGGTGCAGCTGCTACAGCGGGTCCATTAACCTTCAATGTACGCCCAACAATAATAATATCTGAATGCAGACCATTCCATGCTTTAAGCTGCGCAACTGATACACCGTAACGTGAGGCAATCTTGCCTAAAGTATCTCCAGGAACGATGCGGTAATATGAACCTGTAGTTACAGGTGCTGTGTAGGTAGGTTTATATGCTGATTTATAAGTTTTTCGCTGTGTTGTATTCTCATTAATATTTAATACTTGATTAACATGAATTAAGTTAGATCTCAATCCATTCTCATGCTTTAATGCCTGAACTGAAGTTCCATAGATTTGAGAGATTTTCCATAAAGAATCTCCACTTTTCACTCTATATTGTGCTGCATCTGCTTGAGTCGCCGCAAATGTTCCACCTACTGCAAATACTGTCGTTACCGCTAAAAGTTTTTTCATCTGGAAAGTCCTCCTAAAGATTATCTATAATTTTTAATACGTTAACTACATTAAAATTTCATATTTCATAGGTTAAAACAATATAAAAGATTAAGTGTTATGTTAAATTTCTGACTAACTAATACGCAGTTGACCACTGAGAAGCTCCAGCAGTTTGATATAATATTCTTGCACGTTTCCATTGTTCTTCAACTGAAGCATTTGCAGGATTCCCTGTTCCGCCTACAGATGCCCATGTTGATGGTGAAAACTGGAATAATCCGTAGTATCCAGATGGGTTAACAGCATTAGGGTTGCCACCCGATTCACGTTGTGCGATAACGCGTAAATGTGCATCCATTGATGAGTTCCCAGCAGGCGCTGCTTGTGCTACTGGCTTTTGTGCTGCTTGTTGTGGTTGTTGCGCCACTTGTTGCGGTTGTTGTGCTGCTTGCTGAACTGGTGCTTGTGCTACTGGCTGTTGAGCTACTTGTTGGACTGGTTTTTGTGCCGCCGGTTTAGCTGCTTGTGCCGCCGGTTTAGCTGCTTGCTCTGGCGCTTTGATGACTGGTGCTTGATACGCCACTGTTTGTTGTACAGTTACTGGCGCTTGTTGAGCAGCTGTTTGCGTAACAATTTGTCTTTTTTCATCTTTATCAACGATAATCAGTTTACCTACTTTAAGATCTTTATTTGTTTCAATACTATTCCATCTCTTTAAATCTGCAACTTTAGTATCAAACTTTTTAGCGATCTTCTCTAAAGTATCTCCTTTTTGGACTTCATATTTACCTTTAACTAATACTTCTAGTTTTTGATTGGGTAAGATGATGTCTGACTCTATTTTGTTAATTTTTTTAATTCTTTCAACTGTAGTGTCATATTTATCTGCGATTGACCAAAGTGACTCCCCGGTAGTCACTGTATGTTCTTTTGCATCTGCCTGTGCTGAAATTCCTGTAGCTAAAATTGCCATTCCTGTAAGTGCAGTAATTTTTTTCATTATGAATGTTGCCTCCGATAATTTTCTTAATATATATTAATAATTATATTTTTCTTTAATTTGATTGATATAAATTTAACACGTATTGATATTTCTTTGGTTACAGAAAGATGATTTATAATTACAAATATATTACAAAAGCATATCAATTTAACATCTAACCCCCCAGTAGCGTTCAGCACTGCGCTACTGGGGGGGTTATGGGGTGTAACTGAATGAGGATTAAATGTGAGTAATGAAATGGTATTAAAATGGTGTACTGGAGTCTGTTACATCCGATACAGATGTATTATCAGTTTGATTATTGTCTTCTTTGAGTTCTTCTTCACTTTCGCTTGACTCATCCTTTTGAACTTCATTATTTGTTGCAACTTTAATAATCTCATCTGCCTGAGCAGCATATTCACTCGGTGTCTTTTCTTCTCTACCTTCTACACCAAAAAGTTTACTGTTCCATCGTTCTTCTGCAGTAGACTGAATAAGCTGCTCTGTACCTTTCACAATAAGATTCTGGGCTACTTTATCTTTAATTTCATCCGGTAAGCTGTTCCATACAGCATCAGATCTTGATTCACTTTTTTCAGCTTTGTTCCCTCCGATATTCGCTAGGAACTTAATATTCTCTACTAGAATTTCAGTAGAATAGTGCGTCTTACCTTCTTTCTCGTAACGATTGCTATGGAATTGACCTGTTATGCATACAAAACTTCCTTTGCTACAATATTTCCCTATATTTACGGCTGTCTTATTAAATGCTTTACACATCAAAAAATCCGTCGAACGCTCACCATTTTTAGAAACTCCTCGATCAACAGCTAAAGAAAAAGTAGCGATGGTCGTATTATTTGCTACTTGTCGTAACGATGGGTCTTTTACTAAGCGTCCTGCTACAATCGCTTTGTTTATCACATCTTCACCTCCTTTCCCATAAAATATAGAGTAAAAATTGAACTTTGAAAAACTGCAGTAATTTAAAAATGGTATAGAAATCTATATAATTTTTT
>NZ_PPRM01000021.1 GCF_002902665.1 Macrococcoides caseolyticum
TTAATTGCAAAGATGTATTCTATGATAAAATTAACAAATAATTCTATTTATTACTTATATTTATATTTATTTATATAATTTTTTCAAATTAAATCTAAAGCAATTCTTACAAAAAATATTATTCTAGAAATGATATAGCGCATAATTATATTAGAACTATTAAATAATAAATTAATAGAATAACATAAATAAAGTATTTCTAGAATTGTATAAACTACTTTTATATTGAAAGGAGGAATGATTATAAAAAATATATTTTTTGTAATTACAAGTGTTGTATTAGTAATTTTTGTAGGCTTTTATTTTTATAATAAAAGTACAGCTAAGGTGAAAGTAGCGATAATAGATACTGGTATAAACACTAAACTAAGTAATTTTAAAAATTTACATATTGAGCAAAAAGAAAACTTTAGAGGTAGTCATGGTACTGGAGTAATGTATTTAATAAATAAGTATGCCAAAAGTAACAGGGTAAAATATTATAGTTTTGTATTAAATAAAAGAACTGCAAATGAATATGCCCAACTAATTAATGATGCAATTGATAAAAATGTTGACATTATAAATTTAAGTAATGGTATTTTTGAAGATTCCAAACAAGTTAAAACTGCTATAGACAAAGCTAAAAAAAATAATATAAAAGTGTTTGCTGCGGCGGGAAATAGCTTTGGTACGAAGATGGATTATCCGGCTCAGTACGAATCAGTCACTTCAGTTGGCTCTCTTAATGAATATGGGGAAATCAGCGTAATGAATCCTTCTAAGAAATCAGATGAATATTGTTTGGGAGACAATCTAAATGTTATTAATCAAAAAGGTAATTACTATAGAGTCAAGGGAAGTTCTTTTGCTACGGCTATATGTACAGGAAAATATATAAACAGTATAATTAAAAAGGAGAAATAAATATGATATTTAATAAAAAAATTTTATCAACAGTAGCATTCGTTGTTATGACTACAAGTGTTGCCCCTTTATCACAAGCTCGTGCAGTTGAAAATACTGATACATTTGAAAGTGAAAACATAGAGGATACTAACTACAAAACAATTCAAGAAGAAATTAGTACCCCTGTCATGAATGTAAATAATGAACAAACAGACACATTAGAAATAGAAAAAGCAGTTGATGAAACAATCTCAAAAGAGGCTATTTCACAAAAGGAAACAATTATAAATAAACTTCAAGAAAAAGGACTAATTGTTGACAAGTATACAGCGAATGAAAATAACATTAAAGTAATGGGGCATACTGAAAATAATACTCACAAAATTGTCTATAACTTCAATTTAAATACAGACGTTATTACTACAGAAGTAATAGATAATAAGATAGATAAAAAGCAAGAGTATTTATCTGAAATCTATGATAATTCAACAAATGATATGAAAGTTAAAATGACTGACACAAGAACTAAAGAAACTCAAATTGTTAGTTCTAATGAAGTACATGATAATATTCCATTTGCAATTCCATTAGTTATTTATGGTGCAGAAGTTATATTAGCATTAGCAGCATCTGCTGTAATAGTATATAAAGGCATAGAGTTAGTAAGGCTAGGAAAAGTCGCAGCACAAATTATTAATACTAAAAATAGAAAATATAATTACTATAAAGCTAAGTTGAAAGATGGTAAAGTATACATCTATAGAAAAAGTGCAGGTATTTCCTATGCAGCAGCAGTTAGACGAGGAAAATATAACAAAGAGTTTAAGGATGTATGGTCAGTTTCTCGTAGTTATGCCAAAAAAGTTGCACAAGGAGTAAATCCAAAAGGCAGCCCAATAAACGAAACTAATTTATCAATAAAAAATAAAAATGAACAATACCATCATTATCATCCGTATAAAAGAACTCCAGCTATGCACTCATTTTATGGATCTAAACCAGTATATTAGGAGGAAATATTAATGAATTATAAGGTCATATTGGATGAATATAATAAATATAAAGAAAATTTTACTTATAGTATTAATGAAGTAGAAACTATTTTAACCAACGATTTAAAAGCCTTTGAAATACCTTTGAAAAATATGTCTAAAACGGATCTTAAAAATAATGAAGAAGTAACATATAAGGATATTTATAAAATGTATGTTATAGAAGATCCAGATGTATTAAAACAATTCAAGGATGAGTTTGATGATATTGGAATTGACTTAGACGAAGATGACTACGATTATTCTCCTGATATGAAAGATAAATATGATTATGATACTTTGATTGTTAAGCATAATGAAGAGCATGCTATGTCAGTATTTATTGAGACTAAAGATAAAAAGAATGTGAGCTATCTTTATGTTTGGGGATCTATGAAATTACAGGAATTAATGTGTTGTTATGGTGGAATTAAGGGCATGGATGAAGGAAATATTAATGATCCATATTTCCAAACATATTTAGATATGTTAGTGAAACACGGGTTTTTAAAAATTTAGAACACAATTAATAGAAAATTATGATGTATAACAGTTATCTACTAACTAGGTATACTTATGTATTCATAAAATCATACGTATCCTACTATTCAGTAGTATTTTTAATAAGTCATATCATTATTAAGTGCTTGTCTGTTTGTACAGATTAAGCACTTTTTTTACGAATCATAAATTTAATAAATAAATTTATTGTTTGAATATATTCTGCATAACATTACTAATTGAATCATTCATTATATCTTGGTTTATCCCAATATATCTAAGTGTCACAGACTGAGATGAATGATTAAATAGATCCATCAACAAAGCGACATCCTTCGTTTTCTTGTAGTAATGGTAACCAAAGGTCTTACGCATGGAATGGGTACCGATTTCACTTAAACCGATTGATTTTGCTGAATGATTGAGGATTCGATAAGCCTGTACACGACTAATCGGTTTATCATTGCCATCAGAATCGAGTTTATTGCTTTTAAACAGATAATCTTCATCCTCCAGGAACTGAATATAACGATCAATGTCCTCCTTTAGATGATAAAGGGGGATTTGTTTCTGTTTACGGGTCTTCTGTTCTCTTAGTTTAATCGTATAGTCTTTAATATCTTTTTTCTTAAGCCCCAACATATCGCTCACTCTCAGACCACAGTTAATTCCAAGGTTAAACAGAAATACATCTCTTTCTGATCCATAATAAGCCAGTGCTGCTTTCATCTCCTGTATCTTTTTCACGTCTCGAATTGGTTCTACACTATTCATTAAAATCACTCCTATATGATACGTATAATGTATGTATTGATATCGTTATGATACATTATTTTAGGCATAAAAATAAACCCCTTTTGTGTAGGGATTTATCATGTAACATAATTTATATTATGTTACATTATTTAAATTTAAAAATTATCTACCCCTCCAACAGAACACTAGTTTACTAGTAAATGAAAAATATTGAAAGACTTGCAAATTATAAATATATAGATTAATATATCGTTATACGATATATAATAACACGATATAAAGAGGTGCGATATGAATAATAAAATAGCTTTAACAGAAAGTATTTACTATATTTTATTATCTCTAGAAGAACCGTTGCACGGTTACGGTATTATTCAAAAGATTAACAGACTCTCCAATGACCGTATTAATATGGCTGCTGGAACACTATACGGCGCTCTAAATACCTTAATTAAAAAAGAGTGGATCGAACTTGTCAGTGAAAATGGTCCTAAAGGTAAAAAAGAATATCAAATCACTGATATTGGAATAGAAGTTCTACAACAAGAAATTTTAAGATTAAAAGAACTGGTAACCAACGGAGATTTATATTTGAGAGGTGAATTATATTGAAGAAAGTGATAAGACGATTTTTTATAGCTTCAAGTGCAGAGAAAGAAGAAAAATGGCTGAATGAAATGGCACTAAAAGGATATGTACTTAAAAAAGCATCTTTAGGTAATTATGTTTTTAATAAAACAGATAAAAAATATAAAATACGATTAGCTTTTATGCCTGAAAATAAAAAAGAATTCATCAATTTTATTGAAGAAACAAATGCTCAATATATTTCTGAAGTTGGAAATTGGGGATATTTCTTAAAAGAAGTTGAAAGTTTTGAAGAATCATTTGAAATCTATTCTGATATTGATTCTAGAATAGAACAAAATGCTCGTGTTATACAAATTTTTGCCATAATCGCTCTAAGCAGTTTGCTTCCTTGTATAAGTGCAATTATTCCTGGAATGTTAAGTGATACTTTATCTTCATCATTTAAAGTAATACTAATAGTGATATTCATAATATTAGTTAGTTTTTATGTGTTTATGTTAGCTAAGTTAATTATCAAAAATAATAAACTCAAAGAAGAACGTAATATACAAGAATGAGTACTAAATAATTAGTGCTCATTCTTGTATATTATAAGCAATAGTTCCTCTATAATCTTTTACTAAGTAATATACTTACCATAGTGTTACATACAAGAACGACAATCAAAGTAAATAATAATTAAAGAGAAAACACTCTAATCGATTATTTGATTAGAGTGTATCCTTAGTCTACATATATTTTATATTCTTCTAAAATCGATGTTATAGGCCAATTTCATCGATTGGATTTACTTATCTTAATAAAATTCAATTCATTATAATTAATTAAAGTATATATACTTTAATTTTATTTGTCAAGTTTTGTTTATTTTTCAACATTTAAAACTTGACAAATTCTAAATGTTAGTGTGTAATAAAGTATATATACTTTATTACATCCAAAAAGGAAGAAAAAAATGGGGATTACAAAATATCAGAAAATGTCTGTTTTTAAAAATGATATTCGAGATAAAATCGAATTTTATAAAAAAAATATTTTTACCGTTTATGAAATAGAAGAATTTTACAGAGAGCATGCTTATGAGTGGAAATTATCTTTAAGAATGGATGTTGAGGATTTTATTTATTTTTGCAAAAATAATAATATCTTAAAAGAGATATATTTAGAATTTCCTAACAGATCAATTAGACGATTTGTTAAAAATAAACATCAATATTCTAAAGAAGATATAGCTATTAGTTTATCACCCAAAGCTTATTTTTCTCATTATTCAGCAGTCATGATTCATGACCTATCTAATAACGTAGTCAAAAACGTTTTTATTAGTACAGAACTTAGTAAAAAGAAAGAAACTACGAGATTGTTAGAACAAGAAAGTATAAATAGAGCCTTTAGTAAACCAATGCGATTTACTAACAGAAAAGCAGAGTATCAAAATGCCTATATATATTGGTTGGAAAGTAAAAATTATGACTCTATCGGAATTATAGAAGGGGAATATAAATATACAGATTTAGAGAGAACATTGATTGATTGCTTAATGAGACCACAATATTGTGGTGGTATTGATGAAGTCATTAATATTTTTGAAGCTGCTAAGAACAATATCTCCATAAATAAATTATATAAATATATAAAAAGAATGAATCCTATATATCCTTATCACCAAGCATTAGGATTTATTTTAGAATATATAGGATTACAAGGTAAAATTGTTGATATGTTTTTAACTCTTGGAATGGATTATGATTTTTATTTAGATTACAACACTAATATTAATAATTGTAATTACTCTTCTAAATGGAAGTTATATTATCCTAAGCATCTAGATTAATTTTTTCAATCAATTCACAGACAAAATCGTAATAAAAAGAAAAACCTTTATTATGTACATCTTTTCCAATTGATTGCTCTACAGAGCTATATGCTATTTCATGAAACTCTTTTGTTCCCGTTAGCTTGATTTTATTAATTAAAGTTAACGGGACATTTTTTATTTCAAACATTTTTTTTATTATATCCCTATTTTCTTCTAACAAAAATTCATCATATAATTCTTTTTCATGATTAAATATAGTAAATATATCATAAAAATCTCGGGGACGAGGAGATGTTTTTATATTCATAATTTCTTTATACTCAGGCATTTGTTGGCATATTGCACGTAGTTTTTCTGCAACAATCATTAATAGTGAATATGAACTTACCAATGTATCATTTATTTCTATAATTATAGAATGATCTATATATTCATATTTGCTTATATCTATCGTCATATCTTTCTTATTATCTTTTCCTAACGCAATACTAGTTTTTCTTATTTTCTCTATATCTCCGTCAAACTGATTAGAAATAGACAAATCAATCACCTTAAATGATACTCGATACCCACCCCAATTAGGTTTGTCTGTTTTTTTAGGGCTATCTATAAATTTGAAATCTATTAAATCTAAATCCTCAGTTTTCAACACTTTTCTAATATTATTCTCTAATAAATTTTCTAATTGTTGTTTTGTAATATCTATATCATTTAAATCACCTTTCATAGAGATATCTATATCCATAGAGGCTCTATTATTAATATCATATGCGATTGAGAGTGCGTTTCCACCCTTTAAAGAGAAATCATTTAAAATTAAATCATCCGAAAACATCCCTATAATTACTAATTTCCTAATCTTATCTTTATCATATACTCGCATCATAATCTCCTTATTACATACCATTTTAATTGTTCTAAAAAATTATTTATTTGAACCATTTAGAAAAGAATCCTTTGTTGTCTTTTTCGTTATTTTCCTTCAAATCTTGATAAAAATCATCTACTTTATTTTCATTAATAGATATATTAGTAGAAGGTTCTTCCTTATTCTGATTTTCATTTTTTAAATTATTAATTAAAGATAACTTATCTTCTAGTTTTTCTATCTTTTCATTACTTTGCAGTGCTAGTGATTGTTGATTATGTAATAACTTCTGTTGATTATCTAATGTTTCATTTAACTTATTGATTTGATTGTCTTTAACATTCATTTGATTTTCTAAAAAGGATATCTGTTTTTCTTTATCTTCTAATTGTTGCTTCAATAGTTTAACTATATCACTTTGTAATTCTCTATCTTTAATTTCCTTTTGATCATCATTATTATTTTCAATTTCTTGATTTATGACGTCAAAAATCGTTTCTAAATTTAATTTTTCATCTAATGGTTTTTGATTGTTAATACTTTCTCCTATCTTCAATGCTTGTTCATTAGTGATAACTAGCGCATTATCTTTTTTCTCTAATTCTATATCTAATCTCTTCGCATGATTCAAAACAGTCATTTTAGTTACACCCATCTTTTCTGACAGCTCTTTAAGTGAATAAACCATTTTTACGCTCCCTTTTACGTTTCATATATTATCTTATACGATTATTATACTTGATATCATTAACCTTATATACTAATTTATACGATACATAAAATCAATTATATGATTTGTTTGATTAGCTGTATAATAAGTATATAAATCCAGTAAAATCATATATAATAGTCATATAACAATACTGATATGAGGTGATTAAATGTCTGAGGAAATTAAAGAAGAAAAAAGAAAATATGGTTTTTATCATCAAAAAGGTGAAAAGATTAAGGTTGTTTTCCTTGATGGCAAAGCTGTGACTGGAACATATTTATTCAGCGCGAAATATGAGATTTACATTGAAACAGAAGATGGACGAGAAATAACGATTTTTAAACATGCTATAAAGTATATCTATGTACTTGATTAGTTTTACAAAGAAAACTGAATGAGATATAATAAAGTTAACAAGTAGAAATTCCATGGAAACACCGAACCCCCTGACTGCTGGAACAGTTAGGGGGTTTTTTAGGTGCTGGTATGCCGTCTTAATCCTTACGTTGATCTAACCAGTGAG
>NZ_PPRM01000022.1 GCF_002902665.1 Macrococcoides caseolyticum
TATCAAATGAAATTTTCTTGTTTCTCAAATTAAAAACTCCCTATAAAATTTTCACTTTTTAAGTGTCTACCTTATAGGGAGCATATCACAATAGTTTCTGGTTTTTATATTGGTCTTAAGTTTTACTTATCTTCTATTGTTATAGTTGTCTCGACGTTCGTCGACTGCATCCTTCGTTTTATCAACATAAGTTACACGGTCTGCATCACTATCGATAGTGTTATCGAAATCTGTATCTACTCTGTCTTCGCGAACTGTAGAACGTTCTACATCTTCTACTACGACATCATCACGCTTGTCGTCTGCATCATAAGTGAAATCCTTCTCTTCTTCGATACGAGTATCACGCTCAACATGTGCTGGTGCAACGTGTTGATCACGTTCAACATAAGTACGGTCCTCATAATAGTCATTATTCTTGATGACTTTATCTTTACGCGCAAATAAAAGAATTGCTGAAATAAAGAAGAATAATGGAATAAATCCTAAGATGAATGTAAAGAAGAATGGTGTTGTAAATAATCCAGCAAATAATAACATAATGCCTGCAAAGATTCTCTTCTTCATCTTAAGCAGACCGATTAATCCTAGAATAATCGGGATTAAAGAGTAGGCCAGGAAATACCAGAAGGTCTTGACGAATAATGGTACAGCTTCTTCAACTGTTAATCCCATCTGGTTGAAAGCGTCTGCCATCTGACTATTCGATTGTATCTCATTGTTCAACCCATCTTTCATTGCCTGAATGAACTCCGGGTTATTTCCATTCACTAATAATTGATAAAGACCAAATAATGCTATCGCTAAAAGCGGTAACCATGCTAACCATCCAAATATTTTTTCTGGAATTCGACTTACGGGTTGTACTGTTTGAGTATATTCTCTACGACTCATATATCCATCTCCTTAAAACATATTTCTTATATAGTACCCTCACAAATAGGTTTTATGCATAAATATAGAAAATCATTGCATTGATGTATGCTTATCTCAGAGACATCTTAAATTTAAGGAAGAGTTCGTTATACCTTTTTATATTTTCATAACCAAGGTCCTCATATACTTCCAGCTTCTCCTGCACTGCTTTATTTGGATAGAATCGTTCATCTTCTCGTGTTTCTTTATCCAGTAATCTTAAAGCCGCATTATTTGGTGTCGCATATCCGACCCACTCCGTATTCTGTTTTGCATTTTGTGCATCAAGCAGAAAGTTAATAAATTTATGTGCCCCTTCAATATTTTGTGCCGTTTTTGGGATGACGATATTATCGAACCATAGATTCGATCCTTCTTTTGGTACAACAAAGTCCAGATTTTCATTCTCCGTCATGATATCAGCACCCATGCCACTCCATACAACCGCAACATCCGCTTCTTTTTGTACCATCATCGTATTAATTTCATCTGCTACAACACCTTTTACGTTCGGTGCAAGTTTCTCAAGCTTCTGCTCTGCCTTAAGGAGTTTATCAGGGTCAGTCTCATTTAAAGACTCACCCATACTGTTCAGCGCTAATCCGAGCGCTTCACGGGCACCGTCAACAATAAGGACATCGTTTTTCAGACGCTTATCCCATAAACTATCCCAGCTCGAAAAATCAATGCCTTTCGTTGTATCCGGATTATATAGAATGCCTACCGTACCCCAGAAATATGGGATAGAGTATTTATTCTTCTTATCAAAAGGAAGATCCATAAAATCTTCATTAATATTTTTCAGATTCGATATTTTATTATGATCGATGGGCAGCAATAATTTTTCATTTTTCATCTTCTGAATCGCATATTCACTAGGGACAGCAATATCATAGCTTGTCCCCCCATTCTTAATCTTTGCGAGCATCGCTTCATTGGAATCAAACGTCTCTAATACGACACGAATCCCTTTTTCCTTCTCAAACTTTTTAAGCAGATCAGGATCAATATATTCACCCCAGTTATATACATAGAGGACATTCCCTTTTCCACCTGATGGCGGTGGATTGATGAAGCGGCTTGAAAATAACAACAATACGGCAACTGCAAGTGAGATGAAGATTAGCTGCATCAGTTGTTTCATGATTTTGCACCTGCCTTTAACTTCTTCTTATCTGCATTTGTTGTTAATACGTAGTAAATTGCGATGATCGTCATCACGACTAAGAACATTAATGTGCTGATCGCATTGATTTCCATTGAAATGCCTTTTCGTGCCATCGAGTAGATTTCCACAGATAATACGCTAAAGCCATTTCCAGTGACGAAGAAACTGACCGTAAAGTCATCCAGACTATAAGTCAGTGCCATAAAGAATCCAGCAAGTGCACCAGGCAGTATATGCGGGATAATGACATTTTTGATCGTCTGCCATGTACTCGCACCTAAGTCATAGCTCGCATTAATAAGAGACGTATTTAGATCATATAGTTTCGGTAATACGAGCAGCACCACGATAGGCACACAAAAAGCGATATGCGATATGAGTACAGACCAGAACCCAAGCCCATGCCCTGTAAAGTGACCGATCGCAGTAAATAAGATTAAGAATGAAGAGCCGATCACTACATCAGAACTTACCATCAATATATTGTTTAATGTCAATAGTCCGATTTTAATCTTCTTATTGCGCATATAGTGTATTGCAATAGCCCCACAGATACCAATCACTGTAGAGATGCTTGCGGCAATAAGTGCCACAGCGAGTGTATTTACGATAATAACGAGTAGGCGCTTATTCTCAAACACTGCTTTGTAATGATCTAGCGTAAAGGATTCAAAATGATTCATATTGCCAGCAGAATTAAAGGAATAGAACATCAAATAGAAAATTGGGAAATATAAAATGAAAAGTGCAACCGCTAAAAATAATTTACCTCTTAGTTTCATTTTATATCCTCGCTTTCGTTTTTAGATTTCGTGATGATCATCACGAATGCCATCGCTAAAATTAAGAATACGGCAATCGTCGAGCCCATCCCGTAGTTCTGTGTCACTAAAAACTGTTCTTCAATGGCAGTCCCCAGGTTGACAACCTTATTCCCTGCAATCAGACGGGTAATCATGAACAAGCTTAGCGCCGGGATAAATGTAACTTGTATCCCTGTTTTCACCCCTTCAAATGATAAGGGCATGATGATCTTACGAAAGGTCATCCACTCGGATGCACCGAGATCGCGTGACGCCTGGATTAAATTATCCGGAATTTCATTCATGCTGTTAAAGATCGGCAGTATCATAAATGGTATATAGATATATACAGATACAAAGATAAATGCTGTATCTGTAAACAGTAGATTTGCTGCAGGTAGATGTAAGAAGTGCAGCACATCATTGAGCGTGCCTTGTATACTGAATATACCGATGAACGCATATGTCTTTAATAACAGATTGATCCACGTCGGTAAGATAATAATCAGCAACCATAGCTGCTTATGCTTCGCCTGCTTTAAGACGAGTGCAATGGGATACGCAATAATTAAGCAAAATAAGGTAATAATCGCTGCATAAATAAAGGAAGAGAGTGTCATCTTTAAATATGTCGGCGTCAAAAAAGACTGGTAGTTCTCAAATGTAAACTGCCCATCGTGATTCGTAAACGACGTATAAAATATCATGATGAGCGGCATTACGATAAACAGAATAATCCAGAGCATGTAAGGGACTAAAAAAAAGTTTTTCGCTCTTTGCATACTACACCTCGTATGATTCAATACGACGATCGAATTCTTCTTCTGTCTCACCAGGCAGCATAATATGTATCGCTTCCTCAGTAAATGTAAGTCCTACACGTCCACCCGGCGTCGCTGGTTTCGTCGACTGAATAATCCATTCATTCCCTGCTTCATCAATACAGCAGATTTCGTAATGCACCCCACGGAACAGGGTAGAGTCCACAAGTGCATGAATTTTACCCATTTCAGGTGCTGTGATTTCGATATCTTCTGGACGTATTACTATGTCCACCTTTGCATCTGGCTGAAATCCTTTATCGACACATGCAAAGCGTTTGCCATACATCTCAACGACGTAATCTTTGACCATGATCCCGTCTACAATGTTTGATTCTCCGATGAAGTCCGCCACATAACGATTCACAGGTTCATCATAAATATCTAGTGGTGTCCCGCTTTGTTCGATCTTACCCTTATTCATAACAAAGATATAATCGCTCATCGCGAGCGCTTCTTCCTGATCATGTGTTACAAAGATAAAGGTTTTACCGAGACGGTTTTGAATTTCTCGCAGTTCATACTGCATCTCTGTTCTGAGCTTTAGGTCAAGGGCACTTAACGGTTCATCAAGCAATATCACTTCCGGGTCATTAACAATGGCACGTGCAATGGCGACACGCTGACGTTGTCCACCACTCATATCCTTAATATCACGGTTTTCAAAATCTGCAAGTTTTACGAGCTGTAACGCCTCTCGGACCTTCGTTTTAATGCTGTCTTCATCTTCTTTCTTGATACGTAGACCGTACGCCACATTTTCAAATACATTTAAATGCGGAAATAAGGCATAGTCCTGAAAGACCGTATTCACTTTACGTTTATTTGGTGGTACATCATTGATACGCGCTTCATCAAAGTATATATCACCACTTGAAGCCTTCTCAAAGCCGGCAATCAGACGTAATATCGTCGTCTTCCCACACCCCGATGGTCCTAGCAACGTATAAAACTTACCTTTTTCAATTTCAAAGCTGATATCATTAAGAATCGTATTATCTCCATATGCCTTCGTCACATGGTTAAACTGAATAAAATGTTTCATTGTTCACCTCTATAAGTAAGACTCTGTCGCCACAATCAGTACACGTGCCACATTGTCTGTTCGATTAAATAATTGATGAGATTCGTTCGCCTTAAAATAGAACGATTCCCCACATTGTGCATGATAATCTTTTCTACCAATATGAATGCTCGCTTCTCCCTGTAACACATAGATAAAACTATCTGACATGCTTGGCAGAAACTTTTTATACTTCTTACCGGGTTCAATCGTTATAATGACCGGTTCCATGTCAAATTCATTAGAATCTGGAACAAGCCAGTTAATCATATAGCCATCATCATACTCATCATAGATGGTCTGTTCTGACTTTGGATAATGAATGCGCTGCTCATATTGCTGTTCACTGAAGAAATCTTTTGGTTTAGAGCCGAGGACCTCCAAAATATTAAAGAACGTTTCCATTGAAGGGGAACATAGATTGCGTTCCAGCTGTGAAATATAACCTTTCGAGAGATCTGTGCGTTCGCCAAGCTCTTCTTGTGTCAAATTCTTCTGGCGCCTTAAATCTTTTATCTTTTTTCCGATATCCATACATTCACACCTTAGTTTAATAATTATAAACAAATAGTTTAATAATGTATTAAATGTATCAAAAATTGATATACATTTCAATATTCATTAAAAATTTACTTCATTGAAAATGTTTTTTCGTTATTTTCTTTCGCCTGCTTTGCACGCTTAACAGCATGATAGCCAGAATACGTCGATACTTGTTCAAATGATTTTAAGATACGATTCTCATCTGACTTCATCGGTGCCACTTGTTTAAAAGCGCGATATAGCGTCATAAAATCTTGAGTATTTACACTGCGTTCATAAGCATCTTCAATTAAGCTCAAGAAATTAACAACATCAATAATCTCTTCTTGTGACCATTCTGTATCAATTGGATAACTATAGTTCATATACATTCCTCCATAAAAAAAGTACTATTCATATAATATGAATAGTACTTTGAAATTGTAAAGTTTATTACATTGTGTGAATTGGATGACCCATTGCAACTTCTGCTGCTTCCATCGTAATTTCACCTAATGTTGGGTGAGCGTGGATTGTTAATGCAATATCTTCTGCAGTCATACCAGTTTCAATCGCTAAACCAAGTTCCGCGATGACGTCAGATGCACCGGCACCGGCAACTTGCGCACCGATTAATAATCCGTCTTCTTTAAGTGTGATCAGTTTTAAGAAACCGTCAGTTTCACCGATTGATAGTGCACGACCATTTGCTGCATAAGGGAATTTAGAAGCTTTAAAGTCTAATCCTTCTTCTTTAGCCATTGCTTCAGTATAACCAACTGTCGCTAATTCTGGTTCTGTGAAACATACAGCAGGAATACCTAAGTAATCTACTTCTGATTTTTCACCAGAGATAGCTTCAGCTGCAACTTTACCTTCATATGAAGCTTTGTGTGCTAATGGTGGTCCAGGAACGATATCACCGATTGCGTAGATGTTCTCAACAGAAGTACGGCTTTGAGCGTCAACTTCAATGATACCACGATCAGTCATTTTAATACCTAGACCTTCTAGACCTAATTCATCAGTATTTGGACGACGACCTACAGTTACTAAGCAGTAGTCCGCTTCGATTGTATGTGTTTCACCTTTAGCTTCATAAGTGACTTTAACACCGTTTTCTGATTCTTCAGCTGATTTCGCCATTGCTTCAGTAACGATTTCTACACCTTTAGCTTTAAGACCTTTTTTAACAACCTGTGTCATTTGTTTTTCGAAACCGCCTAAGATATCTTTAGCGCCTTCTAAAATTGTAACTTTAGATCCAAAGTTCGCGTAAGCTGTTCCTAACTCAGAACCAATATATCCGCCACCTACAACAACTAAGTGTTTAGGTACTTCAGGAAGTGCTAATGCACCTGTTGAATCGATCACACGTTTGTTGAATTTGAAGTTTGGAATTTCGATTGGACGAGATCCAGTCGCAATAATCGCATGCTTGAACGTGTAAGTTTGTGATGCTTTTTCAGTCATCACTTTTAAGTTGTTTTGGTCTACGAAGTAAGCTTCACCTTGAACGATTTCAACTTTGCGGCCTTTAAGTAAAGATCCAACGCCACCAGTTAAACGTTCAACAACACCGTTTTTGAATTCTTGAACTTTAGAGAAATCTAAAGTTACGTTTTCAGCTTTAATTCCGTATTCTTCGGAATGTTTCGCTGTTTCGTATTTATGAGAAGCTGAAAGCATTGCTTTTGAAGGAATACAACCTACGTTTAGACAAACGCCCCCTAAGTTTCCTTTTTCTACGATTGTTACTTTTTGTCCTAATTGTGCTGCACGAATTGCTGCAACATATCCACCAGGACCTGCTCCAATTACAATAGTATCTGTTTCAATAGGAAAATCTCCAACTACCATCTGTTTACCCCTCCATTAATAATAATTCTGGATTATTTAACAAGCGTTTAATATGGTTCATTGCATTTTGTCCAGTAGCGCCATCAATTTGACGGTGGTCGAAACTTAATGATAATGCAAGAACTGGTGCTGCAACGATTTCTCCATCTTTAACGATTGGTTTTTGCGCGATACGACCAATACCTAAAATTGCAACTTCAGGATGGTTAATAACTGGAGTGAACCATTGTCCACCAGCTGAACCGATATTACTTATTGTACATGAAGCACCCTTCATTTCGCTAGGAGAAAGTTTGCCGTCACGTGCTTTAACTGCTAATTCATTGATTTCATCAGAAATTGCGAAGATTGATTTACGGTCAGCATTTTTTACAACAGGTACGAGTAGACCACGTTCAGTATCAGCAGCGATACCAATGTTGTAATAATGTTTGTGGACGATTTCCTCAGTCGCATCATCTAATGAAGTGTTTAAAGCAGGATATGCTTTAAGTGCTGAAACTAATGCTTTTACAACGTATGGTAAGAATGTTAACTTCGTACCTTGTTCTGCTGCAACTTCTTTAAATTTCTTACGGTGATCCCATAATGCCTGTACTTCTACTTCGTCCATTAATGTTACATGTGGTGCAGTATGTTTAGAGTTCACCATTGCTTTTGCAATTGCACGACGCATTGCTGGGATTTTCTCGCGTGTTTCTGGGAAGTCACCTTCTGGTGCTGCAACTGGTTGTGGTGCTGCCTCTTGTGCTGGTGCTTCTTGTGCTGGTGCTTCAGGTGTACTTGCAGCTGTTTGTCCACCTTCAGCATACGCTAGAACGTCATCTTTTAAGATACGACCGTTTTTACCAGTACCTTGAACAGCTTTAATGTTAATGCCTTTATCACGGGCTAATTTACGTACTGAAGGCATTGCGATAACACGACGGTTTTCGTCAACTTCAACGTCTTGCGCAGGTGCTTGTGCTTCTGCTTTAGGCGTTTCTTCTTTTGTTTCTTTCGCTTCTTCTTTTGGCTCTTCTTTCGCTTCAGAAGCGTCGTTTTGAGCGTGTGCATCGTCAGAATCAATTGTTACGATAACTTCACCTAGATTTGCTACAGTTCCTTCTTCAGCCACGATCGTATTGATCTTACCTGTTACAGGAGATGGAATTTCTACTACAGATTTATCACTTTGTACTTCTAATAAAATATCGTCTTCTTGTACTTCGTCTCCAGACTTAACGAACCACTTTACGATTTCACCTTCAAATATCCCTTCACCAAGGGCAGGTAATTTAAATTCAAATGCCACAATAAATTCCTCCTAAAGAATTAAGAATTAAAATAAATGAATGAAAAGTAACATCGTGATGTCACTTTTCATTTTACACGTTTATCTTCTAGATTAGAATTCTAACGTCTTTTTCGCTACTGCGATAATGTCTTCTTTGTTTGGTAACCAAACGTTTTCTGCTTGAGTGAATGGGTAAGCAGTATCAGGTGCTGATACACGTCCGATAGGTGCTTCCAGGCTTAAAATCGCACGCTCTGAAATTTCAGATACGACATTTGCACCAACACCCGCTTGTTTTTGTGCTTCCTGAACGACAACAACGCGACCAGTCTTCTCAACAGAAGCAATGATTGTTTCAATATCAAGTGGTTGAACAGTACGTAAGTCGATGACTTCTACTGAATGTCCATCTTTCGCTAACGTTTCTGCTGCTTTCATAGATTCTTGAACCATTGCACCATAAGTAATGATTGATAAATCAGTACCCTCTTGTTTCACTGCTGCTTTACCGATTTCAACCGTATACTCTTCTTCAGGTACTTCTTCACGGAATGAACGGTATAATTTCATATGCTCTAAGTAAACGACAGGGTCGTTGTCACGAATTGCTGAAATTAATAATCCTTTAGCATCATATGGGTTTGATGGAATAACAACTTTAACACCAGGTGTTTGCGCCATTAGACCTTCTAAGTTATCTGCATGAAGTTCTGGTGTATGTACCCCACCACCAAATGGTGAACGGATAACAACTGGTGCAGTCTTTGTTCCGCCTGAACGGAAGTATTGACGAGATAATTGTGCTGCAATTGAATCGAATACTTCGAATACGAATCCGAAGAACTGAATTTCCATTACTGGACGGAAACCAGTTAATGATAAACCTACCGCTAAACCACCGATACCAGACTCAGCAAGTGGTGTATCGAATACACGATCTTCACCGAATTCTTTTTGAAGTCCTTCAGTCGCACGGAATACCCCACCGTTGACACCAACGTCTTCTCCGAAAACTAATACGTTTTCGTCATTTTTTAGTTCTGTTTGAAGCGCATTTGTAATCGCTTGAATCATTGTCATTTGTGCCATGACTTATTTCGACTCCTTCTCTTTATAAATTTCCATCTGTTCCTTAATATTTTGAGGAACGTTATCAGAGTACATAATCTCCATTAATTGCGTCACAGTTTGTTTTGGTGTCGCATCCGCTTCTTTAATCGCGTTTTTAATGTCTTCTTTCGCTCTGTCCATTACTTCATTTTCTTTTTCTTCAGACCATAAACCTTTTGCTTCTAAGAATTTACGGAAACGTACTAACGGATCTTTTTTCACCCACTCGTCATCTTCATCAGAAGTTCTGTAACGTGTAGGATCATCACCAGCCATCGTATGTGGACCATAACGATAAGTGATTGTTTCGATTAATGTTGGACCTTCACCAGCAACTGCGCGGTCACGTGCTTCTTTCGTTGCTTGATATACTGCTAGAGCATCCATACCGTCAACAACGATACCAGGGATACCGACTGCTACAGCTTTTTGCGCTAGTGTTTTCGCAGCTGTCTGTTTGCTACGTGGTGTTGAGATTGCATAGTTGTTATTTTGGATAACGAAGATTGCAGGCGCTTTAAATGCTGATGCAAAGTTGATACCTTCATAGAAGTCACCTTGTGAAGAACCACCGTCACCTGTGTAAGTGATTGCTACTGCATCTTGACCACGTTTCTTAAGCCCAAGTGCTACCCCTGCAGTCTGAACATATTGTGCACCGATGATGATTTGTGGTGCTAAAGCGTTCATTCCTTCAGGCATTTGAGACCCAACAAAGTGTCCGCGTGACCATAAGAAAGCTTTTGTAAGTGGTAAACCGTGCCAGATTAACTGTGGTACGTCACGGTAACCCGGTAAAATGTAGTCTTGTTTCTCTAAAGCATAATGAGAAGCTAATTGAGAAGCTTCCTGACCCGCAGTCGGCGCATAGAATCCTAAACGTCCTTGGCGGTTAAGAGAAATAGAACGTTGATCTAATACACGCGTCCAGACCATTCTCTCCATTAATTCAACCAATTGTTCATCAGTTAAGTCAGGCATAAAGTCTTTATTAACGACATTGCCATCTAAATCTAATACTTGTACTACTTCAAATTTTGATTCGATCTCTTGTAGAGTCGAAACTGCATCGAATGGAGCTTGCTTTTTCGGAGCCATTCAATTCACCAAACCTTTCTAGTTTTTATACGTTACAAGTTCATAGTATCACAAAATTGTATTACTGTTAAAGAAAAAGTTTGTGACAATATAATGAGCATGAAATAAGGGTTATTTCATGCTGTGTTATAGTAAACGACGTCACTGTTATATATCAAAAATTATAACAGCAGTGCCTATTTGCCGTTCAATATATCTGTCATTTTCGTTTTCTCCTGCTCAACTGCTCTTAACGTGTTGGCATACGCAGTAGTGTCTTTCTTAAACTGTTCATACTTCTTAGTGACATCTTCAATCTTGTCATTGACCACCTTAGATTTTGGCTGTGGCTGTTTCAAATATGTAAATACCTCTTTTTCTGTTCTAAGGATATCTTTATAGCTATCCATAAGCTGCTGGTGCTGCGTGTATTTCTTATCATTCGTCGCTATAAATGATGCGACCTGCTTTTTCTGTGTTTCATCCTTGATGTCTTTCGTTATCGCTTTTGCATCTTCATAAATTCCTTTTGATTTGTCCATTGCCTTTACTTCTTCTTCAATGGCATCTCTTCTGTCGTCCGCATTTTTCAGCAGCTGGTCAGCGTAGCCTTTAATTTCACCTTGCTTCGCTTTATTGATCTGATTAAAGATTTTCACCTTGTCATTCTCTAGTTTCTGTAGTTTTTCACCTGTTGTCTTGACAGGTTCTTCCGCTTTTACAGAAGTGTCGATCTGCGTGGCAAAATTGCCGAGCGCCTCTGTCTTACCTTGACAGGCAGCTAATAATAGAACCATTAACAAAGCAAATAATAATTTACTTATCTTCATATTGAACCTCCTTGATTTATGGCTTTATGTTATATCTTTTCAAAATCATTTTCAAACGATAGCACATATCGTCATAATTTGATATATTTTATTGTAAGGAGTGAAGACAATGCTAACAATGAAAGACATTATTCGGGACGGACATCCTACATTAAGAGCGAAAGCTGAGGAAGTTCCATTACCCCTATCAACAGAAGACAGACAGCTGATCGATGACATGCTTGAATTCCTTAAGATGAGCCAGGATGAAGAACAGAGCAGAAAGTATCAGCTAAGAAGCGGTGTCGGCATCGCAGCACCACAGCTGAATCATAAGAAACGCATGCTCGTCATCCATTTCTATGACGAAAAAAAGGGTGACTATGTGACGCATCAGCTGATCAATCCGAAGATCATCAGCCATAGTGTGGAGAAATCCTATCTACCGACAGGTGAAGGCTGTCTGAGTGTAGATGAAGCAATACCGGGCATCGTACATCGCTATGCGCGTATCACCATCAAGGCGTATACCCCGGACGGTGAAGAAGTGAAGCTTAGATTAAAGGACTTCAGTGCAATCGTTGCTCAGCACGAAATCGATCATCTGAACGGTGTCATGTTCTATGATCATATCGATAAGGCTGACCCAATGAAAGTACAAAAGGATGCCATTGCAGTAGAATAAAAAACCGAAGCATATGAAGTGCACTTCATATGCTTCGGTTTTTTTAAATAAATTCATCGTTTCTTACATGGTATGCGATTCCTTTTTCATCCAGTACCTGGGTGATTTCATCAAGCTCATCAACATGCAGAAACATCGGATCTTTCGGTCTCGGTGCTAGATGTACATCTTCTGCTTCAAACAGGTCTTCGTATAAAAATGTAGCGACGACATCATTTCCTCTGACATTAAATTCTATCATTCTAAGATGAATCTCTTTATTTTCTGACTCTCTCAATATCTCTTGTGCATGTGTATTCATCGCCATCATCCTTCAATTAAATTTAATGCTTTAACTGCATACATTATACCATCTTCATCAACTGCTTTTGTAACAAAATCTGCATACTGTTTCAATTCATCAACACCGTTGCCCATCACCACACCAATGCCAGCACCTTCGATCATCTCGATATCATTCAGACCATCTCCAAATGCAACCGTATCTTCAATATCAAATCCAAGCGAGGCTGCAAGGTGTGTTATCCCCCTCATCTTGGAGCCGTTATCAGGCACGACGTCACGACTCAGTTCATGCCATCGTATAAACTTCAGATGTTCAAATTTTCCATCATAGATTCCGTCTTCACTTTGCTGATGAAATATCAGCGCCTGATAGATTTTGTGCTGCGTATAGAAAATGTCATCTTTACGTGGATGCGCCATATGCATCGTACTCAGACTTGTCTCAATATCCTCGTGGAAATCAATATTCGCTACAAGGTCATCATGTGTCAGGAAGACTACTGGATGATCATGTTCACGTGCAGTATGTTCAAGCGCTTTAAGGCTTTCAGTATCGAGCGGATTTTCATAGACGACATTACCATTTGCATAGACATACTGACCGTTAAATGACACATAGTCCTTAATACCCGTCTCTTCCAGCACTGACTGCACCATAAATGGTGCACGTCCTGTCGCAATCGCCACACTATGTCCTTGTGTCTGCAACGCCTTTATTGCAGCCATCGTTGAATTTGGAATCTTTTTATCGTGATCATAAAGTGTACCGTCAATATCAAATAATATTAATTTATGTTCCATCTTTGTCCTCCTACTATATTTATTTATAAACTATCAGTTTTCAGAACATTTTCATATAAATATGATTATTCTTTTCATAAGGCTTTACACTTATATTAAAAATCATGTAATATAATAGTACTCATACATTTTTAATAATGTCTTGTACGGTTATCTAAGCCCTAGACTTCTAGGGCATTCTTTATGTAAATTATAGGAGGCAATAAATATGGCAATTTTTAAAGTATTATATCAGGAAGACAAAGCAGAAGTAATCATTCGTGAAAACACACAGGTTAGATATTTCGACGCAGTGAGCGAAGAACAAGTGAGAAGATATTTAATCGATCGTCCTTACAACATCGAATTTGTTCAGAAACTTGAAGGTGCACACCTTGAGTATGAACAAAAAGCTGATAACTACAGCGTGGAGAAAATTTAATGAAACAATTAAGCAAAAATGAAGTAGGTGTCTTCGCGCTCGGAGGTATGGGCGAAATCGGTAAGAACACCTACGCAATAGAGTATCAGGATGAGATTGTCGTCATTGATGCAGGTATTAAGTTTCCAGAGGACGAGTTACTTGGTATCGACTATGTTATACCTGACTACACTTATCTTGTAGAGAACAAAGAGAGAATTAAAGGATTATTCATTACCCATGGCCATGAAGATCATATCGGAGGTGTACCTTTTCTATTAAAGCAGCTCAATGTTCCAATATACGGTGGTCCATTAGCATTAGGTCTAATTCGTAATAAATTAGAAGAGCATGGTCTGCTTAGGACAGCAAGTTTAAATCCAATAACTGAAGACAGTATCTTTGAATTTAAACACCTGAAGGTATCCTTCTATCTAACGACACACTCTATACCTGAAGCATACGGTGTCATTGTAGATACACCTGAAGGTAAGATTGTGCATACCGGAGACTTTAAGTTTGACTTTACACCTGTTGGTGAACCTGCTAACATCGCTAAGATGGCACGTCTTGGTGAAGAAGGTGTGCTGTGCCTATTATCAGATTCAACAAACGCAGAAGTTCCAAACTTTACGATCAGTGAACGTGAAGTCAGGCAGAACGTCGAACAAATCTTCCGTAAATGTACTGGTCGTATCATCTTTGCGACATTCGCTTCAAACATCTATCGTGTGCAGCAAGCAATCGAGGCAGCGGTGAAGTTCGACCGTAAGATTGTCATATTCGGACGTTCCATGGAGAACAATATTAAGATCGGTACAGAACTAGGCTATATTAAAGTACCGCCCGAAACATTTATCGAGGCCAATAAGATCAATACAGTACCGAAACATAAATTACTGATTCTATGTACCGGCTCTCAAGGAGAACCGATGGCAGCCCTGTCGCGCATCGCTAATGGTACGCATCGTCAGATTTCTATCATCCCTGAAGATACAGTAATCTTCAGTTCTTCCCCTATTCCAGGGAATACGTTAAGCGTAAACCGTACAATCAACGCCCTTTATAAAGCAGGTGCTGATGTTGTTCACGGGAAATTATCAAATATCCATACGTCTGGACACGGTTCTCAAGAAGAACAGAAATTGATGCTACGCCTTATGAAACCGAAGTACTTTATGCCGATTCATGGGGAATACCGTATGCAGAGCCTGCATGGACAGCTTGGTGTCGACTGCGGTGTGAACCCAGATAATGTATTCATTCACGAAAATGGTGACGTGCTGGCATTAACGCATGACTCAGCACGTCATGCAGGTCGTATACAGGCTGGTAATGTACTTGTTGATGGAAGTGGTATCGGCGATATCGGTAACGTAGTCATCAAAGACCGCAAGATGCTGTCAGAAGAAGGTCTAGTCATCGTAGTAGTCAGCGTGGATTTCGAAAAGAATCAGCTGCTTAGTGGTCCTGATATCATCTCACGCGGCTTTGTATATATGCGTGAATCTGGACATATGATCTATGAAGCGAGCAGACTACTTAAAAAACGCGTCATTGAGAAACTAAATTCTGGTGAGGAGCTTGAATGGCATCATATTAAGAATGTCATCAGCGAAACGCTTGCACCATACCTTTATGAAAAGACGAAACGTAAACCGATGATCCTTCCGATGATCATGGATGTTAATAAAGATAAGAAATAATATATATCGCGAGTAAGTACCAGATTATCGTGTTTTCTGGTACTTACCCGCGATATTTTTGTAATTTGCATACGCAAGTACCAGATTACGCGTTATTCTGGTACTTGCGTCGCTTTATTTTTATAAATTTCGTATTTCAATACCGCTTCCTGCACAAATAAATGATTTGATTTGTTAATGGTATATACTTTTCCTTTCGTACTACCTTTACTTGCATAATTCGCGCTCAATACTCTCTGCACGGTAGATCTGCCGATACCTGTAAAGTCCATCACTTCTGAAGTTTTGACGCTTGACTTCTTAAGGACAGAAATCGCATCAAATGCAATACGTACCGCTTCCTGCTTGCTTATCTTATTTCCGCAGATACACGTAACCTTCTTCTCCGTCATTTCAAACTTCCGCAAAAATCTTCTGCACTTTGGGCATTTGATGCCTTTACGCATCTTTTCAAAATTATAATAATGAATGCGCTTATATGTATCCGGCTTGTGATAACTTTTGATAAGTCGTGCTGCACTAATCGCCTCTTCTGTCGGCTGAGTATTGAGTGCCGCTAAAATTCTTTCTAAATCTTTATAAAATAGCACTCTTTTATGCCCACTGAATCCACGCACATTAAAATTCTCATTAATGAACAGCATAAAGCTTTCAACTTTATAATGGATACAATGTCTATGACAGAAGTCTTTAAGTAGATAATCAGCCCGCAACAACTGATCGACCGGGTCTTTAATCACATGTCCGTCATCTTTAACAAAATTATTATCAACTACGTGATAGTTACCATAATAGTTCTTAATATCAAAATGCAGCAAATAATCCCCATGGAAAATTAAAAAATCGTACTGCACTTCATCAACCAATTCAAACCTTGTGTTCCATAGCTTTACACCACCAAGGGACTTCACATGATTGAAAAACTGCAGTTCTCCTGCATAACCCATTTCAAAATTTGCAAGATTCCGTTTATCATATTTATTAAGTCTAGTCCGATGCTTCACTTCTAATAGATAGCGTTCATAGTCACTGAATTCATACATTGATATAAACATAGGTCACCTCAAGAATAATATACAACCTGGACACTACATTTTTCAAATAACAATAACCCCGAATGACTGTATACATCATTCGGGGTTATCTTCTATTCTTTCATTATCTTCTTCTCAAAACGGTTCAGATCATTATCATGACCGATCATTATAAGAATATCTCCATTCTCAATTGCTACAGTCGGATCAGGTGACACGATAATCTCTCTGCCACGCTTAACGGCGATAATATTGATACCATAATTCGCACGGATATCCAGCTCAAGAATAGTATGTCCTTGCAAATTTTCACCTGCACGAATCTCAACAATCGAGTGCTGATCAGAAAGTTCAAGATAATCCAGTACAGAGGAACTCGCAACATTATGCGCAATACGTCGGCCCATATCACGTTCCGGATGCACGACTGTATCTGCACCGATTTTATTCAGTACTTTCGCATGATAATCATTCTGTGCCTTCGCAGTAACCTTCTTAACACCGAGATCCTTTAATATTAATGTCGTCAAGATGCTTGCCTGTATATTATCCCCAATCGCGACTATGACATGGTCGAAGTTACGGATACCCAGACTTTTCAGTACATTCTCATCCGTCGTATCTGCAATCACTGCATGCGTCGCGATATCAGCGTACTCGTTGACACGCGCTTCATCTGAGTCAATCGCCATAACGTCCATATCAAGTGCACTTAATTCTTTTACGATACTACCACCAAATCGGCCAAGCCCAATGACAACAAATTCTTTTTCCATAGTGACTACCCCTTATTATTTCTTTTTCCCTTTGACATAATCTGCATCAAAGATAAACAATCTCATTAATAAATATAAAGAAGGGAGCAGTAAAAGTAAACCTAAAATAAATGCGACGACTAAATAAAAGGCCATCGTCTCATTGACAACTGCTTTATCCATATTCACATATGGATATAGGATGTACGGCAATTTACTGATGCCATAACCATAGAATGCTGTCGCAAACTGCAGCACGACAAAGATAAACGCGATATCAAGTGATTTCTCTAAGTAATACAGCACCAGTGCAATTAAGAAGCATACGATACTGAGTCCGAAGAGCCACCAGTAGTCACCTACTGCTGTGTTAAAGTGCAGTTCGTTCTGCTGTCTTAAACTTAAGAATGTGAACTGACAGATGACAAGCATCGGCAATGCCCATATTAAATACCAGTTTCTTAAGATTCTATACGCTTTCATATCATTTGCGCGCTTTGCATAGACCGTCAAGAATGCTGCAGAGATAAACAGCACGGAAATGATGCATAGAAATACAACGCTCCATGAAAATGGACTCATCAGGAGTTCAAGCCAGTCGAATGCGATCCCCTTCTTCGTTTCATGAATAAATCCCCCTTCAGAAATCGTAAGAACTGTTGAGAATGATGCCGGAATCAGCAATCCACTGATACCATATAATGCAACCCATGCAAGTTTAGAGTCCTTACCATATGTTTCAAACGCATAGAATGAACCACGTATCGTCAGCAACAAGAGTGCCACACTTACAGGGATCAGTAATGTCGTTCCAAAATAGTAGGCAGTGTCCGGAAAGAATCCAACAATACCTACAAAGAAGAACACTAAGAAGACATTCGTTACTTCCCACACCGGGTTCAAGTAACGCTTGATAATCTCTCTTAACTCATTCTCCTGATGTGTCAGCTTTGCATACAGTATAAAGAATCCAGCACCAAAATCAATGGCACCGAGAATAATATAACCGAATAAGAACGTCCACAGTACGAGTATTCCAATATGTTGATAGTCCATTATGCTCTACCCCCATTATACGTTAGTTCATACGTTTCAATATCTCGTGCTGCAGGCTTATCCTTGAACATTCTGATGAGCACATAGCTACAGCTGAATCCGATTATGAGATAAAGTAACCCAAATCCTACAAGCACTAAGCTGACACCTTCTGCATGCGTCACGCCTTGAGCGACTTTCATATATCCTCTAAGTAACCATGGCTGTCTGCCCATCTCAGCTAAGAACCAGCCGAACTCTATCGCAAGCATACATAACGGACCAGTAAGTGCCATTAAATAAAGCATAAAGTTGTTCGTACTCACCTTTGTACGTACTTTCTTCAAGATAACATAAAGGACGCTCACAGCAAATGAGAACATACCGAAGAATACCATCAGATCAAAGAAATAATGAATAATTAGCGGCGGACGTTCATCTGCTTTAAATTCATTCAGTCCTTTAACTTCTGTATCAAAGCTGTTATCTGCCAGAAAACTTAAGACACCAGGAATCTTGATCGCACCTTTAACTTCATGTGTCTCGTCATCCAGTACACCGAAGAGTACGAGATCTGCTTGCTTCTCAGATTCAAAATGCCATTCCATCGCTGCAAGCTTCTCTGGCTGTTCATTATGCAGGAACTTCGCAGAAAGGTCACCTGCAAGAATAGTCAGTAAACTGAAGATTAAACCGACAATCATCGCCATATTAAGTGCTGATTTATGATACTGTCTATCCTCAGCAAATTTATTCTTCAGTAATTTCACTGCCGCGACACTTGCCACACAGAAAGCAATCGTCATGCCACCTGTTGTTACAACATGGAATGCACGTACGAAAAATGAAGGATTAAGCATCGCTGCAATCGGATCGATATTCACCAGTACCCCGTCCTTCAGATCGAAACCTTGTGGTGTATTCATAAATGAGTTGACGCTTGTGATAAATAATGCGCTTAATGTCGAACCGATGATAATCGGAATATTTAATATCCAGTGTATCCATTTATTTTTGAAACGATCCCACGTATAAAGGTAGATACTTAAAAATATTGCTTCAAAGAAAAACGCGAATGTTTCCATAAATAATGGTAATGCAATCACCTGGCCTCCAAGCTTCATAAATGACGGCCAAAGTAACGATAATTGTAATCCGATAATTGTACCGGTTACAACACCGACTGCGACAGTAATTGTAAATGCTTTTGCCATACGACGTGCAAGTGTAATATATTTCATATTGCCGGTTTTGATACCTAATCCTTCAGCAATCATGATCATAAGCGGCATACCCACGCCAATCGTTGCGAAGATGATATGAAAACCTAAAGTCATCGCAGTTAAAATTCTACTCATAACGAGTCCATCCATTTATAAAATCCTCCTTTTGTGATAATACTCACATAATACTTATTGTATATTACTCTGTTCCTTTTTTAAAGTAATTGAACCACTTATTTATGACAAATCTGTGTTATAATCATGTCATTACAACAAAAGGAGCACTGCTATGAATATTGAAATCTATACACAGGATGATTGTCCTCCATGTACATTTATAAAACAATATTTCACGAATAAAGGATATACCTTTACCGAAAAGAATATTGCGCATATGCCCTATAAGATCGAGATGATAGACTATGATGCGATGAGCACTCCGCTTATCAAGATTGACGACGCGCTCTTCTATCAGCCGGACATCGACAAGATTGAAGCGTATCTCCATGCTTAAGCAATTGATATATGCCTTTATCGACCGTTTCGGTGAACGATTGATTCCCTTGATGCCGAATCCCATCCATCAATTGAAGCTCAGCCACATCAAACTTAATGGACTGCATAAGAAACATGAAAGGCCGTTACGGATTGTCCATCTATCAGATATGCATATCGGTTTTCAGTTTGATTATGAAGATCTTATCCATGTGATTAAACAGGTGAATCAGCAGAAACCTGATATCGTCTGTATCACAGGAGATGTATTTGATAATCTGGACCGTTTCACCGAAAATTCTGACCGCTATATACCGCTCTTTAAGACGATGCAGGCGCCTCACAAATTCTTTGTATATGGCAATCACGATCAGCGCGCACATCGCACACATGACCTGGAACGTGTGATGCAGCATGCAGAAATCGAGATCCTGAACAACTACGGAAAGTATATTACATATGATAATGAGTCAATCTATATAGGTGGTACTGATGATATCATCAATAGTGGTGGTAACATCGATCAGATGCTGCACAATAAGACATACCATGCCTATACAATCGCACTTATCCATGAACCTGACTTTGCACGTTTCACGAAACGGTTCGATGTCGATCTGCAGCTCTCCGGACACGCGCACGGTGGTCAGATTGCGCTGCCAATACTTGGTGCACCAGTAAGACCGATGCTTGGCAGAAAGTACTACCGCGGACTCTATACATTAAAGTATAGGCAGCATAAGATGCAGCTTCACACATCTACAGGACTCGGAACAACCCATTTTCCAGTACGTATCGGTGCACGACCTGAGATCACTCTGATTGAAATTAATAAGTAACTACACAAATAACCCGAATGATAGAGAAGATGAACTACATCTTCTCAGTCATTCGGGTTATATTTATTTAACTTAAATTTAATTCAGATTATAGATATGCATCTACGAGCTTTACAACCTCTTCCTGTGTCGCACAGTTTAAAGCTTGCTCAGCTACTTTCGCCATCTCTGGCTGACTTAAGTTCTTAATCTGACGACGTGCACTTAAGATACTTGTCGCACTCATACTGAACTCATCAAGACCGAGACCTAGCAATAACGGAATTGCTGTCGAATCTCCTGCCATTTCTCCACACATCCCTGTCCATTTACCTTCTTTATGACTGGCATCAATAACTTGTTTGATCAGTCTAAGAATCGCTGGGTTATAGGGCTGGTAAAGATAAGAGACGCGTTCACTCATACGGTCTGCAGCCATCGTATATTGAATAAGATCATTCGTACCGATACTAAAGAAATCAACCTCTTTCGCAAAGATATCGGCCATTGCTGCTGTAGAAGGAATCTCTACCATGATGCCAAGCTCGATATCGTCAGCAACTTTAACTTTATCTGCAATTAAATTGGCTTTCTCTTCTTCTAAGATTGCTTTCGCATCACGGAATTCGTTGATAGTCGCAATCATTGGGAACATGATGCTCAGTTTACCGTGGATGGATGCACGTAATAACGCACGAAGCTGTGTTCTAAAGATATCCTGCTGATCCAGACAAAGTCGAATCGCACGGTATCCAAGGAACGGGTTCATCTCTTTCGGTAAGTTTAAGTACGGAAGCTCTTTATCTCCACCGATATCTAATGTACGGACAACAACACGTTTACCATCCATCTCAGATAATACTTTCTTATAAGCTTCAAACTGTTCATCTTCAGAAGGCATTGCATCGCGTCCCATATAAAGAAACTCTGTACGATAGAGGCCGATACCTTCTGCACCGTTATTCTTAACACCTTCAAGATCATTCGGTGTACCGATATTCGCAGCAAGCTCTACGTGCTTACCTTCTTTAGTGACTGTCTTATCGTTAACCAGCTGCTTTAATTCTTCTTTCTCCTGAAGGAAAGCAGCTTGACGAGCTTTGTATCCCGTAACCGTCTGCTCATCTGGATTAATGATGACTTCTCCTGCAATACCGTCAACAATTACGAAATCTCCTTGCTGTACAGCATCAGTAATGTTTTTAGTCCCAACAACCGCCGGAATTTCTAATGAACGGCTCATAATTGCTGAATGGCTCGTACGCCCACCGATATTTGTCGCAAATCCTTGAACAAACTTCTTGTTCAGTTGTGCAGTATCAGAAGGCGTTAAGTCTTCTGCGATGATGACAACGGGCTCATCAATCATCGTAGGATTTGGTAGAGATACTCCTAGAATGTGCGATAATACGCGTTTAGATACATCTTTAATATCTGCTGCACGTTCTTTCATATATTCATTATCCATCGATTCAAATATTGTGATGAAATTCGTTGAAACTTCAGAGAGACTTGCGGCTGCATTCATCTGATTATTTCGAATGTTATCTTCAATTGGGTTGATTAGCTCAGGGTCTTCAAGGACAAGCAGATGCGCATCAAAGATTGCTGCCTTATCTGGGCCAAGCGCTATTTCTGCATTGTTACGAATCTGTGTCAACTCTACCTTAGATTGATTGACAGCAGCTTTGAATTTCTCAACTTCTGCATCTACATCTGCTACTTTTTCATTGTTAAAAGACAGATCAGGTTCAACCAGAAGGTATGCTTTGGCAATTGCGATGCCATCTGATGCACCGATACCTTTTAAAGTCGTCATTATTTGCTTAAACCTTCTTTAACTAATAATTCGCTGATTGCATCGATTGCTTCTTTCTCATCGCTACCTTCAGCGTAGATTGTAATTTCTGCATCTTTACCTACACCAAGACTCATAACACCCATGATTGATTTTAAGTTTACTTTCTTCGCATTATATTCTAATTGAACATCAGATTCAAATTTACTTGCAGTTTGAACTAACATTGTTGCTGGACGTGCATGGATTCCTGTTTCGTCAATAATTACATAAGATTTTTGTTCCATAATAATAATCTCCTTTTGGCTGCATAATGCATTAATTTAATATATAAACTACTTGTCTATACGTTTTCAATATACCAAATTTCTTGAGTAAACTCAATCATTTGAACACGAAACGATATGCTTTCAAATATTTCTGTTAAAATATTCACAAAACAGTTAAAGGATGAGCTCACGTGCGACGCGTTCACACTTGTCGATATGTTGCTCACCGAGCTTCTTCATCATATAATAGCTGATTGTGCCGCTGACTGCCTGCCCGATAACAGGCACCCATTTCGACTGTTTCAACGCTTCACGACGCAGCATCATCTTGAAGACCATAGCCACAAAGCCTTTTGTGACTTTCTTGCCGATGAAATCACTACCAGACTTCGCAGCAGAAAAGACAATCTTCTGCTTAATATCATCTGTATACCCGCTGACTTGCTTATGACTTAAGCCATATTCTTTATTGATGTTCTCGATAATATCTGTCATCAGCTTAAGGTCTGCTGTCACATCAAGCCCTGGAATTGGCACGACGGCTGCTGCAGAGGACATCAGTGATTTATTGTGCAGCATGCTTTCTGCATGCTTACGACGTTCTATAAGATCTGCCTCACTTTGCGGTAAGCTGTTGATGGTCTTCACTTCTTTATTCGTAAATTGCTTTGTCGCCATATTAATGGCATTATCTAATATTCCCATACGGAACCCCTCCTAAAATAGATATCTAAAGCTATATTCCCAGAATACCTTTTATTTAATCATCCTTTGATCTTTACGAACACGACCTTCAAATATTTAGATGCCTTATACTTATCTGTCGTCTTGAAGTCTTTTGGTAGACCCATGATCTGCTCAATCTCGTAATCAGCACGATCTATCAGCGTTTCTTCTATCATTGCTCTGAACTGTTTGAGTGACACATTCGATGCATTTGTCGACAGCACCAGATATCCGCCATAATTGACGAGCGGCAGCGCCTGTGTGATCAGTTCATGATAGTTATCCTTAACTGTAAATACCTTCTTCTTATGACGTGAGAAGCTCGGTGGGTCGATCACGATGATATCGAATGTCTTTAAGTGACGCGTAAAATAAGCGAGCGCATCAAATGCATCCATCGTGATAAATGTCTGGTCATCCAGATTCATCTCATTTAATGCAAAGTTCTGCTGCATCAATTCAATCGAACGTTTCGCAATATCTACATTTGTCGTCTTGTAGCCATTACTGCCCACTGCTACAGAGAAACCACCGGAATACGCAAATAGATTGAGCATATCATGATGCTTCGTATCCATCTGCAGCAGCTTCTTTCTCACATCGCGCTGATCTAAGAACAGACCGGTCATCGCACCGTCCGTCAGATCGATCATATAATGCAGATTGTTCTCTTTGATGATGATTGGAAATTCCGTCCCTTCATCACTGACCTGATTAGTCGGCACATTCTTATCATAGCGTAGCTTCTCATAGATTGTCTTATACTGAAATACAGCTTTCACCGCTTCAATGATGTCCTGCTTAAAATGATAGATGCCCTTTGAATACCAGGTGATCAGCAGGTGTCCATCGTATGAATCGATCGTAAAGCCACCAAGACCGTCGCCTTCACCATTATACAATCTGAAGGCGTTCGTATCTGTACTATTATATAGAGAGGCACGTTCTGCATTCGCGGTTTCAAAGAGGTTAATAAAATATGAAGCATCGATAAACTGTAAATATGCATCACTTACCTTCCATCCAAGACCTTTATGCTGCAAACCTGAATAGAATGTACCAATAAGTTCACCTTGCTCTGTCTTAACGGTGAACAGCTCCCCTTCTTCAATCTGGTCTGTCTGATACACATCATCTGTCTCCAGCAGGACATAACCATGAGTGAATTTCTGCTGCTTACTACGTTTAATCGTTACATTTTTCATACATTTCTCCTTAAAATTTAATACATTAACTATACCATAAAAAATAGACATCTCTATCAGATGTCTATTACACGTTCATTATTTGATTCACGGAAATTTCTCCCATCCCCATGGTAACGTTTCCATAATGATTATATCGTGAATCCCGATTTTCCACAATAGAATTTCAAAAAAACATTCAACTGAAATTATCAGTATCTTTTCTGCAGATGAATGATATACAGCGGCAACTGTATTAACAGCAGTAATATGAGTATCGGAGGGATGAATAGGGATAAGTTGATTCCTTTAAATAGCATCAAGTAAAAACTAACAATCACTTTAAGCATTAAAAATGAGATTGTAAATAACTGCCCGAAGTAACCGCGAGCTCTAAAATGGATCATCAATGTAAAATAGATATACATGACTATGATTAAAAGCATTCCGAATAAATTGATCCATTCGTAGAAATACTGCATCTTCACAACATTGAACTTCGTCGCTTCAAACAGCATGTTGCGGTTATTCAGTTCAATTACAGTAATGATAAACAGCAGACTGCTCAGCAGCAGTTCGATATGAAATGCTTTGATCCAGCGCGGATATCTAAACCATGACGGGATATCCTCATCCTGTAGGTTGATGAGCTTTCTTAGCGAGCATCTCTGCATCATAAGGACGACCTTTTCATCTAATTTCAGAGACTCTTCAGATAACCTATTGATCGTCATGTTCGTATTCTCACGGATCATTCGGCTGATCTTAGAATCCCGCTTCTTCTCAGTACGTTTCATGTGATCGGATGCTTTAACGAGCGTACGCTTTAAGAATACATAGTTAACAAGACATAATGTCGCTAAAAGCACGAGCAGAATAAAGAAGAAGTTGATGGTCATGACATCGAGCGGTGTCACCTTCTCTTCATTCAAATTATCATAGACCGCAAGCTGCGTCATAAAATAAGCAAGCGCATAGATGAATATAAGAACATTGATATGCAGCTTCCTAAAATGCGTATTCAGACGCTTTCTGTTCAAAGTATAATAGACGACACTGATGAAGAAAAGCAGATATAGCAGTGCATAGAAACCATACATCTCAAAAATAAGAATCGATGTGATGAGATACAGTAATCCACCGAACAAAAGGTAGACTTGAGCAATCACCTTATCATAAAGTGTCGTCTGTCTGAGCTTACGTGATACATAGAAGAATGCCCCTCCTATGACAATAAACAGCACTCCAGATAAGAGTGTAAACTGATTAATATAATGACTCAGCAGCTTGATCAGCTCAAACGAATAAATATTGATAAAGTCAAAGAAACTATACATATGCATCTTATTGATATCAACATCTTTAAAATGTGAAATCTGTTTATGATTCACAATGACGAATATTCCAAGAATCATATTCATGGTACCTAATAGATATCCAATCAGAATCTCAAAATGTTTTTTAATCCAGTTCATAATCCCACCTCATTCCATATTATAATGTGTTTCATAAGAAATGTCCTAGCATTTCAACAAAATCATGCTTAAGACTGAGATGTTTAATGATTGAAAAGCGGGGTAATATAAACTATAACAACTTTTAGGAGGAATTATCATGACAGAAAAATACGAAGAGCTAAAGAATAATGCAGAAGAAGCTAAAGAACAGGAAGAGAAAAAACAAGATAGTAATTCAGAAGGTCAGGAACAGACTAAAGAAGACGTACAAAAGACATTCGAATAAAGAGAGGCTGGGACAAATGTGTTCTGCCACAAGCAAAAACTGGGCAAAACTAATAAATTGCTCTTTGATTTATAGTTTTTGTCCGGTTTTTGTCGTAGTGGCAACTTTTGTTCCGCCGTTTAATACAGGAGAGGTTAGGACAAAAGCGTTCTGCCTTTTAATATAGACAGGAGAGGCCGGGACAAATGTCCCGGCCTCTATTTATTTCAGACCTTTATTTCCGATATCTGTTCTGTAGAATAGACCCTCACTCTTAATTTTCTTGATATTTTCATATGCTGCCTGCTGTGCCTGCTGAAGGTTATCACCTTCACCCAATGCCAGCATCACACGTCCTCCGTTCGTTACCCACGTACCATCAACGCGCTTTAATGCACTCACAATATAGTTATCCTGATAATCATAGCCTTCTACGACTGCACCTTTAGCGTAACTGCCCGGGTAACCATTCGATGCCAGTACGACACCACATATTGATTTGTTATGCCATACTAAGTCTAATTCTGTTTTATGATATGCTGCTTCAATCAGCGCTACGAGATCCGTTTCCAGACGTCTTAATAGCACTTGTGCTTCCGGATCACCGAAACGCGCGTTAAATTCAATGACTTTCGGTCCCTCAGCTGTAAGAATCGCACCGACATACAGGACACCGAAATAGTTCAGCCCTTCTTCGTGCATTGCACGCACTGTCGGATAGACGATTGTATCATATGTCGTCTTAAGGACATCATCAGAGATATGATTTACTGGACAGTACGCTCCCATACCGCCAGTGTTCGGGCCTTCATCATGATCAAAAGCACGTTTATGGTCTTGTGCGATCGTATCAAACGGGATACAGAAATCATCATTCACCAGCACCATGAGTGAATATTCTTCCCCTTCAAGATATTCTTCAAAGACGACTTTCGCACCTGCTTCAGCATAGAAATCATTGATAGCATCAACCGCCGTATCCCGATCCATCGCAACAACGACACCTTTACCGGCAGCAAGACCGTCGTATTTGATGACAATCGGAGTCCCTTTTTCATCTAGATATTCAAGTGCATCTGCTTTGTTATCAATCGTCTCATAGCTTGCAGTTGGGATGTCATATCTTTTCATCAATGCTTTTGCAAAGTCTTTCGAACCTTCCATCTGGGCAGCCTTCTTGTTCGGACCAAACACTTTAATGCCTGCTTCATCTAATCGATCGCTTAAGCCATCGATCAATGGCTGTTCAGGGCCGACAACGACAAGTTCGATGGTGTTATCTTGCGCAAACTGTACGATAGCATCATGATCATCTTCAGCGATATCTACTATCGTTGCTTCGCGGGCCATCGCATCATTCCCTTTAATAACGAACACTTCCGTGACACGTGGTGACTGTGCGAGCTTTCTCGCCAGTGCATGCTCACGCCCCCCACTACCGATTACTAATATATTCATAGCTGCCTCCTAATGTTTAAAGTGTCTGACATCCGTCATTACCATTGCCATGCCGTATTCATTCGCTTTATCGATCGAATCCTGATCCTTGATAGAGCCCCCTGGCTGAACGATACATTTAATACCTGCAGCATATGCCGTTTCGACCGTATCTGACATTGGGAAGAAGCCATCACTTGCAAGGACAACATTGTCGTTCATTTCAATGGCACGTTCGATGGCAATCTTCGCTGCACCGACACGGTTCATCTGACCTGCACCAATTCCTACTGTCTGCTTATCGTTTGCAAGGACGATGGCATTACTTTTCACGCTTTTCACGACTTTCCATCCGAGCTCAATTGCTTTCCATTGTGCTTCTGTCGGTTCTGTCTCTGTTACGACACGCATATCATTACGCGTTACGTTCAGCAGATCTTTATCCTGAACGAGATAACCACCACTGACAGATACAAACTCTTCTTCATCTTTGTCCGTATCCATATCGATTTCAAGGAGACGAATATTCTTCTTCGCCGTTAAGATCTCAAGTGCCTCGTCGCTGAACTTCGGTGCGATGATCACTTCCAGGAAGATGGCATGCATCTTTTCAGCAGTTGCTTTATCCACTTCACGGTTTAATGCGACGATACCTCCGAAGATACTCTGGCTATCTGCATCATAGGCATTCTGGAAGGCTTCGCTGATGACTTCACCCGTTCCGACACCACAAGGGTTCATGTGTTTCACTGCAACTGCAGCAGGCATATCGAACTGCTTCACTAAGAACAGCGTTGCATCTGCATCTTTAATATTGTTAAAGCTCAGCGGTTTGCCGTGCAGAACGCGTGCACCAGCTAACGTGTTCGGTTTTGCGTCTGTCTTGATGAAACGCGCCTTCTGATGCGGGTTTTCTCCGTAACGCAGCGTTGATGTATTATCGCTGAAGAAATTGACGATTGCAGCGTCATATTTGTTCGTATGCGTGAACACTTTGATCATCAGCTGTTTACGGAATGTCTCGTCTAACGTATCGGCTTTTAATTTTTCGATGACTTCATCGTAATCTGCCGGGTCTACAACAGTGATGACATGCCTGAAGTTCTTTGCTGATGAACGTAGCATTGTCGGCCCACCGATATCAATATTCTCGATGGCATCCATTTCAGTAACATCGGGGTTGGCAACGGTCGCTTCAAATGGATAGAGATTCACGACCACTAGATCTAACGGCTGAATACCGTGAGTCTCCATTGCCTTTATGTGCTCAGGATTGTTGCGGTCCGCTAATATCCCACCGTGAATGTTCGGGTGTAACGTCTTCACACGTCCGTCCATGATTTCAGGAAAGTTTGTGAGTTCACTGACTGACTTTACCGCAATATTATTGTCTTCTAATGCCTTTTTCGTACCACCTGTCGAATAAAGTTCAAAGTCAAGTTCTGTTAAACTTTTGGCAAATGGGATAATACCTGTTTTATCTGATACACTTAATAATGCTTTTCTCATAATTAGACTCCTTATCGAATAATTTTCTTGATGACGCGCGGGTAGAGTTCGTATTCTAGATTCTGAATTCGGAGCTGCAATGTCTCCTCTGTATCTTCTTCGTAGATCGGACAGCTCATCTGGTCGATGATCTTACCTGTATCCATGCCGCTATCAACGTAATGGACAGTAGCACCACTGACGCGGCAGCCATAATCCAGCGCCTGTCCAACAGCATTAACACCAGGAAAGCTTGGTAATATCGACGGATGGATGTTGATCATCTTTCCTTCATACGCATCGAGCAGCGTCCTGTCAACAAGCTTCATATAGCCGGCAAGAATGACCCACTCGACATCATCACGTTTGAGTTGTTTCAGTATCGCTGTTTCATATGCTGTTTTATCTTTAAACGTTTTTAGCTCAAATAGATGTACAGGCGTATCAAAACGACGTGCGCGCTCAATTGCGAACGCGCTACGTTTATCTGTATAGAGTCCTGTCACTTCAATATGATCCAGGAATCCTGCCTGAATATGCTCCATAATCTTCTCGTAATTCGACCCATTACCTGAAGCAAATATCGCGACCTTAATCATATTACACCTTTAATGTCGATTGCTTTATCGCCGCATACGACATGACCGATTTCAAATACTTCTTCGTTCACTGCTGAGCGTACCTTCTCTACCGCTTCTCTCGGTACGATAAAGATAAATCCGATACCCATATTGAAGATATTGTACATCTCCATCTTGTCGATGCTGCCTTTTTCCTGTAATAAGTCAAAGATCTTCTGACGCGGAATGTTTGTAACATCAATCTCCGGATATAATCCGTCAGTCACAAAGACACGCGGAACATTCTCAATAAAGCCGCCCCCGGTCACGTGACACATACCGTGTACGTCCGCTGCATCCAATATCGCTTTTGCGCTCTTAACGTATAGACGTGTTGGTTCTAACACGACGTCCAGCAGCGTCTTACCGTTATCAAATTCAGCATCTAGATCGAGATTATTATCTTTAATGATCTTACGTACCAAGCTGTAACCGTTTGAGTGAATACCGCTTGAAGCAAGTCCTAATATCACGTCACCTTCAGCAATACGTTCACCAGTAATATATGCATCCTTCTCGACAGCCCCGACAGCAAAGCCAGCGATATCATAATCACCTGTATGATACATATCGCCCATTTCAGCTGTTTCGCCACCGATCAGTGCACATTCACTTTCAGCACAGCCATCAGCAACACCTTTAACGATCTGTTCGACGATTACAGGGTCCACTTTATTTAATGCGAGATAATCAAGGAAGTATAACGGCATCGCACCTGTCGTTAAAATATCGTTCACGCACATTGCCACTGCATCGATTCCGATTGTGTCATGTCGATCACTATCGATTGCAAGACGTAATTTCGTACCTACTCCATCAGTACCTGAAACGAGAACAGGTGCTTTCATATTCAGCTGTGATAGGTCGAATGCCGCACCGAAACTGCCAAGCCCTCCAAGCACTTCTTTACGCATCGTCTTGTTCACATGCTTTTTCATGCGCTCAACCGCTTCATACCCAGCATGGATATCAACGCCTGATTGTTTATAACTTTCAGCCATAATTATACTCCCTTCTTCTTCTTGTCTTTTTCTTCTGGTAATACATGATCCACGATTTCAATCGGATAGTTCCCAGTAAAGCAGGCATTACATTCGCCTTTAGAATCAAATGAACGGAACACTTCATGCATACCATCCACCGATAGATACGTAAGTGAATCTACTTCCAGCTCTGCTTCGATTTCTGCAACACTCTTGTTCGCTGCGATAAGTTCTGCGTGCGTTGATACGTCGATACCGTAATAACACGGATGAATGAGCGGTGGACTTGAGATGGCCATATGCACTTCTTTCGCACCTGCCTGCTTCAATGTCTTCACAATAAACTTGCTCGTCGTACCACGTACGATAGAGTCATCGATCACGACGACGCGCTTGCCTTCAATGACATCGCGAATCGGTGCATGCTTCATGCGTACGGCACGTTCGCGCATCTTCTGGTCCGGCGAGATAAAGGTTCTGCCGACGTAGCGATTCTTGAGCAGACCTTGTTCGTTCGGAATACCACTTGCAAGAGAAAAGCCTTTCGCCGCCTGTAATGAAGAATCCGGTACACCGATTACAACGTCCGCTTCGATATTCATCTCCTCATAGAGTTTACGCCCTAAAGCTTTACGTATCTCATATAATGAATGCTTACGAAATTCTGAATCCGGACGTGCGAAGTAGACATACTCCATAGAACACATGCTGGACTGTGTATTCGTCGTATAGACGTCTTCTGCCAGACCATCATGAGATAGGGTCAGCACTTCGCCTGGTTCGATATCACGAATATATTCTGCACCGACCGCTGTAAACGCACACGTCTCACTTGCCACACAGTATGCCCCGTCAACCTTACCGAGCATCAGCGGACGCACACCGTGAGAATCACGGGCTACGAACAGCTTTTCAGGATGTAATACGAGAAATGAGAATGCACCTTTAATCTGGTTCAATGATGCTTTCAAGTTATTCAGCTTATTATCTGATTTCGCCTTTAAGAGCAGATGTCCTAACACTTCAGAATCACTGGACGTCTGGAAGATTGCACCTTCAGATTCCAGTGCAAGCTTAATCTGTTCAGCGTTCGTCAAGTTCCCATTATGTGCAAGACCGATATCACCTTTAGAATGCTTGAAGATAAACGGCTGGACATTGGACAGTTCAGATGCACCCGTCGTTGCATAACGGACATGTCCGATGGCATGATGAAAGCTGCTTAATGATTCGAGTTTCATCTCACTGATTGCTTCAGGTAACAATCCCATGCCGCGCGCACCATAGATATTCTTCTCATCAGAACATACGATACCGGCACCTTCCTGACCACGGTGCTGCAATGAGTGCAGCGCCATATAAGTGAGTTCCGTAGCATTTGGGTGACCCCAGATCCCGAACACGCCACACTCTTCGTTTAGACCTCTGATGTCATACATGCGTGAATTGCCCCTTTCCAAGCCTCCGTCATACGATTC
>NZ_PPRM01000023.1 GCF_002902665.1 Macrococcoides caseolyticum
TATTTTGAAGAAGTTTTACACTCGCGATTTCTTAGTTTGAAATGTTTCGTGCGCCGTTCTTACTCAATTAATATTAAATGTTTGAGAACAAAGTTTCAATAGTCTTTTTTACACTTTTTCATTTTGTTTTTCAAACGCTTAATCGTTGGTGTCACTTGTTTTTGCGACTTTTATATCTTAACAAGTTGCTATATTAAAGTCAACACTTTATTTAATATTTTTTATATATAACAACCCGGACAATACAGAGGATGTTCTTCTCTGTATTGTCCGGGTTGTCGTTTAGGCAGAATAATTTCACTAAGCCTTCTTTTCTCTATATAAAAACTGATAGATAATGATGAGTATGAATGCGATGATGATCATTATCGCCATATTGTTGTGAATGTTGTGTAATACATTGCTATAGTAGACGACCGACATGACTATCGATCCAGTAGTTGAGCCGATAAACTTAAGTAAACTATAAGTGCTCATCATACTACCGAGTTCATGGGGTGCCGCACTTTCTTGAATGGTTACGACATTCTTCGTAAATACAGTACCATAGCTTAATCCTAGAAATATACACCCAATCGTTACTGCAATAACACTTTCTGTAATTAGTATAATCGCTGCACCGATAATCATATAGAAGAAACTTAATTGATAGACTTGCTTAATAGTAAAGCGTTGTTCAACACGTTTCAATATAAATGTAGATGCCAGCCAGAACACTGATATTGAGAAGGTCGTTAAACCACTAAGTAATGGTGACAACCCTTTTTCTGTCTGCAAATAAAACGGTAAGAATATGTTCGTTCCCATCAACAGCATTGCGTATACCATATCTGTTCCCATCGTTATACCTATCTTTTTATTAAAGGAGCGTACTGGTATAAATGGTGATTGTACTTTCAATTCAAACTTAACAAATATAACGAGTAATGTAATTGCTACTATATATGCTGACATACTCAGTGGTTCCCCAGCTGTGAAACCAATAATCAAACAGCTTAAAAATGCATAGAAAAGCAATAACCCTTTAACATCAAGTTTCGCCTTAGAGGGTTGCTCATCAAATTTGAAGAACTTCAGTACAAGAACAATTGCAACTATTGCTACAGGAACATTAATGTAAAATAAAAAACTCCATCTTAAGTATGTTAGTATTAATCCACCTAAAAGTGGTCCTACGATACTTGAAATGCCCCAGACACTTCCCACGATCCCCATTACTTTATAGCGATAAGGAATCTCAAATGCAATCTTCGGAATAATACTCCCCATCGTCATCATGATACCTGCACCAAGACCTTGAACAAGACGTGATGCAACAAGCATCGGAAACGTAAATGACGCTCCTGATAACATACTTCCTACTATAAATATAATAATACCGAATATCATCGTATACTTAGATCCGATACGTTTCATAATTTCCCCGACAAGCGGTGTTATCACTACAATAGCAATCATATAGCTGGTAAATATTAATGCCAGTGATTCTTTAACACCAAGATCTTTGCCGATTGCAGGTGTTGCGAGTGACACGATTGATGTTTCGATGGCACTCATAAACATAATAATCACGAGCGCACTAATTAATCCTCTTTTCATTTCCGCCTCATTTCTTAATGACAAATGACCTAACTCCAATGAGCCAGGTCATATCATTATCTCTTTTTTCGTTTTTTATTATGTGTGACAATTTGCGTATTCTTCACATTCTTACTAGGGGACTCTGGTGTTTCCTCTACCCAAGTGCCATTTGCAATCTTGCGTGCCTTACGTTCTTCAAAAGATGCCTTATTATATTTCGGTAATGATAATAACTGAAATGCATTACATAAAAGCAGCGCAAAGATGGTGCAATACAGCCACATCATATCTTTAACCTTCAGAAATGGTATGAGCTCTACAGTTGTCATTACGACCATAAAGAACATTGCAGGAATAAAGACATTTTTACCTGTCAGCTTGTTTTTATAGACACTTACAGCAATACCGAAGATGACGATTAAAATTGGAATCCAGATAAATTTAAGGATATCTCCATCCTTCTGCCCAAAACGTAAATATCTGAAATAAACGAGATCGACAATTGCAAATAGAATAATCACAACTTGAATCGCATTCCAGCCGTTTCTAAATATGCCCTGTCCCATCTGATGGATAAACAAGTATGCGAAGAATGCCAGCTGGCTGATTGATGCAATTAACAGTCCGTATCCCATAAACCAGATTAGCGCTGCCAGGAATTCCCCTAATTCACCTTGGACAAGATAAACTGTTAATTTATCATACCCGAATATAAGACTGACGATTACTGTGACAACAAGTCCTATAAGTAACGTGATGCCATAGAATTTACCTAAATTTTTTAAAGTCACGATTGTACCTCTTTAATTTATTTTGTTTTATCGATTACCTTCTGAGCCATTTGCGTATAGATGATACCAAGTGGATGGTCTTCCTGATAGACAGAAGGTGCAAAATCTTCATTGTCCCAGTCCGGTTGAGCTAACGGAAGTTGCCCGAGCAGCTCTGTGTTTAACTCTTCAGCTAACTTTTGACCGCCACCAGAACCAAATACATACTCTTTATTTCCCGTTTCTTTACTTTCGAAGTAGCTCATATTCTCTACTACACCAAGAATTTCATGCTCCGTATGCAATGCCATCGCTCCTGCTCTTGATGCTACAAATGCAGCTGTTGGATGTGGCGTTGTTACGATGATTTCTTTACTCTTCGGCAACATTGTATGTACATCTAGTGCAACATCTCCTGTGCCTGGTGGTAAATCTAAGAGAATATAATCCAGATCTCCCCAATTCACTTCGTTAAAGAAGTTATTGATCATCTTCCCAAGCATTGGCCCACGCCAAATGACAGGTGTATTCTCTTCTACGAAAAACGCCATCGAAATTACCTTTACTCCAAAACGTGATACAGGGACGATGCGTTCGCCATCAATTTCAGGTCGTTCTGAAATTCCCATCATATCCGGAACACTGAAACCATAAATATCAGCGTCAACTAGTCCTACACGTTTACCTAAGCGGGCAAGTGCGACAGCAAGGTTCACAGAAACCGTTGATTTCCCGACGCCACCCTTTCCTGAAGCGATTGAGATGAATGTCACCTTATTATTTGGATCGACTAACTTTTCAATTTCCGAAGTAGAAACTCCACGGAACTGCTCAAGCATCGACTCGTCCATCTCTTCAAAACGTATCCCTACAGTTTTTGCGCCATTCTCCTTCAATTTCTCTACAATTTGCATCTGAAGATCAAGCTGAGGCTGGCCTCCAAGCTTTGCAATCATCACTTTAACAGATACATGTTCTTTCTCTTCTTTAATACTAATTTCTTTAATCCCCTCTGTTTCAGAGAGAGGTACATTAATTACTGGATCTTCTAATTGCCCGATAATTTCTATTACTTGTTCTTTAGTTAACAATTTAAACGCTCCTTCATCTTATAATAATTTTAGTTTAACAAAAAGAATCGGCTTTGTATAAAAGAAATTACTATAAATGATATAGTTATGATGTATTCGTGATTTTATGGGTATAACATAGATAAATCATTACCGAAAGGATGAGGAGAATCATATGACAAAGAATTATACAATGATGCAATATTTCGAATGGCATACAAATGGAGATGGCGGGCATTGGAAACGTCTGAAAGAAGACGCACCAAAACTAAAGGAAAGTGGAATTGATGCGATTTGGTTACCTCCTGCATGTAAAGCAGATCATGTAACGAATACAGGATATAGCATCTATGATTTATATGACCTTGGGGAATTCGACCAGAAAGGAGAAGTGCGTACTAAATATGGGACGAAAGAAGAATTATTAGATGCAATTAAAGCTTGTCATGAGAACGACATAAAAGTTTATGCTGATATTGTGCTCAATCATAAGGCTGGTGCAGATGAAACTGAAACAATCAAAGTCTTAGAAGTTGATACTAATGATCGTAACCATGTCATCTCTGAACCTTTCGAAATCGAAGCCTATACAAAATTTGAATTCCCAGGTCGTAATAATAAATATAGTGATTTCAAATGGAATCACACACACTTCAACGGTACTGACTACGATCACAAAACTGGTCGCAAGGGCATCTTTAAAATAATAGGAGAAAATAAAGACTGGAACGAATTCGTAGATGACGAAAATGGCAACTTCGATTACTTGATGTTTACGAATATCGATTACAAACACCCAGATGTCCGACAACATACAATTGAATGGGGAAAATGGCTGATTGACACATTAGGGATAGATGGCATGCGCATGGATGCCGTAAAACATATCGAAAGCTATTTTATCAAAGACTTTACTGACGCAATGCGTGAACACGCTGGAGAAGACTTCTATTTCCTCGGTGAATATTGGAATTCTGACCTTGGAAAGAATGAAAAATTTCTTGAAGAAGCAGATTACAACACTGATTTATTTGATGTTAAGCTGCACTTCAACTTTAAAACCGCTTCTGAAGAAGGCAGCGCCTATGATCTACGCACATTATTTGAAGATACAATTGTTGAAGAACACCCTGAACTTGCGGTCACTTTTGTTGATAACCATGACTCTCAGCCAGGCGAAGCATTAGAATCTTTCGTTAAGGACTGGTTCAAACAAAGCGCTTATGCACTAATATTATTACGCAAAGATGGATACCCATGTATATTCTATGGTGATTATTATGGCATTGGTGGAGAAGAGCCAGTCGAAGGAAAGCAGCTTGCAATCGACCCATTACTTTATATCAGACAAAATAAAGCTTATGGGGAACAAGATGATTACTTCGACCACCCAAATGTTATCGGCTTTGTCAGACGTGGTAACGGCAATAAGACAGGTTGTGCTGTAATTATCAATTCCAGTGAAGAAGAAGCAGAAAAACAGATGTTTGTCGGCAAAGAACGCGCCGGTGAAGTCTGGTATGATTACACCAATACAAGAGAGGATAGAATCACGATTGACGAAGAAGGAAATGGCCTCTTCAAAGTTAACCCTGGAAGCGTATCAGTCTACTGCGAAGAAGAATAAGGATGAAAAAAGGTCGTGACAGAAGTGTTCTGCCACAAGCAAAACCGAAAGGGTAGCTAGCAACAGGTTGCTAGCTACCCTTCTTTATTTCATCATCTATTCTCTTTATTATTCAAATCCACGCTATCAGGATAGAAAAGTTCTGTTAAATAGTATAATGCACTAATAATCGCCAGTACGACAAAAAAGTTTATCCTAATATGCTGGTAATTAATATGCACCCCGAAATAAAAAACTATTGTCGAAATACTTACTGATATGATATGAAAATACCAACCATGAAAAAACTTATTCTCTGGGAGCATACGCTTTAATTCGTCCATAATGTATTCAATAATAAACAATAGCACGTAGCCAATGATTAAATATGAGCCGTAATAAAAGCTATTATCCATCACACTTTCATTATATGTAAACTCTGCTAGATGGAAATAAATAAGTAATCTACTGAGTCCATACATTCCGAAGAACACCATCAATATAAAGGCTGTTCCAGAAATTAACACTGCAGATAGCACGAACAGGAGCGCTATCCAGGAAATATTCGGCCTCTTTAGTTTCACAATCTATCAATCCTTTACGTTAATGGGCGCTTATCAAAATGAGATATACCCTTATAGAAGAGTATATCTCATTTTCCATTATTTAAAAGTCTAAACCTCTTGCTTTAAATGTATTCCCCTGACTAAAGTCTCCTGCTTCATATCCTCGCTTGAACCAGTCCATACGTTCCGCACTAGAACCATGTGTAAAAGTATCAGGATTTGCACGTCCTAATGCATTCTTCTGAATTGTGTCATCTCCAACTGCATGGGCTGCTTTAATCGCTTCTTCTAAATCTCCATCATCTGTATAACCCATTTCTTGTGCGTGCTTTGCATAAACACCTGCAAAATAGTCTGCTTGTAGCTCAACAGCAACAGAATATTTGTTGTACTCAGTTTCAGATAATTGATTTCTTAACTGATGGAATTTCGGTAAGATACCAAGTTCATTCTGCACGTGATGTCCAACTTCATGTGCAATAACATAAGCCATCGCGAAATCTCCAGGCGCATCAAACTTCTGATCCAGTTCGTCCATAAAAGATAGGTCGATATAAATCTTCTGATCAACCGGACAATAGAACGGTCCCATTTGAGCACTTGCTTGTCCACACCCTGAACGTACTGCATCTGAATATAATACCATCCTCGGTTCAGTATACGATTTATCATAATCCTGGAATATCTTATGCCAGACGTCTTCCGTATCTTTCAGTACCACTGATGCAAACTGTCCACGTTCATCTAAAGATTGTTCTGTCGCAGCGCCATCGTTCCCGGCATCCGTCTTAACATTCCCTGTATCAAAGACATCATTGTTGCCATTATTTTGTTGCTGATTCTGTGTTTGCGTAGATTGACTTTCGCCGCCCATGTAATCCATTGGGTTACCACCCATCAATACGATAATGATCATGACGATGATTCCTAAACACCCCATACCACCGCCACCGATAACCATCGGGCTGCCACCAGAAAAGCCACCAGAGCCTCTCGCATCTTCTACATTAGAACTCCCCTGTCTACCTTGCCATTTCATACGTCTTCCTCCTCATAGGCCCTTATTATCTTAAATACCATTACCCAAATTTCAATGCGCACAATCATTTATTTATGGAAACATTAAAAAATGAGATTGGGGATATCCCAATCTCTTATATCAATATTTTTTCAGTTCATCGACTGACGATAATCCTTTTGTAATAAGGTAATATTGTCCGGACTGTTTCTTTATCTGGACAATCTCTTCATTAACCCGGTTTCCATAACACTTTTGAACATAATATCTATGTTTCTTTCTATTAATATAATCTTCATGTAACCATATATGATCTTTACCGTTCGGGTAAATTTTAAAAGTGAGTACATCACCGACATAAGATCCGTCTATTTCTACAGCTGCTTTATAATAATATTTTGCAGTACTGTGCTCGACCGTTCTTGTCAGTGATATGAGTTCACTTTTATAAGATTTTCCTTCTATTTCAAAGTCGAACTGCATCTCCTTCTCTAATTGCTTATAGAGCTCTCGATCCACTTCACCTGTAACGAAAGTTTCAGGTGAAGCAATTGTTAAGACAGGAGACTGCTGTTTAGCGTTTGTAAATTGCTGCAGTTGTTCCTTATTAATTTCACTTACTATTCCTGTTGTCTCGGAAGTGATTGTCAGCTGATCAACCGCTTCACTTGCCGCACTCTCCTTAGTTTTTAATATCTCGAGTTCATTTTTATGTTTCTCATACTCACTTATCAGCCAGTTCAGCTCTGCATCAATACGCGGACTCGCAGATTGTGCAAGTGCTTCTTGCTTCACAGCGAGCTGTCCTTCAATCTGATTCATTGCAATCAATTGATTATCAATCTTCAAGCTTAATTCCTTTTCATTTGCAGCGATGGCGCTATCCTCATAACTAAAAAGCGCCTGTCCTTTAGTTACTTTGTCCCCTTGCCTTACATGAAGTATCACTGGTCGTGATTGATTACCACGCTGAAAATAAGGGGTGCGTGTCTGTGCTATCGTACCTTTAACTGTGAGATGATAGCGTTTCATATACTCGTCAATAAATAATGTTTCCTGCCTTCTACTCAAGAATGCATAAACTGTTGCGATAAGTAATACAACAATGATACTGATCAATATTACAGGTAATAACCATCGCCGTTTCATATAAAACCTCGCTTATCTATTGATATGCTTATATTGTACTGGAATTTATATGAATTTATCGTAAAAATATTGTAAAAATTACTTTAAGATTCTATCATCTTCAGATTTAATATGGGCATTTATATTAGAATGATCCTGCTTTTTTTGATGCTTATAATATTGCACGGTGAGCATCATTAATAACAATGCGGCAAATAGTGATACAAATCCCATCCACATCAAACCTTTAACATTAAATATATAATGATAACTGAGTCCAAGGTTTATCGCCGCAATCAAAAGCATCATGAACATCACATAGATTGTTGTTTTATTTTTCAAATCGGTCACCTCTTATAGTCGACGTGTGCGCAACAAATCTTCGTAAGCTGTTGCGATGCTATCTTTTCCTTCTTTATTCTTCAAAGGACTGAACTCTTCATTACGATCAAACTGTACCGTCTTAAAAGTATCCGCATATTTGAAGATATCAAAGTAGAACTTCTCAAACTTTAATGCTGTAGCTTCAATAACAGTAAAACTCTCATCTAACTGCGGCAGCTGTTTAATCGCCAGGTGATAAGGCATTTCACTTTGTGCATGATTCACAATGAAATCAAGCTTAAATATATGAATTCCGATATTCGCATTACGGAAATGATTCTCTTCTCCTTTAGGAAGCTCAGTGTATTCAATGACTTGTTTTTTCCCATTCACTTCCACAACGCGGCCGACACTTTCATTATCTTTTGCTGCAATCGTCTTCGTTGTAACATCTGCGTCACTTTCAACTGCATAGCCACAAAGTACCGGGTCCAGCACTTTTACAAGTACATTATCAATATTATTCATGTAAATGTGTGTAACGCCTCTTTCTTGTAACAGCTTATTCGTACCTGATGCATTCAATGCTTCAAAGATTCCACCGTTACCGTTCGGTGTTGTCAGCAGCTGTTTGTCCTCATTGAGTAATAGCTCTCCACCTTCACTCAATGCTACAATATTAGGTTGAATGAAGAAAAAGACATCCTGTTTATCTAATCCGAAATAATCATGCGCTTCAAAGAAAGCGATTGTTTCTTTATGGTTAATATCACTCGTCATAATGACCCAAGGTATTGACACGTTCAAGCTTTCAATCAATGCTTTTATTTGTCTTGCCTGAAGTTCAAACAGACTCACACCATCAAATTCAAATGTACCTTTCGGCCCATTATGCGCGAGACGTGTACCTTGTCCACCAGCCATTAGAACTGCGGCAAACTTGCCAGCTTTAATAGCACTTTGCCCTAATGCCTCCATATGTGCCAGCGCTTCTGTTGATTGCTCACTAATAATGGTTGTTGCGATATCCTGGACATCTTCCGGAAGCGCAATCTGTCGATGAACATAGACATCTTGATACAACTTATCTATCTTTTCAAAATCTTGAATGGATAACGTTTCTTCTAGTCTTTGTTTTTCAACTTGAGACAATAACTCCATATGGTTTAATAGTTGATGATGATGATATTTTTTTAAGTGCTTTTCCATAGTAAAACTCCTTTAATATTTTATCCAACTTATCGTTCTGTGGATAATCTCATTATAGACAATATACATTGTTACAAGACTGAATGCCGTTGCAAGCGAATGGTCTATAACTCCACCTGTCTTGATTTTAAACGGAAATCTAATCTTTTTAGTCCACGGGAAGAATAATGTCACGCCTGATGGTGTCATCATATCTAATATTAAATGACTCATAATCCCAAGATTAGCGCTGATAATATAAACATTCTGTACTTGAAGTAAGTATAACACTGTCGACACGAGCAGCATAAACAATATGGAATGTGTTACCGTTCTATGGCCGAATAATACACGGATTAATGCACTGACCGGCCAAATTTTTCTACCTATTTTACTGCCTGCATGACAAATATCAGGAACTATACTAAAAAGCGCAGACGTTCCGATGATTGCTGCAAACTGACTGATATTATATGCGTGTGAAACCGCATAGTGCGTCCCAATGAATACACCACATGCGATATGAGTCTTTCCTGTCACGTATGTACCTCCATTAAATTTTATAGGTCTTTATTATAGTATAGATAACAAAGAAAAAACTATGACATCACGAAGAGTTCATAGTTTTAGTCTATTGTTCAATCGATTGAGTGCCGCTCTTGAGATTCATACGCTGCTCTAATTGCTTCTATTATTAACATTATTCATCTGTCGTATCTTCATGTTGGTTCGGCTGAACTGTTTGTGATTGTTCGGTTGAAGGGAGCTCAGTCGTAACAATTTCCGTTGTCGGCATTTCTGTCGTAGGCATTTCTGTTGTCGGCGTCTCTGTTGTCGGTTGCGTCGACGGCTGTACGGGCTCTGGTCTTTTGTGTGTAACTGTATGTGTCGAGTCTTGCGTTTGCGTAGGTGGATTCAACTGATAGCATGTACCATCTTTACAGTTATATCCTTCGTTCGTTAAATTATTCCATGCTTTTGAATATTCCTTCGTCTCAGCTAATACTGCACATCTGGCACTTCCTCCACCATTGATAAGACAATTTCTAGAATCGTTATACTTTGTAGTATCAATATTATCCTGATCAATGATGTCTTGATTAGAGGGGTATGTTGTAATTTGTTCTTCAGATGACTCAGGTACAGCATTTTCTGTTTTGTTTTTTGTTTTATTATCATTTTGTTCAGTAGTCTTCTTACTTTCTTTTTTTTCAGGGTTCACTTTAACTTCTACTTTAGGTTTTGATTCTTTGCGCTCTTTTTCTTGTCCATCATTACATGCTGTTAGTACTAACACACTCGTCAATATCAGCATTATAAGTCTATTCATTGTGTCTCTCCTTAATAGCTATCTATTGCTCAGACTATTATAACACATTTTAAAAATTGTAAAGAACTTGCTCATTGCCACATAATTTTGCGATTGCTATAATCATCAAGTAAAGGAGTGAGATAATGGACAATACACAAAAAGGCGTTCTATATACAGCACTAGCATATCTTCTATGGGGAATCTTACCTTCGTATTGGCGTGCAGTAAGTAGTTTTAATGATTACGAGATTTTATTCCATCGTATTATCTGGTCATTTTTCTTTATGATCATTGTGCTGGCTGTAACAAAGAAGCTATCCCCTTTAGTCAAAGAGACAAAAAGTTTATTTAAGAGAAAACGTGAATTTATCGCACTGATTATCGCTAGCGTCGTGATAACCTTTAACTGGGGTATATTTATCTGGGCTGTTAATAATAATCATGTGCTGCAAGCGAGTCTTGGTTATTATATCAACCCATTGATGAGCATTGCACTTGGATTCATCTTTCTGAAAGAACGCTTTACCAGAACGGAAACACTGGCCATCCTACTCGCTGCAATAGGTGTACTCTATATGACATTCTCTGTCGGAACATTCCCTATCGTTTCAGTCACGTTGGCACTGAGCTTTGCCTTATACGGTTTAATGAAGAAGGTAGTCAATATTAATGCGCTCTATAGCATCACACTAGAAACATTCTTCATATTACCTATCGCTTTTCTCGGTATCGCAATATTAACCGCAGACCAAAAGACATATTTTGGTAATAACTTCGAAAGTTTTCTAATTCTATTCTCCGGTATCGTAACTGCGATTCCTCTTATTTTATTTAGTGCCGGTGCAAAGCGTATTCCACTTTCTCTCGTTGGATTACTACAGTACATCTCACCAACACTTATCTTACTCCAAGGTGTTTTTATGTTTGGTGAACCCTTTACATTGACACACGCAATTACATTCGGCTGTATTTGGAGTGGCTTGATGATATATAGTTTAAGCAAATGGATGCAATACAAGAAATCCAGAAAGATAAAATTGTAAAAAACCTAGATGCAACAGCTTCTAGGTTTTAATTTATGATCAAATCATTACATGAACAGCATTATACATATTCATTCTTACTGGCAATCATACCAAAGATAAACATACAGATTGCGATGATATAGAACATTATAAAACTTGTAGTATAAGTTCCTGTCATATCATTTAAGTATCCCATCAATACCGGCCCAATCGCTGCAATAATGTAACCAACCGATTGACTAAAACCCGACAGTTTGATTGCATCTTCATTTGTACGAGCACGCAATGAGAAAAATAGCATACATAGACTAAATGCTGCTCCACCAGCAAGACCGGTTGCAATCATTCCAATAACAATCCATACAATATGATTAAACTGCAAAGCAGTGAAACCTATTAAGAAGAGCATCGTAAAAGCAATCACTAACGGACGCTGATTGTTCATCTTCATCGCAATGACAGGCATCATAAACGTCATCGGAAGCTGTGCAAACTGGTTTAGCATCAGCATATATCCCGCTATTTCCTGCGATACACCATAATGAATCAATATTTCAGGAAACCACGTCACAGTACTGTAAAAGTTCATAGACTGAAATCCCATCATCAGTGCAATTGCAACTGCTAACTTAGAGTGATAAATTCTATGGCTACTTACTGAAACTGCTGGCTTTGGATTATGCTTTAGTTGTGGCAGCCACACGAGAAGCCCAATTACCGAGGGAATAATCCAGAATCCCAATGCGAACTGATAACCGTAATCGTTATAATGTGCTAAGGGGACGCTTAAGCCACCACCAATTCCTGCTGTTAAATTCATCGTAGCGGCAAATACACCCGTCATCAGTCCGATATGCGCTGGAAAGCGCCATTTAACGAAGCTTGGTAGTATCACATTTCCTATCGCAATACCTGTACCTACCAATATCGTTCCCGTGATAAGCCACGTCACATTCGGGAGAATACGCACTATCAGACCACATAACAGCAGTAACATTCCACTTAATAACGTCATACTCATGCCAATTTTTCCGCTTATTTTTGCGACGAAAGGCGACACGATACCAAACATAATGAGTGGGATTGTAGTCAGTCCTCCAAGCATCGCATGATTCAATGACAATGTATCTCCGATTTCAGAAATAATCGGACCAATTACTGTTAATGGAGCGCGCAATGTCGCCGCAACAACAATCACTGCCGCTAATAATAAAAACATAGATTTATATCTCAATTCATCAAATCCCTTCATTGTATATGATAATCAATTCCTGTAAGTTTTTTAAGATAAATCAACAAATAAACGCTAATTTCTTTCATTAAAGATGAATTTCGTTTAAAAACATCTAATCACATCAGTTTATTTGAATATACCGATAAAAAGCGTTATATTAATGGTATAAAAACGATAAGGATGTGTTTAGAAATGGCAATGAGAATTACTAAAGATGACAAAGAAGTAAATATTAAATGGCGTGTTGCTGATATCACTATTCCAAACGAAGATATTTTAAGTGTTAAAGAAGATACGAATATTTACGCCACTGCTGAAGAAGCGAGCGACGAAAAAATCGTACGTATCGGCTCTACTTTTGGTAAAACAAACCGCGTTCTCTTAGACACAAAAGACAAGAAATACATTATCTATACACATAACGATAAAAAAATCATTAACGAATTAAATAAATAATACCATCAAGAGGGTCTGACATCTGTCACCCTCTTGTTTTTCACTACAAGCTATCAACTTATCACTACTTATAGAGGAGCATTATCATGGAAAGCTTAAAAAACAAGACAGCACTTATTACAGGCGGTTCGAGAGGTATCGGTTTACAGATCGCTAAGACGCTTGCACATGAAGGTGTACATATTGCAATTACAGGCCGTAACATCGATCATCTGGAATCTGCTGTAGACTCACTTTCACAGTTTGATATAGATGTAACTGCGATTGTATGTGACAGTGCAAACAAAGACGATATTAAAGCAGCTGTTGCACATACATTGGAAACATTTGAACGCATCGATATATTGATCAATAATGCAGGCATTATGCATAACAGCTCATTTCTCACGACAACTGAAGAAGAGTTCAATAAGATGATGGCCGTGAATGTGTATGGTCCATTTCATTTTATGCAGGAGGTTCTGCCGCATATGATCAACCAGCAGTCAGGTGACATTGTCAATATGAGCTCAATGTCCGCTGTAAATGCCGGCCCGACTTCAAGTGCATACTCTGCAAGTAAATTTGCATTATCAGGATTATCTGATGGTGTTATGAGAGAAATGCGTCAGCATAATATCAGAACGTTCTTGATTCACCCTTCTGCTGTATTAACAGACTTAATCGGTGAAGTGTCACTCGATCCTGAATCAATGACACACCCTGAAGATATCGCAGAGATCATTGTTTCCCAGCTTAAGATCAATCGCAGAACATTTGTACGTACGAATCAGATATGGGCAACAAATCCAACAAAACTTTAGGAGTGATTTCATGTATATCGTTACAAATAGGATTAAAATGAAAAAAGGATTCGCTGAAAAGATGGCACCGATGTTTACGAAAGGTGGGGCAATCCAAGAATTAAAAGGTTTCCATAAGATTGAAACATGGTCTATTCAGAACTTAGAAGATTATGACGAACTTTATGTCAATACATGGTGGGAAACGTTAGAAGACTTTGAAGCATGGAAAACGAGTGATGCGTTCAATCAGGCACATTCACGTGGCGGCGATAAACCTCAAGGAGAATCACCAATGCTTGGTTCAGAAATTGTCATCGCAAAGCTTGAAACAGAAGTTTAAGAGAACTATATAACGAAAAGATTGCTTGAAACAAAGAACGTTTCTTGCAATCTTTTCGCGATTTTACTCGTGTCTAAACGCTCGTGTCACGACCTTTTTTGACGGCGCTCCACGAGCAGACACTTCGATAAAATCAAAAAGATTGCTTGAAACAAAGAACGTTTCTTGCAATCTTTTCGCGATTTTACTCGTGTCTAAACGCTCGTGTCACGACCTTTTTATACGCTAAATAGTAGATGTCCCATTAGCACGATAATCGGTAAACAGATGATTGTTCTCATCAAGAAGATGATAAACAGCTTAGGTAAGCTTACCGGTATTTTAGAGCCTAATATAACACCACCTACTTCTGATAAATAAATCAGCTGAGAGATACTTAATGCACCAATAACAAAACGTGTAAGATCATATTCAGAATCTGTTATAAGTATCGAAGGTAAGAACATATCTGCAAATCCAATCAATATCGTCTGAGATGCTGCAACTGCATCAGGAATCTGGAGCAATTCTAATAAAGGTACGAACGGCATTCCAATCCACTGAAAGAACGGCGTATACTCAGCAATGATTGTTGCTGCTGTACCGATACACATTACGACAGGCAGTACCGCAAACCACATATCTCCTACTGTTTTAAATCCTTGATACCAGAATGTTTTAAATCCGGGTGCTTTAATCGCTGTTCTAGTCGCATTTTCGTATCCGTAGCTGAGGACATTATGATTATCAGGAATCTCTTCATCTTTAATTTCAGTTGTTCCATCAGCATAATGGTCCGGGATCTTCGACAACGGCCAAATACGCGGCATAATCATCGCTGCAACCAAACATGACACAATAACAGTTCCATAGAAATAGAAAAAGTGATTCATTAGTCCAATCTGTTCACAAACAACAATCGCAAACGTGATTGACACCACGGAGAAACTTGTCGCAATAACTGTTGCTTCACGTCTCGTAAAGAAGTTTCCTTCGTATTGTCTAGATGTAATCATAACGCCTACAGTGCCATCTCCAATAAATGAAGCTAAATTATCCACTGCAGAGCGTCCAGGTAATGTAAAGAGTGGGCGCATCACCTTAGAGAATATCGGTCCAAGAAATTCCAGTAATCCATAGTCCATTAAAAATGGCAGAAATAAGCCTGCAAAGAAAAATACAGCGATCAATGTCGGCAATAATTCACTATATATAAGCTGCCCTGTATTTTCAGTATCAACAAATGGGACTTTCATTTTAAAATAGACAATGGTTGCAAAAATAGCACCGATAAGACGAATGATAAACCAGATCCAGTTCACCTCAAACAGTTGTTTGAAATAACTCGTCTTTGGATGATTAATGAAACTAAAGTAAAATGTTAGTAACGTAGAAAGAATAATAACGATGAAGATTAAAGTTGGTGTGAAATTACCGAGAATCGATAACAGCCACTTTGCTAAAACTGCAACGGGCAAACTCGTCTTACCTTCAACATTGAGTGGCGTTAAAAATAGGAATATTCCGATGAGACTAGGAATAATAAATTTAAACTGCCCCACCTTACCCGTTTTGTTATCAGAATGCATCATAACACCCTCCATTTTTTATACGTAAAAATTAATATTTATTCATTTTAGCATATAAAATCGTGTACGAAAAGAAGAATTTCCAATCGTTTATCTTTTATATTTCTAATCTTTTAAAACATTTCTTCATTTTATATGCATAAGTGTCTTGTTTACATTCATATAAGCGTCGTCTCGTAAAAAAGTCCTTATAAAATTTACACTCCAGCGTATCTTCTATAAGGGCTTTTTACACTTCTACCTGCTATTTTATTTCTTTATAATATAAATTCTTATGCGGTATATTAGGATGTAAATACATATTTCCTTTGAGCAGTATCCAGTCGTTCTTATAATAGAATGCATTGGCACCGATATCGTGTACGTCACTCGTTAAATAGTACTTTCCTGGTGGTAGTGCATCTAATAACTGTGTGCCGATTCCGTTCTTATGGAAGTGCTTATCTACAGCGATAGAAACGACTTCAAATGCACCATCAAGCATTCCTTGCTGTTCTGTTGACAAAAACTGGTCCAGTAACTGTCTATAAAACTGGTCGCGTCCGCTCGTATAACCATATAAATAACCATCAATCGTCCCAAGTTGTGTACTAATAAAGCATCTAAACCCTGAATGCTCACTCAACTTTAAAATATCATTGCTCATCTCTCTTAACGGTCTACGATCGTTAAAGTTTGTCAAATAAATTTCTGCTATACGGTCAACGGCATCTTGTAGATCTACTTGTGTAATCTGTCTAATCATCTTGACCATCCCTTTCCTTTATGAAAACCTTTTCATATTTATTATGCAATTTTTTTGAACAATTGACAATGAACAATACCGTTTATCTGAATATTTTATTTTAATTTCTTATGCGTGTTTAATTTATCAAATATTGGTATAATCTTAATGCATTCAAACACTGAAAGGATTTATTATGTCAAAATTTAAACTTTTTACTTTTATACTCAGCGTATTTGTAGTGGGAATGGTAGAACTCGTCGTTGCCGGTATTCTCACTTTGATTAGCGATGATCTGCACATCTCTCGCGCACTTGCCGGCCAACTTGTCACGATTTATGCATTTACAGTAGCAATTAGCGGTCCAATACTCGTCAAACTTACTGAACGCTACAATCCAAAATGGGTACTCTTAATCAGCATGATTATATTTATTATCGGTAATATAATTAATGCTGTAGGTAACGTTTTCTGGATTATCGTCATTGGGCGTATCATCGCATCAGCAGCATCCAGTATCATTGTAGTGAAATTGCTTGCCCTCACAGTAATCTTAAGTGATCCGCGTGAACGAGGTAAGATGCTTGGGCTTGTCTATATAGGGTTTAGTGGTGCAAATGTATTTGGCGTTCCAATTGGCACAAAGCTTGGTGAAATGCTTGGATGGCGTGCAACATTCTGGATGATTGTACTCGTAAGTGTTATTGCAACAATACTCTTAATGTTCCAGCTCCCTAATACAATTAAGACATCAGAAGATGAAGACAAATCTTCAAAACTGCTCTATCCGAAAGAAGCTGCAAAGTATATCGGTATTACCTTCTTTATATTAGCTTCTAATTATATTGTATTCACTTACATCAGTCCGATGATGTTAAATGAAGGATATACGTTAGAACAAGTTTCGATTCTACTGTTTATTTGTGGTATCGGAAGTATCGCAGGGACAAGCTTCGGCGGCAGGATGGCTGATAAAATAGGTAGCAGAAAGTGGTTACTGATTGCAATAATGATATATACCCTTTCCATCTTTCTGTTTAAATTATCATTACGTGTATTCGTATTGCTGCTTATTGTGATGCTTATCTGGAATATATTTGAATGGAGTACGAACCCTGCAATTCAAATCGGGATTATTAAACAGGTTAAAGGGGATTCCAGCAGTATTATGGCGTGGAACATGAGTGCGCTCAATGCTGGGATCGGATTTGGTGCACTCATTGGAGGCATCATAATCAATAATTTTGATGTTGCGATTACACCTTATGTTTCAGTATGTTTAGCAGTGATTTGTATCGTACTCGCCTATACCATCAAAAGATAAAAGTGCTGAACCTATGGGTTCAGCACTTTTATTTATTCCATTTCAGTTTATCCTGAATGATACCAATTGCACCGAGGTACCCATATATGATAACCGGTCCTACAAACTTAAAGCCACGTTTCTTTAGATCTTTACTGATTTGTTGAGATAACCCATTATCTGTCGGTATCTTCGACTCATCTTCGTAATAAGTCACTACCGACTTTCCTTCAGTGAAGTGCCATATATAGTCATCAAACGTTCCATACTGCTCCCTTACTTTCACAAATGCTTGTGCATTGCTCATTATACTGCGTACTTTCAAACGATTACGGATCATTCCTTCATCATTCATCAGACGGTCAAAGTCACTTTCATCATATACAGCGATGGTTTCGTAATTAAAGTTCTCTAAAGCACGGCGCATCGCTTCTCTGCGCTTTAATATCGTGAGCCACGATAATCCCGCCTGCATTCCTTCTAGTACAAGCATCTCAAATAAATAACGGTCATCATGTGATTCAATCTGCCATTCATTTTCGTAATATGCTGTGAGTAAGGGATGTGCATCTGCCCATGTATGCCTCATATCATTCTCCTATCTATAAAAGATAATACCGATTATCAGTCCTGCTGTAACGCCAATCCATGGTACTACTTTACCATAGTGCAGCATAATAAACAGCAGACATGTAAACAATGCATCAAATGGATGTATGATTATGTGGTTTAATATAGGATTGATGAATGCTGCTCCTAGTATACCGATAACTCCCTTTTAATGCACTTGCAATATACCTGTTGCTACGAATATCTGCAAAATACGTTAATGATCCAATAACAAACAACAGCGCCGGCAGAAATATTGCAATCATCCTTACGATTTCCACTAATATTACTAGATGATTATCAAAATCGTGTTACAATTCATTTAAAGTTTCGTAAATATTCACAAATACTTTATAAATATCATTTCTCTCACTATGCAAAGGCTTACAATTCATATTATAATTGCATTTGTACTTCACAATAAGATAAGGAGGTTCATTGTTGGAACAGTTAAAGATTAAATCCCACAAATATCCACATCGCCCTCACATCGAGGTAGAAGGTATGCTGTTAAAAGAAACAGAAGAATACTTTCTTGTCATCTGTGATGAAACGACAATACTCCGACACTTTATCAAAAATATTGATATCCCATTACAGTATAAAACACTTCATTTTCTTCCAAAGTATCATGGTTATACTGTTTCTATCGCTCTAGATAAGGCTTATCAACCCATTAAGATATTCTGTAATATCTCTTCTCCATGTGAACGCGATAGAGATGGTAATATCACCTATCTGGACTTAGATCTGGACTATGTGAAGACAGATAATGACGAATGGTTCCTTAGAAATAACGATATGTTCCTGGAAAATAGCGCAAAGTTCAACTACCCGTTTCAACTCGCAAATTTCGCACTCGTTTCTTTACAAGAACTGAAAAATAATATTGAAGCATGTAAGTTTCCTTTCAACGTACAAAATTTCAGTGACTATATAAAATAAAGCACCACCCCCGGTCTGGTATGCGCTAACCCCATGATGTGGGATTAAAATAAAAACACTTTCGTTGAATTCATATTAAAATGAATTTATACGGAGGTGTTTTTTCTATGAA
>NZ_PPRM01000024.1 GCF_002902665.1 Macrococcoides caseolyticum
TTCATAGAAAAAACACCTCCGTATAAATTCATTTTAATATGAATTCAACGAAAGTGTTTTTATTTTAATCCCACATCATGGGGTTAGCGCAGTATTTATGTCTTGAGTCTTTTATCTTATTTATTGATATAATAATCTAAAAAAATGAATGAGTGATGATATGAAACATTATCAAATACGATTTAATCAACATACTGAAAATGCTTTGAAAAAGACGAAAGGTCTCTCTTTTCTTTTTGTATTATATGGTGATCTAGAATGTAGTATTAACAAACAGCATCATCACATTAATACAGGTAATGTCATTTTATTAAATCATGGTGACACATTATTAATCAGTAATTGTAATGGCTATTTCATGCAGTTTGATATCCCACCACAGTTATTGGATAACGTCATCGATAATCCAACTGCTTTTGATTTGCAACCGAATCACAATACTGTGCCAATGATTAAAAATACTTTAGCGAAAATAGGTATCGTTTATTTAAGAAAAAGTCAATACTACAAATTATTTATCGAACAAGAACTCATGTCACTATTAATGTTACTCATCAAATATGTACCAAAAATACAACAAGATGTGTTATTTACCTCTGACCATGATGTGCGTCTTGAACGTGTATGTCGATTCATTGAAATGCATTACGATCAACCGATCACGTTACAAGATATGGCTGATTTAGTTCAACTCTCTCCTGCTTACTTATCTAAATTATTTATGAGAAAGATGAACATTGGCTTTAACCAATTCGTTAATGATGTCCGATTAGAACATGTGATGCAGGACTTAATTCATACTGACGATACAATGGTTGACATTGCACTACAAAATGGCTTCACCAATGCAGCGTTACTGTCTAGAACATTTAAGAAATTAGCAGGTGTTTCCCCTAGTGAATTTCGTAAGCAACACCAACAACCGATAACATATATAACAAATAATAATATTTCTAAGCGTGAATTAATTATTCGTTTGTCTCCTTTTGTCATCAATGATACGCGACAATTCATTGAAACACCTGAAATCGAAAGAAATATCAATATTACTTTCTCCAATTACTATGATATGATTCATCAATTCAATCATATTATTCAAGTTGGTGATATGGATGCCCTGCTCTCCGAACAAGTACAACAGCAATTAATAACTTCTCAAAAAGAAATTGGAATAACACATGTATTGGTCAAAGATGTGATTGAAAGTCCGAATTTAATTTCAGAAGAAGTTTCTACAGATGAACATATCTCGAATTTACAACGATATAATAAAGTCGATGCTTGTCTCGACTTCTTAACCCATCACAATATAGGATTGATTCTTACGATTGATCCTATTCAAGATGAAAAAACATATATTAAACATCTTTCAGATTTCTTAAAGCATGTCACAATGCGCATGGATGTGAATAATGACATTAATATTAAACTTTATGTTAAATATATAAATATTAATCGCTACAAGCAAATCATTCAACGTATTTGTGACTTTATACCTAAAGTAAAAGTATTGATTCATTTAAATATTGATGCCATTGGAGATACTGTTGACATTATTCAATATGATTATCATATAGAAAAAGTTGTATTTGATGCGAATCAAAATGATATTATCAATTACGAAGCTACAGATGATGCTGTATTCGAACACGCAAAGCATCATATTGTAGATAAAACGAAAAAAGTGCAAGCCTTTTTAGCACATCATCAAATCCAGAAACCTTTAGTTCTATTGAACTGGAATACATTAACCGGAGATACGCATTTAACAAATGGAGAATACTTCAGAGGTGGTATTATATTTGAACAGTTTCTCCAACTGAACAAAATGATTGGCACCATCGGTTATTGGCTTAATTATGATTTGCATATTCATCATGCCTTAAATGAGAAAGAATATATGAATAGCATCGAGTTGTTCCATCAATATAACGGTAAACGTCCTGCTTTTTTTACAAGTCATCTCTTTAAAAAATTACTATCAAATATTTTATATCATTTCGAAAATTGTATTGTTGTGGGTGAGCCACATCATTTCCAAATCATTGTATATGATGCAGAACATTTTAATCCTTATCTTACATTAAATACATCCTTACCTTTCCTTGATAATAAGGAAGTCAGAATTAAAGTGAATGACTTATTACCAGGGACATATCGTATTAAGCATTACACTCTTGATAAAGAACATGGGGCACTTTATCAAGTTTGGCAGTCGTATAATACACAAAGTGGTATTGATGCTGAATCCATTGAATATATCAATCGCGTTTCATATCCGAAATTACAAGTTAGTGATCAAACCGTTCAACATGATTTTGAGTACAATCTTAAACTGTTAACGAATGCTATACACTTAATTGATGTCAAACGCTATATTGAATAGGACAAAAATAGTTTATCTATTTTTGTCCTACTTTTTATTTTATTATAAAAATAACATAAATTGACAACAAAAAAAGCATAAATCGAAAATATTAATATATTAATATAACCTACAATAAAGACAAGGAGATGAAGAACATGAATAAACAATTAATCGAAGCTTTAATAAACAAAGAAGAGAAAATGATTGAAATTAGACGTTACTTACATCAACATCCAGAATTATCGTTCCAGGAAGAGAAAACAGCACAATACATTGCAGATTTCTACAAAAACAAAGACGTGCAAATAGAAACAAACATTGGTGCGCGTGGCATAAAAGTTACCATCGATTCGGAAAAACCAGGTAAAACTTTAGCAATTCGCGCCGACTTTGATGCATTACCAATCGATGAAGCAACAGGATTACCTTTCGCTTCACAAAATAAAGGTGTGATGCATGCATGTGGACATGATGCACATACAGCTTACATGTTAGTGCTAGCTGAAACATTAGCTGAAATGAAAGATAACTTTACCGGTAAAGTCATTGTTATTCATCAATCTGCTGAAGAAGTACCACCGGGTGGCGCTAAAGGCATGATTGAAGCTGGTGTACTTGAAGGCGTTGACAATGTGTTAGGTGTACATGTAATGAGCACAATGGAAACTGGTAAAATTTATTACAGACCAGGCTTTGTTCAAACAGGACGCGCATTCTTTAAATTAACAGTTAACGGTAAGGGTGGCCATGGTTCTTCACCACATATGGCTAACGATGCAATCGTTGCAGGGAGCACATTTGTAACTGCTGTACAAACTGTTGTATCAAGAAGATTAAACCCATTTGAAACTGGTGTTGTAACAATCGGTTCTTTCGATGGTAAAGGACAATTTAACGTTATTAAAGATAGTGTTGTCATCGAAGGTGATGTTCGAGGTCTAACAGATGCAACAAAACAAACAATCGAGAAAGAAATCAAACGCATTACTGCAGGATTAGAAACTATGTTTGGTGTAACTTGTGATTTAAAATACAATGATGATTACCCAGCTTTATATAACGATCCAGCATTTACACAATACGTAGCAGACACTTTAACGAAAACAGATTTAGGCTTCGGTGTTGAAATGTGTGAAGCACAACCACCATCAGAAGACTTTGCTTATTATGCAAAAGAAAGACCAAGTGCATTTATATATACAGGAGCAATGCCTGAAGATGGAGAAGTATATCCACACCATCATCCAAAATTCAATATTAGTGAAAAATCATTATTAATTTCTGCTAAAGCAGTTGGAACAGTTGTATTAGATTATTTGAAAGGAGAACAATAAGATGGAAACTACTCAAAACTATAAAGGTGGGAATAAATTAATACTCGGAATCGTGCTTGGTGTTATTACATTCTGGTTGTTTGCTCAATCACTTGTTAACGTTGTACCCCCATTACAAAAAAGCTTTAACGCAGATATGGGTACCATTAGTATCGCCGTATCACTTACCGCCTTATTCTCTGGTATGTTCGTAGTTGGTGCAGGAGGATTAGCTGACAAAATCGGTCGCGTTAAAATGACAAATATCGGTCTTATTTTAAGTATCGTAGGCTCAGCATTAATCATCGCAACAAACTTTTCAGCGTTATTAATTTTAGGACGTGTCATTCAAGGATTCTCAGCAGCCTGTATTATGCCTTCTACACTTGCTATTATGAAAGCTTACTATGAAGGTTCAGAACGCCAACGTGCGTTAAGTTACTGGTCAATTGGATCGTGGGGTGGAAGCGGTGTTTGTTCATTATTTGGTGGCGCCGTTGCTACAACATTTGGCTGGAGATGGATCTTTATCATCTCAATTATCGTAGCTATTCTTGCTATGATTTTGATTAAAGGAACACCGGAATCTAAATCAGAAGTTAAAAATACATCTAAATTTGATATAAAAGGATTAATTATTTTAGTTGTTATGTTACTTAGCTTAAATGTGATTATTACAAAAGGGTCAGCAATTGGATACACATCACCACTATTCTTCGGATTAGTTACGCTAGTATTAGTAGCATTCGTCTTATTTTTAAAAGTTGAACGTAATATCAATAATCCATTAATTGACTTCAATCTTTTTAGCAACAAACCATATACCGGCGCTACAATCTCTAACTTCTTACTTAACGGGGTCGCAGGGACATTAATCGTAGCGAATACATTTGTACAACAAGGATTAGGTTATACTTCATTACAAGCTGGATACTTATCAATCACATATTTAGTCATGGTATTACTTATGATTCGTGTCGGAGAAAAGATTCTTCAAAAAATGGGTGCAAAAAAACCGATGTTACTAGGTACATTTATCGTAATTATTGGTGTTGTATTAATCTCATTAACATTCTTACCAGAAACAATTTATATTATTAGCTGTGTTATCGGTTACTTATGCTTCGGACTTGGATTGGGGTTATACGCCACCCCATCCACTGATACTGCCATCTCAAACACACCTGAAGATAAAGTAGGTGTTGCATCAGGAATATACAAAATGGCTTCATCACTTGGAGGAGCATTTGGTGTAGCTATTAGCGGTGCAGTTTACGGTGTTGCAGTTGCATCTATGGATGTCTATACTGGCGCAATGATTGCACTTTGGGTTAACGTAACAATGGGAGTTATCGCATTAATAGCCATAATGTACACAGTACCAAACGATGATCCAAGAAAACAAATTAAGTATTAATAATAAATTCAGATTATATTTAATACATTTTATTATATAAGAATGAAACTTATAAATGTCATTAAAAAGATTCTATTCAAAAAATTAGATGAAAAGAAAGAACATACATTAGAAATTCGTCGATATTTTCACCAACATCCTGATCAAACAAGTCCATTAGATTTTAAAACAAAGTGAAGCTATTTATTTTAATGAAATTGTTGAAGGACAAGCATTATCAGGTTCAGAAGACTTTGCATTCTATTTAACTAAAACACCAGGCGCATTCTACATTATGGGTACAAGAACCATAAGAGTTGATTCACCTTTTTCAAACCACCATCCAAGATTCACTATTAATTAAGCTTCAATAATGGTTTGTGCAAAATTTTAAAGTGAAATTTTGTTAACAAGAGTAAAATAAAATTAAGAGATTAAGTACAAAACTGACTTAATCTCTTTTTAAATTATTTATTCAGTTAAAAATCCAACCTTATTAGGCAAACCTCATCATTTGTGATAACTTTGAGCGTATCGTTTCAAACAGCGGTTTATGGTTTCTGTAGAGCTTAAATAATATTATAATCAATCTAATGTTTCCTGTGGAACAATGTTAATGAAATGGGGTTATCCAATGTCTATTATTTATTTCGTCAGACACGCCGAGAGGAATACAAGTATTAAAACAGATGAAACAGCTCCATTAACTGATAAGGGTTTTAGAGATGCTAATCAACTTAAATACTTCTTTAGTGATAAAAATATTCAGTCTATCTATAGTAGTCCCTATCAACGTACTATCGATACTATCGAACCTACTGCCCTATATTTAGGGTTATCTATCAATCTTATAAATGAATTTCATGAAAGAAGGATTGGTGCTTGGATAGAGGATTTTCCTATATATGCTGAACAGCAGTGGAGGGATTTTAATTATAAACGTCAGAACGGAGAGTCTTTAAGTGAAGTTGGAAAACGTCTGTTAGATTCTTATCAAAAACTTGAAGAAAGCTTGAATGATAACGTCATCATCTGTGGTCATGGAACAGCTTTTGCAGTACTATTTCATCACCTGACAGATGGAAAATTTGGTTTTGAAGAGTGGAAACGAATGAAAATGCCAGATTTGTATAGCTATGAGGTTGGAAGCAATCAACTGAAGAACATAAGTTTTTCAATTGGCTATCAAAATGATAAATAAAACAAGAATCATTTGGTTGAATGGCGCTTTTGGCGTAGGTAAAACAACAGTAGCAGAAGCATTAGTAAAAGTTATACCGCACTCTTATCTTTTTGTTCCTGAAGATGCAAGAGGTTATATCAATCATGTTATACCTGAGGATATAAAGTGTTCAGACTTTCAAGATCATTATGAGTGGTGAATGATTAATCGCCTGATGATAAATAAACTTCTGCAACAATACACAGGAGTCATTATTATTCCTATGACTATAACAAACGAAGATTATTTCTATGAAATAACTAAAGTCATTGATTCTGCTGCTATTAAAAACTTCTTACTAGCAGCAGACAGAGAAACTCTTGAAAACAGGTTAATAAAACGTGATGATAATATAGGTTCATGGTCCCATCAACAAATAGAGAGATGTCTAAAAGCTTTTAATAATATAGACATATATCAGGTGATTGATACTAGTAATAAAGAAATTGATGAAATCGTTTCATCTATCCTCATAGAAATTAGTTGATAAGATTATCTTAATCATACTTATTTAATTCTATGACTACAAATTCTCCTGTCTTTATTTTATATCTTTGTTTTTTATTGCTGTATTCTGTCCCATATACGAGATTTTGGATAACTTCAAAGACACCTGAATGTGCCACAATCATAATGGACCTTTCATTATCATTCTCTTTAATAATTCTGTTCCAATATTGCTTGATTCTTTCATAAAATTCTTTAGGACTCTCACCTTCCGGATATTTTTCATCCCATTTCAAAGTATTCCAATAAAGATCCGGAAATCTTTCTTCTGCAATCTTATTATCCATTCCAGCTAATAATCCATTATTCACTTCTCGAAGTTCTCTGCAATAAGTCACATTATCCAAATTTAATATACTTCTTAATATAGCAGCAGTTTCAACTGCTCTTAGCAAATCACTACTTAATAAAGCATCAAACTTTACATCTACAAGTAAATGCGCCGCCTTTTTAATCTGCTCTACACCACTTGAAGTTAAAGGTTCATTAGACCATCCGCCTCTTTTGTTTAATGTATCTTGTCCATGTCGCAGAAGATATACTTTCATAAATCCTCCTCTTTCTAACTACTAATTAAGTGTTTTTTTATCGTTTGTTTAGTAATGCACCCAGACATTCAAAATATGTACTACTATAAGGGAGAAATTCCTCTCTTGTAAATAATATTTCTTCATCATCATCAGATATTTCATAGCCTGAACAGCTTTTAGAATGATTTAAGCAGAAATTATAGAAATCCTTCTTATGTACTTTTATTAAGGCTTCAACCTCAGCGTCATGTTTAATCTTTTTAAGCTCTTCTGCTAAAATTTCGAGCGTATAGATATTAATAAATTCTTTATCAATCATTTCAGGAGTTGTGAGTTCTTCAGGAATTGTGCAAAGAAAGTTTAACCTTTCAAAAGTTACGTTAAGGCCCATTTCTTCTTCAATCTCACGTACACCATCTTCCACTGTCTCTGTACTCAATAAATGTCCACCTACTGTAATATCGAATTTCCCTTTATAATCAGCTACGGTTAAACTCCTTTTTTGAAGTATCAAATTGTCCTTATACGTAAAAATACATTGAAACGTCTCATGCCACTCTTCATTTTGGTGTGCTTCCTGTCTTTCCATTGTCCCCTTTAATTCATAGTTACTATGAAAAACATTTATTATCTCAGACATTTATGGCTCCTTAACACTTAGCTTATTTAATATATCTAGTTATTATTTTACTTATAAGTTTTAGTAACAATTCTCATCATATCAGTGTACAATTCTAAATTATCAACTATAACAAGTTTCAATTTACTTCTAGTTCTTGTAATGTTTTGAAATACCATTTGGATAGGTTCAAAGTGATATCTTTCACCTACGTATTTAAGTGATTTATCTTTTATAGCAAAACTTTGATCGAGAATAATCACTACTTTATCAAATTCTTGACCAATAACTCGGTGAGAGTTCTTTTCTTCATTAATTAGGCAATAATTAGAAAAAGTTGATTTTCCATATCTGGCTCTAGTATATGGAAGATAGGTCCAATCTCGATCTTCTAAATATCTTATATATTCAATAAAATCACTATTTTTACCAATAATATCAATTTCAATATTCTTATAATTCTCATTATTTTTTTTATCGTTATCAAACAGCTCTTTTATAAAACTCGCTATCTCTTTGTTTGATCTAATTTTATCAGTTAATTTATAGTGGTATATATCTTCAATTTGTTCTTTCATATACTCTAAATTATTGTACTTTCCTTCATTCTCTTTAAAGTATTGACGAGGGTCCAAAGAAAAAATGATATGTGTTTCATTCTTCATAGCTTCATTTATCAAGTCTTTTAATTGATATGGATACATTCTTTGTGCTTCATCTACAAGAATAGCATCAAGATTTTTATAATCTAAATATTCTACACCTTGACTAATACTATATATATTCCAGTTTTTATCCTTAAGTTTTATATGACCATCATTCAGATACCCACAGTGTATTATCGCAATATTACAATCATTTTTCATCAATGTTTTTGCTGCATCATATAAAACTAAAGATTTGCCAGTCCCCGCTTTTCCTTCAATTATGAAACTCTTTTTTAACTTAATTATTTCTTGTACTATTTGTTGTTGATGTTGTGTCAAGATATATTTAGATTCAAGAAATTTATCGGTATCATTGAATGGTGAAATAAGATATTTTGAAGGTACAAAAGTATTATCTAGATGTTCATTTTTTAAAGTTTTATATTTAGCCATCAAACTCACCACTGTTTTTATATCAATCTCTATGGTTAAGTCACTTTCAATCATATAACTATAAAATTTATTTTCATTACTTACATACGTAATTATATCTATATTTTGAGTAATGGCTTTTAAGTAAAAATAATTTCTTCTTTGCTGTTTTTCAATAGCCTTTTTTTCAGAAGAGCTTTTTAGCTCTATATTTAAAATTCCCTCTTCTGCATACTTCAACAAATCAAATTCTGGATTAATTTGTTTAATTCTATAGTTAACGTAAAAACCATCAAAATAGGAAACACCATTATCTAATTCGTGAAGGCATTGAACAAGTTTAACGATCCCTGTTTTTTCTACTTCCTTTAAGTCATTTAAGTTATATTTATTTTTAATCATATCAAACGTCTTTTCATCGTAACAGATGTTTGCAAGTGTCTTTAAGTTTATCAAATTCATTTTTACAACCCCTTATAAAATTTAGAAACTATATAACAATAAAAACATTTTATATCTAGAAAAATCATGATGAATTTTATTTGATAGCTATCAGCAACTTACCATCTATACCTATTATCATTGAATTCAATTTCTTTAGTCGTTTTTTCGTAAAGTAAATAGTTTACTAAATCCTGGTGCTGATATTCATTTAAACCGTTATCTATCCACTCTTCATTCTCTAACCACTTTAATGTATTCTTATACCACAGCATATCGTCCATCGTGGCTTTAGGTGCTTTCTTACGTTTATAAATTCAGTGAGACCATTTAACTCTTTATCTAAATTATATTCGTAAATCAGATCCTTGACATTCTCAAATTCATGCTAAATTTTCATATTTTAATACAACGAAAAACCGCATCATTTGTGATAACTTCCTCCCCTAATTATTCTAAACCCTCGATACACTTGCTCCAGCAGTATCACTTTCATCATCTGATGCGGAAATGTCATCTTGCTAAATGATAGGGCGTAGTTAGAGCGGTCCATAACACTTTGGTGAAGGCCATTTGATCCGCCGATAATAAACGTCAGATGACTTTTACCGGTATTCATCTTTTGCTCCATCTCTTTTGATAACTGCACAGAGTCGAGCTGCTTGCCAAGAATCTCTAACGTGTAGACAAAGCTATCATCTTTCACCTTACTCAATATTCGTTCCGCTTCTTTCCGCTTCGCAATCTCAATATCTTTCTCACTCATATTATCCGAATCTTTCTCGTCAGCTACCTCAACGAGTTCTATTTTCGAATATGCACCAAGTCTTTTTACATACTCATCTACAGCCATCTTCCAGTACTTCTCTTTCAACTTACCCACAGTTATTATTGTTATTTTCATGTTTATTCATTCCTTTTATAAAAGTTATTCTACTTATCCACAAGTTAATCACATATTCACATTTCACAATCTTATTATAATCACATTTTAAAGGTTATTCATATGAATTTTGTAAAATTACAATGCATAAAAATAAAAAGATGCTCGTTTTACCGAACATCTTTTCGTTTTTGTGTATAACTTATTATTTATGCACAAAGTTATCCATAGTTATGCACATATTTTGTGAATTTTCTCTACTTATACACATGTGAATATTTTAAATCTCATAAATTGGCGTTGCCACAGCTTTATCTGTATCACAGATTCTCACTTCATTCTCAGTATCAATATCGTGTGCGTTTAATATTTGTTGTACACTCATACGCGCAATATCTTTCATGTTATTATCTTGAGATAGATGTGAAAGATATATACGCTTTGTACTTCCAGTAATCACATCACGCATTGCATACGCAGCATCTTCGTTAGAAACATGTCCCATATCACTTAATATACGCTGTTTCGTTTTCCATGGGTAACGGCCCATACGCAGCATATCTACATCATGATTGCTCTCGAACACATAACAATCGCTTCCGTGTATCATACCTTTCATACGGTCAGATACGTATCCTGTATCCGTAATAACCGTAAGTTTCTTATAATTATTATTGAAGATATAAAATTGCGGATCTACCGCATCGTGTGACACACCGAATGATTCAATATCCATTCCTGCGATTGATTTTGTTTCATACGGATTAAAGATAAACTTCTGATCACTTGGTATTTTCTTATCTGCATGTTCAATTCTTTCCCATGTCTTCTCGTTAGCATATACGGGTAACTTATATTTACGTGCCAATACGCCGAGACCTTTAATATGATCGATATGTTCATGTGTTACAAGTATCCCGTTTAAGTGTTCTACTTTACGATCAATCTGATCGAATAATCCTTCTATTTTCTTACCTGTTAGTCCTGCATCTACTAAAAGTGATCCTTTTTCACTTTCTACGTAAACTGCATTTCCTGTACTGCCACTTGCTAGTACTGACATGTTAATCATCAAATCACTCACTTAACTTACAATATTGGTTGTTCAGGATTGACTGCATCAACGTAATACGTTTCAATTGATGCATCCTTCTTTCTCACAGCAATCTGCCATGTAGGCTTGAGCACTTGTCCCCTTACTTCACGTACAATTGAGTAATAGCCTAATCGTACACTCATCACTTGATCACCACGTTCTAATTTTGTCTGGTAATAAAGTACTTCAAGTGCTTCTTTCGCTGGTATAACTTTCTTTTTCTCATTGTTCTTTCCCAATCCTTCTTGGATATCTTTTAAATATGTCTGTTCAAATGATGTTACTTCATTCTTTGCGTTATATGAAAACTTTATCTGTGCTTTATCATTATTTAATATTGGATATTCTCCATACATCTGATCAAAATACAAATTTTTATTAGCACGATCAATACCGCTTAAAGTATATTCTTTACCTTTATCAATCTCTGTAAGTAAATAATTTTTAATACCTTTTATGATATCATCTTCTTGAATTGATGTTAATTTAATTGCCGGTTTAATTTCTACTTTTGTCACTGTGCTCAATTCTTCACTTTTTTTTTCGAAATCAGAAGAGCTTTGTGTGAATCCCGCACTTTTACCTGATACGATATTCATCTTTACGTTCTCTACAGAAGGAAGTTTTGTTAATTTGATCCCTTCTTTTTTAAAGTCTAATTTTTCACTGCTCGTATCCTCTACAATATTCGCACGTTGCACTTTCTCATAGTATATATAGCCTAATGCTATATTAATGATGAGAAATACAAATATAAACAATGACGTCGCGTGCTTCCAATCCATTATACGAGCCTCCCATCTTGATACAATCTCCACTCATTATTATATTTCACATACCACTCCGGCTCGAAAGATAATGTAGATTGAATCGTATCCTGATCTGAATAGACCATGTTAAAGCCGATCATCATATTACTAACTTGATCAAAATGATATTCTTGATTTGATGCGAGTTTATAACGGACCTCTTCAGCCGAAGGAAGTTTAGCGATATCTTTTGTTGAAGGGACTGCTACGCTTGTTGAATATAAACCACGTTTATATTCATAAACGTCTCTATCTCCCCATATAATATCAATTTCACTAAGATGATTTTCATGAAATACTGGATATCCTTTAAAGAACATTTGATAGCTGATTGCATTATCTGACGATTTTATATCAAAATAGCGATAATCATCAGTAAACCCACCATGTTCACTAATAAAATTGAAACTGCTGATTAAGTGTTCAAGCGGTCGAGGTTTAGCATGATTGACTTCTGATAAATTATTAAATTTATATGTTGCTTTATTTTTTACTTTCACAATACCCGTATTAGAGTTGTATGTTTTTGAATCTTTTTTATCTTTACGTTCGATAATACTATTTTTATCTCCAAGTACTGCTTTATTAATATCATCTACATTAATTGTATCTGCAAGATAACTATACCTCTTAGTCTCTGAAGGATATTCCGGCACATAGATACTTGTCTTTTCGTCTGTCGATTGTTCATTTGCTATTATTCCTGTATAGGATTCCATGGATTTTTCGCTATGTTCAACGAATTCATTAAAATTATTACTCGAAGCATCCATTTCAATTGCTACCATTGTCTGATGATCAGTAATAACATATAGGACTAAATTATCTTTTGAATAGCTGTCCACAATGAGGCGATTAAATGTTTCATCGACATCCCCTTTAAAAGTACTGTCTAAAATATCCGAAAGATACATAGATAGTGGAAAGTCACTTGCAAAATCTAATATTAGAAATCGTTCTTTCATCCCTTTAGGCATGTAATTCATATTGAGTTGTTTTGTGCTTATAGCAGTTATTTTCTTATTAGAAAGACTGTTGATATATTCCAGCAAAATATCTTTGTTTGTTGTACCATAAATACGATTATTCGTATAGCTTACCACTTGATATGGTAAAAAAGCACCGTGAATATTATCTAAATTTTTAGGACTTAACGCAGTAGAACTTTTAGTAATCGAGCTCTCTATATTCACAAGATTAGGTTTGAAGTTCCATATTTTATATGTCAATACAACGCTCATCAAAACAAGGGTGAAAAGTGTAAGACCTTTAACTATACTTTTATACATCCCATTCACCATCATCTAGCACTTCACAAGGTAACGTTATATACACCGAAGTGCCGTACCCTTCCTTACTATTAGCCCATATTCTCCCATTATGAGCTTCAATGATTTCCTTACTAATTGCGAGACCTAACCCAGTTCCGCCCATTTTACGTGTTCGCGCTTTATCTACACGGAAGAAACGGTCAAATATTTTATCTACTTTATTCAAAGGAATACCGATACCATTATCCTTAATTTGTATCGTCATACGATTGAACAACGTATTTTGTTTCACGTGGAATTCAACTTTCTTTCTTCCTTTAGAGTACTTCAACGCATTCGTAATTACATTATCAAATACTTGCGTCATCTTATCTGGATCGATTTCAACGAATATACCATTTTTAGGGATATCACGTATAAAGGTCGCATTCTTTCCTTCTGACATCTCAAAGCGATTGATAATTTTGTGAATAAACATATTAAAATCAATCAACTCTTTATTTAAATTATCATCTGTATTATCCATCTTAGATAATTGAAGCAAATCATTGACTAAACGAATCATACGATCTGTTTCTTCTCTCGTCACACTTAAAAATTGGGGCGCTAAATTCTCATCTTTCCAGGCATCTTCTTCTAATGCTTCAATATAACTGCGCATACTCGTTAGTGGCGTACGTAATTCATGTGATACATTCGCAACAAATTCACGTCGTTCATTCTCAACGTGATGTTGTTCGGTAACATCATGCAGTACTGCGATATAACCCGTAATAAACCCTGTATCTTGAATAATGGTACTAAACGATGCTCTTACAATAAGCCTTTCTTTTTCATTAATATCAATGATAATACCACCTGCGATATCCTGCAGTTCATCTAATGAATAATGCGCTTCGATTGCAAGAATATCCAGAACATGACGTCCTTCTACATCATCTTTATTCATATCAAGCATCTTAAGTGCCATTTCATTAACAATACGGACACGACCACGTCTATCTGTCGCAATAACCCCATCAGACATGTGCGTGATTACTGAATCGAGTCTACGCTTTTCACTCTCTGTATTCGCCTGCGCTTCTTGCACACGCTTAGATAAGTTATTAAAAGTTAGTGCGAGCTCACCAATTTCATCGTTACCGTATACTTTAACACGATTTGTGTAGTTCCCTTTAGACATCTCTAGTGCTTGATTACGCATATCTGCAATCGGTTTAGTAATAGTTCTTGCGATAAAGAACCCAAGAATAATTGTAATTAACAATGACAGACCCGTACCGATAATAAAGATACTATTGATTTTCATCAACTGTGCATATACGGACTCAATAGACTCTTCAATATGAATTACACCAAGAATTTTATTGTTATCTTTAGTCGGAAAATTCTTTACCCAAACTCTTACCTTACCACCAGGGTCATCACGCAGCTTAATACGATCATTCGTTTTCCCGAGCGATAAAGAATTTTGTATCTGTTTATCATTGATCTTCTGGTTGATATTTTCTTTAGTTGTATCATTACTTGTCGCAAGGATAACTTCTGAATCATCAATAAAACAAATGGTATCTATCTCTGTTCTTAATGCATATTCATCTACGACTTTCTGTACTTCTTTTTGTATTTTATTTGGTGAAGATTTATTTTCGTTATATACAGTTCTAATATCATAGTTGATAGACTTTATTTGCTGATTAATATTTGTTTTAAAATTCTTCGTAAGCTCTTTTTCGAGATTATTTGTAAAATAAAGTCCGATAATTTGCATGCCAATAATAATTAATAATACGTAAATAACAGCGAGCTTTATATGTAACGACTGAAGTTTTTTAAAGATCACTTTCATTCTATTACTCCTGCGTCTGCAAGAAATATCCTACACCACGGCGTGTCACAATATATTCTGGATGACTTGCATCATCTTCAATCTTTTCTCTTAAACGTCTAATTGTCACATCTACAGTTCTTACATCTCCGAAATAATCGTAGCCCCATACTGTTTGTAGTAGATGTTCGCGTGTCATGACCTGCCCAATATGCTTTGCTAGATAATGAAAAAGTTCAAATTCACGGTGTGTCAGTTCGATATCTATACCACGTTTCTTTATTGAATAAGCTTCAGGGTAGACTACAATATCTTTAATGACAATATTTGTGGACTCTTCCTTCTCTTCAGACTGTGTTTGTGAGTAATGACGACGTAAATTGGCTTTAACTCGCGCAATCAGTTCACGTGTAGAGAATGGCTTTGTCACATAATCATCTGCACCAAGTTCCAGACCTAATACTTTATCAATCTCAGAATCTTTAGCTGTCAGCATAATAATTGGCATATCGTACTTCTTACGCACTTCACGACAGACTTCCATACCATCACGACCTGGAAGCATGATATCTAGTAATACGATATCTGGTTGAATATCATAGATTAGCTCTACAGCATCATCGCCATCATAGGCGACATGAACTTCATAACCTTCTTTTTTCAAGTTAAATTCTAATATATCTGCAATCGGTTTTTCATCATCTACAACAACGATTTTTCTCGACATACATTTCCCTCATCTCATAAAATTTTTATAAGTATCTAACTTATAATTTACCACTGTTTAATATCTTTTTCTATACTACTGACAAGTACAAAAAAGAAGATACGTAAACGTATCTTCTTATGAGCGGTCCCGACGGGAATCGAACCCGCGATCTCCTGCGTGACAGGCAGGCATGTTAACCGCTACACCACGGGACCATGTATAAATATGTAATTGGAAAATGGTGACCCCTACGGGATTCGAACCCGTGTTACCGCCGTGAAAGGGCGGTGTCTTAACCGCTTGACCAAGGGGCCATATTTTTTAACACAAGATTGATTATAGCATGATAATTTTATAAATATCAAGCATATTTTTAAATAATTTGCGATTTTTTCTGTATAATTATTAATATATATTAGATTGGAGTGGACAACATGGATATAAATTCCCCTAAACCTATTAAAACACATAAAAAACTTCCGCTAAAGGAAGGCACTGCACCCTTACTAAGGGAGCTCAATAAAAACACTATTTTCTAGGCTGCTAATTTCCTATATTCTATAGGGGATAAGTAGCCTAGTT
>NZ_PPRM01000025.1 GCF_002902665.1 Macrococcoides caseolyticum
TATTGATTTTTAAACAATGAGCTTGATTTTAAATAGATAATGTAAAATATAGTAGGGATAATATATAGATAACCTTTTGGCAGAAAGAGTACAAGTAGCATAAAACTGATTGCGAATAAATATTCTCCGATACGTTTCGGATGGTTAATATATTTGTATATATTTAAATATTCAAACTGAAACCACTTTACTGTACCGTTTACTTCTGATAACTGATACATAATAAGACCGATGATAAAAAATGAAACGCTCAAATATGGACTTGATAAATAAACAGATTCGTCACTATGTATAATAATAAATGGTATTGATATATTAAAGAGTAAAGCTAATAATAAGTGCAGCCATTTATAGTGAATATAGATGTTATAGTTATCGGAATGATAATAGCGTAAGTATAGATGCATGACACTTATCGAACCGATAAAAAGTACGAATGTTTTAGAAATAAAGTTTGCATGTCCAAGTAATGGATAGTTCGTTAACACTACGATCATCGTAGATATATTCAAATGAATATATGTCATGTTCTGTTCTTTAAAGTTAAAGAACAGAAATACGAAGAGCGTCATTAATAAATTTCCTATCAGCAAGTAACTCATAAAGTGTCTCCTTAAATTTCAATCGTGTTTCAATTATAACGTTTACATAAAATGAAACACAATGATTATTATACACCTTTTTTGTTACTCCAGAGCAATGTGTGCAGTTGTGGCGTTATATACACATCATTCATTTCACTGTCCGGCATTACTTTATCGATTAATGTTTCATAATGTGAAAGTAGTCTTGAAGTATGGTCTTCTACAGTATCATCAAGATAGGGATTACCAACCTGTAAATACATTTTAATATGTGGGTAGCGTTTATGGATCATTTTGCTGAAATGATAATCTTCATCATTAAAGATAACCACTTTTAATGTTACTTTATCTGAATCCAGCTCACGAATCACAGCGTCCAGCTGGTCTAAATCGTGTGTCATCGTTGAACTTGGCGGTTTCGGGCTAATCGTCAACTGATCGATTTCAGTCATCCAGCTCTGGAATTTCGTACCTTGTGTTTCGAGCGCCACTTCAATACCTTTATCGTGTAATAACGATACAAATCCAGCTAAATTTTTTATCAGCGCAGGATTACCACCCGATATCGTGACATGATTAAACTGATTAGGTGCAATAGACTGAAGACGTTCATAGATTGTTTCGGGTAATAACATTTCAATTTCATCTTTCATCGTACCATCCCATGTAAACTTCGAGTCACACCAAGCGCAGCTGAAGTCACAGCCTGCTGTTCTGACAAACATCGTCTTGCGCCCGATAACTGCACCTTCACCTTGAATCGTTGGACCGAATATTTCTAGTACAGGTATCTTCATTATCGTTTACCTCTATATAATACGTAGCTTGTTGGTGTTTCACGTAAATAGACTTGCAGCACTTTTGGTCCATGTGAAAGTGTATCTAAATGTGCTTCAATTTTTTCGAATATGAGCTTCGCAACGCTTTCTGTTGATGGTGGTGTGCCTTGAAATGCTTCTAAATCATTCATTAAACGATGGTCAAACGTATCATTGATGATAGATTTTATATCTCTGAAATTAACGAGAAATCCCATTTCATCTAGTTCATTTCCACCAATTGTTACATTCGCAAAGTATGTGTGTCCGTGAACACGGCTGCATACACCTGCCTTCTCATTCGGAATAAAGTGTGCGGCAGAGAAGTTAATATCTTTGTTCAGTTCAAATGCATAATTATGATTCACTTGAGGATATAGTTGCTGCATCATTATAAGTCACCGCTTTCTTTTTCTTGCAAGTATTGGTTAAGACCTTTATTTCTCAGTTTACAGCTTGGACACTCTCCGCAGCCGTCTGCAGGGATTCCGTTATAGCATGTTAATGTTTTGTTACGAACATAGTCCAGTTGTCCTAACGTATCTGCAAGCGCCCAAGTTTCTTTCTTATCAAGCCACATTAATGGTGTATGAATTTCAAAGTTTAGATCCATCGATAAGTTAATCGTGACATTCAGCGACTTAATAAAGTTATCACGGCAGTCAGGGTACCCTGAGAAGTCAGTTTCGCATACGCCAGTAATGATATGCTTCGCATTAATCTGATACGCAAGTGCCGCCGCAAAGCTCATAAACAGCAAGTTACGCGCAGGAACGAATGTATTTGGAATATCATCCTCTTCGATTGTTAAGTCGTGGTGCGTCAATGCATTCGGTGATAACTGTGACAGTAAAGACATATCAAGGACATGATGTTTTAAATTCTGTTCTTCTGCAATTTGTTTTGCGATATCGATTTCAAGAGCATGACGTTGTCCGTAGTTAAAGGTTACAAGTTCTACCTCGTCATAATGATGCATCGCGTAGAACATGCACGTTGTGCTGTCCTGACCGCCACTAAAGACGACCAGTGCTTTGTTAGAATTCAGTTGTTTCATTATATTCACTCCATTAAAAAAGACACCAATCCTAGCGGTGTCGTTCTAGTTTTTTATAGAGGGTGTGCGCTAGGAACCTCTTATATTGAATTCGCTACTCATTATAACAGAAAAGCGTGTATAATAATATCTGTTACTTCAAGAAAACGTTTTTAGAAATGAGTGAAGTTTATGATTTTAATGATAGACCACGATGATTCGTTTACATATAATATCGTTCATTATTTAGAGGCAATGGATGAAACTGTTCACGTCGTACGTTCTAAAGTTGTGACCATTGAATACATAGAGGGTGTATCTCCGGAGTTTATTATATTATCACCTGGACCAGGACATCCTGCAGAAGCAATTATGGCACATAAAGTTATCGATACATTCGGAGGACGTATTCCTGTTCTTGGTATATGTCTTGGTTTTCAGGTGATCGTACAGCACTTTAATCATGAAGTTAAGAAGCTGTCACCAGTGCACGGGCATGTCAGCCATGTAGAACATAAAGGTACAGACTTATATCAAGGTGTAGAAGCGCCAGCACAAGTTGCAAGATATCACTCTTTAGGAACGATGGACAAGATTCAAAGGCCGTTAATCGTTACCGGTATAACGGATAATATTGTGATGAGTGTAGCACATGAATCATGGCCATTATACGGTATTCAGTTTCATCCAGAATCTGTACTCACAACTTCCGGCTATACGATGCTCAACAATTTCTTAACGTTAGGACGTGAATTTTATGCGCGCGATCATTAACTTTCAACTTTATCGGGATGGGAAGACGATACCTGTTCGATATACCTTTACGAATCCTGTAAAAGTAGACAGAGTATATACAGAGGATGGTATGCTGAATGCTTTAACTGAAGCAGAAGAGAGTGGATTATATGTTGTCACTGCGATTAAGTATGAAGCGGCGAAACTGTTTAACCCACTTATGAAAGTCCATCATATTGATGAGCCGCTTGCATTGTTTTATTACTTTGAAGATTATGATGCATTTGAATATGTAAATGCAGAACCATTAAAAACACAGTTTACTTTTGAACAATCTGCTGAAGAAATCATGAAAGCTGTAGAAACCGTTCAGGAGTACATTAAACAAGGTGTCACATATCAAGTTAATTACACGACGCGACTTAAAGCAACGTTAACAGAAGATCCATACGCCCTCTATCAATATTTAAGTGCACAAAACGGAAACTATACGGCGTATTTAGAAGATGGAGACGATTATATCATCAGCATTTCACCGGAACTCTTCTTCCAGTATGATGTACTGAATAATCAACTGTTAACGAGACCGATGAAAGGTACGCTTGAGCGTGGCAGTAACGAAGCAGAAGATGCTAAAAACTACGAACAGCTCAAAAACTCAAGGAAAGATAAGGCAGAGAATGTGATGATCGTCGATTTATTGCGTAATGATTTAAGTCGTATCGCGAAAAAAGGCAGTGTGAAAGTCGATCAACTGTTTGAAGTGGAACGATATCAAACAGTATTCCAGATGACTTCGACGATTACTGCAATGAATAACAACCATTCATTATATGAAATTATGCGTGCGCTTTTCCCGTGTGGTTCTATTACTGGTGCACCTAAAATTTCGACGATGAAAATCATTAATGAACTGGAGTCACCAAGAGGGATATATTGCGGGACGATTGGTTTCATCAAGCCGGATGATTATATGATATTTAATATACCGATTCGTACAATTTCCTTACACCACGGTGAAGCAGTATATAGTGCAGGCGGTGGGATTACAATCGACTCAGATCCACAAGCGGAATATGAAGAAATTATCGCAAAGACACAAGTCGTGCAGCCTCACTTCGAATTAATTGAAACGATGCGTGTTAATGATGGAATTATCCAAAGAGAAAAGTACCATCTGGAACGATTATGGCGTGGTATTACAGCATTTAATATTAATGTGGATCAAGATAATGTCAGCGCGTTTATTCGTGATAACATGCCTAAAGGTGGAAAGTATAGAGTTACACTTAGTATAAATGGAAATTTAAATGCTACGACAGAACCGTTACCAGATAAGAAAGTATTTACTGCGGAGCTCCTCCCATCTGTGCAAGGTGACGAACGCTTCTATCAGCATAAGACTTCTATTCGTAATCACTATACACAGCCAGAGCAGGATCTTGCACTATATTATGATACATATCTCCTGGAATTTAACATAGGAAATTTAGTCTATAAAATTAATGATAACTATTACACGCCAAGTGCGCAGCGGTATATTCTTGAAGGTTGTATGAAACAGCAGTTACTGGATGAAGGCAAGGTTTCAGAACAGGATATCACGATTGAAGAATTTATAGAATTGTATGCATCTGGTCGACTCACTGTATACATGATTAATAGTTTAAGAGAATGGTCTGAAGTGAAAATCATTTTGTAATTGATGCGCAAATAAAAAATTTAAGTTACAATATAGTATAAATTATTGAGAGATTAGGTGATAGAATGTTTTTTGATATAATCATCATACTGATGTTGCTGACAGGTTTATCGCTTGGCGTCTACATAATGAACAGGGTAATTATCGACGAGTTCAAAGCTCAAAATATAAAACACGCTTATATTTATCTTTATATAACAATGTTCGGCGCATTATTAGTTGTTGCGGTAATAACGTTTTGCTTTCAGAATGTACTGATTGATTTTTCAAATTTATTCTACCGATCATAGTAATCGGTAGTTTTTTTAGGTCTTTGGGCTGATGTATGGTTATGCAACTGAACTTATAATAATTATAAAGGAGCAATCACATGTCAATTGTATTCGAAACGACAGGCGTATTTACAAGTCTGCAGCACATTGAGGATATAGCTTATGCAGCAACTTCATTGTCTGGACCCTGTGATAGTCTGGCACATATATTAGGAAATGCATTACTTGGTAATGCTATAACGAAAGAAACGTTAGAGATGACCTTCACTGCACCAGTGATACGCTTTGAAGAACGTACGCTGATTGCTTTAACCGGCGCAGAATTTTATGCTTATACAGACGAGCGTGAGATTACACCTTTTAAAGTGCATTTAATGGAAAAAGGTGACGTGCTGAAGTTCCGCCAGCCCAAAAAAGGGACACGTATATATATGGCTGTTGCAGGTGGGATGCACTTTGTAAATAATCTGAGCGGTAATATTGTCTTAAAGGCGGGAACACGAATCGAGCTTGAACGTGATTATAACGAACTCCACAAAAAAATGTTTGATAACCTAGAAGACCAAAGATGTGCGACTTGGGGAATTGATGCCTATTCGCTTGCGCGACTTTATTATTCAGATGTATTTCATATTATAAGTACAGCAGCGCTCGATACTTTATCAAGAAAACAGCTGACACAAGATACTTATACAGTGACGCAGCGCTTTGATAGGACGGGGTTTATACTGGAAGGACATAAAGTGAAGTTGATTTCAAATAATAATGTTTCTGTTGAGCGTTGCGGTACACTTCAAATTACGCATCAGCATGACATCGCGATATCTTTGAAGCACATTGTCCAAGATGATGATTATGTTCAGTTCGCTTATATCGCAGATTACCATCTCGCTAAGCTTTCCCAAAAGAAACCTGGTTCGAAGCTGTTATTTAAATGGGTAGATCAAGAAGAGATGGCGCGTCAAAAAGAAAGCTATGAAAACTGGATTAAAACGGTTATGCACCAAATTGCTTTCCAGCACAACATTGAGTTGAGTAAATAAATATTCTGGAGAAACAAATTACACATTTGTTATCATTTTTAAGTGATAATACTTGAAAATTGTTGCGAATAAGTATAAATTAATATATTGTACGACAAATATTACAAGACTGTTACAAAGAATAATTCATTGTAAGTATTATAAACATCATTAAATAAAAATATTGTCTGGAGTATATAGATAGTCTGAATAAATGGAGGTATGAAGATGAAAGATAAAAGGATTACAGTTTTTATGTTTTTCCTGTTAACTGTTATCACGGTTTCGATAAAGACATATTTTGCCTATTATATTGATTTATCATTAGGTGTTAAAGGATTAATCCAGAACTTAATATTACTGATGAATCCCTATAGCTTGGTTGCACTAATTTTAAGTGTGTTTTTATTCTTTAAAGGTAGAAAAGCTTATTGGTTCATTTATATCGGAGGATTTCTGTTAACATTCCTTCTTTATTCTAATGTCGTTTACTTCAGATTTTTCTCAGATTTTATTACTTTTAGTACTTTAAACCAGGTGAGCAACGTAGAATCCATGTCAGGAGCGTTGTGGAGTTCATTTAAATGGTATGACTTTATTTATTTCCTGGATATTTTTGTATTCTTATATTTATTATTGATGAAAAAGCAGTACTTTTCTACGCGTTCATTCAAGAAGAAGTATATCCCAGTTGTGATGGGTGTTTCAGTATCTTTATTTTTTCTGAACCTTGCCTTTGCGGAAACTGATCGTCCGGAATTATTAACAAGAACGTTTGACCATAAATATTTAGTCAAATATCTTGGGCCGTATAACTTTACCGTATATGATGGTATCCAGACGATTCAGAACAACCAGCAAAAAGCACATGCGAGCTCGGATGACTTAGCGCAAGTGCAGTCATATACAAAAACGAAATATGCTGCGCCGAATGGTGCTACATTTGGTATTGCTAAAGAGAAGAATGTGATTAAGATTCATCTTGAAAGCTTCCAGACATTCCTGATTAACTATAAAGTGAACGGCGAGGAAGTAACACCATTCTTAAATTCACTTGCTTCAGGAAATAAAGATTTTATTTATTATGATAATTTCTTCCATCAGACTGGCCAAGGTAAGACAAGCGATTCAGAGTTAACAATGGATAACTCAATTTATGGCTTACAGCAAGGTTCAGCTTATTCACTGAAAGGTGATAATACGTATCAGTCGTTACCTGCAATCATGAATCAGCAGCAAGGTTATTCAACTTCTGTTATGCATGGTGATTATAAAACATTCTGGAACAGAGATCAGGTGTATAAACACTTCGGTATCGATAAATTCTATGATGCGACGTATTATGATATGAGCGAGAAAAACTTAGAGAACCTAGGACTTAAAGACAAAGAGTTCTTCAAAGAGTCAGTACCATATTTAAAGAACGAGAAACAACCGTTCTACACGCATTTGATCACATTAACTAATCACTATCCATTTACGATTGATAAAAATGAAGCAACTATAGATTCACCTGAAACTGGTAACCCTACTGTCGACGGTTATGTACAAACTGCAAGATATCTAGATGAAGCAGTTCAGCAGTTTATAGAAGATCTGAAAAAAGAAGGACTCTATGATGATTCTGTAATATTAATCTACGGCGATCATTATGGTATATCTGAAAACCATAATAAAGCGATGGCAAAATTATTAGGTGAAGAAATTACGCCAACAAAATTTATGGACCTACAACGTACAGGTCTATTCCTTAAAGTACCAGGTGTTGAAGGTAAGGTGGATCATACGTATGCAGCTCAGGTCGACGTAGCACCTACTTTATTACATCTACTTGGAATTGATGCAAAACCTTATGTGATGTTTGGAACGGATTTATTCTCTAAACAGCACAAGGATACTGTAACATTTAGAAATGGTGATTTCATAACACCGGATTATAAATCGATTAATGGTATCTTTTATAGTAATAAAACAAACCAGCCGCTAACAGATAAAACAGAAAAGGCTGCAGCGGAGACAATAAAAAGACAAGCTGAAAAAGAATTAGAAATGTCTGATGCGCTTATCAATGGTGACTTATTAAGATTCTATAACAATCCAGAGTTTGAGAAAATTAACGCTTCAAAATACCATTATGATAATGGGGACGTATCTCAATAATAAAAAAACCAGTCAATACAGAAAACCTAAATGGTTTTCTGTATTGACTGGTTTTTATTTTGCTGCGGGTCAGTCCGCATTTTTTCCAACCTTAGCCCAGTGCGACGTCTAATATCATCATGATTGTAAATCCAACCATGAGTCCCATTGTTGCTAAGTCTGTATTGTCTCCAGATTGAGATTCTGGTATCAGTTCCTCTACGACCACGAATATCATTGCGCCAGCTGCAAATGCAAGTGCATACGGTAAGATGGGCGTTACAAGTAAAACAGCACCTGCTCCGATAACAGCAAATATGGGTTCGACGATTGCTGAACCGTGTCCGAGATTGAATGCTTTCCTCTTAGACTTACCATCCCCGTGTATGGGTAAAGATAATGCTGAACCTTCAGGTATATTTTGAATACCGATACCGATTGCAAGTCCGATTGCACCCAATAGTGCAGCGCTATTTCCGCTTACAACACCACCAAATGCGACACCTAACGCTAATCCTTCAGGAATATTATGCATCGTAATCGCTAAGAAAAGCAATGTGGATTTCTTAAGATTTGTTGACGGCCCTTCATTAACGTGTCCAGGACTAGAGGCATTTGGATGGATATGTGGAATAACGACATCGAGAAGGCGGATAAATAGACCGCCTAACAAAAATCCAATCGCAGCTGGTAACCATGGGATTACACCATTGTCTTCGCTAAAGCTGATTGCTGGTGATAACAGTGACCAGAAGGATGCCGCTATCATAACGCCCGCAGCGAAGCCTTGCATCGTATTCAGCACCTTATTATTTACAGTCTTGAAGAAAAATACGATAGACGCACCAAGTCCTGTCATCAGCCACGTAAAGATTCCGGCTATTCCAGCCTGTATCATTGGTGATAACTCACTAAACCATTCGAACATATGTACCTCCTTATAAAAAAACTGTATAATATTATATTGATATTTATAATACATAACTATATCATAAACATATTTAATGAGATATTGTTTCATATATGAAATAAAGAAAATAAGTGGGAGTTTATATTATGGAAGCATATAAAATAGAAAATTTGACAAAGCAGTACGGTGTAAAAACGGTATTCAAAAACCTTAGCTTAAGCATTTCAACCGGCGATAAGATTGCACTTGTCGGTATCAATGGAACAGGCAAAAGTGCACTGTTAAAATGTATTGCTGAAATAGAGGAACATAATGGAACAGTGACGCATCCTAATGGGTTTACAATCGAGTATGCAGCGCAATCGCCTGTACTAGATGAATCACTTTCAATTACCGATAATGTGCTGGACCGTGCGCATCCAGTGATGCAGTTGTTTAAGAAATATAATCACATATTAAAACAGATGGAATCAGATTATAATGACACATTAGCACATGAACTTAGTGAAGTTCAGACACAGATTGAACAGATGGATGGATTTACATATCGCAGCTCTGCAGAAGCAATTCTTACGAAACTCGGAATATTGAATCTTGAGGCACCGGTTACTACACTTAGCGGTGGCCAGAAGAAGCGTGTTGCACTTGCAAAATCTTTACTTAAGGCACCAGACTTGCTGTTACTTGACGAACCGACCAACCACCTTGATTTTGAATCTATATACTGGCTCATTCAGTTCATAAAAAACTATAACAAAGCTGTTCTTGTTGTGACACATGACCGTTACTTCCTGAATGAGATTACGAACCGTATTGTTGAATTAAGAAATGGTAAGCTCTATCAGTATCGTGGCAACTACGAAGATTACATCGTTCAAAAAGCTGAAGATGAACTTATCCTTGCCAATCAGGAACAGAAGGAAAGGCAATTGTATAAACAAGAACTCGCCTGGATGCGTAAAGGTGCGAAAGCAAGAACAACGAAACAGCAGGCGAGAATTGACCGTTTCAGTGATATAGAGAATAAAGTGAAAGCGCAGAAGAAATCGGAAACGATAGAGATCAATCTTCAAAATAAGCGTCTTGGTAAGCAAGTATTTGAACTAGAATCTGTTGGTATGCACTTTGATGATAAAGTACTATTTGAAAGCTTCAGTGATATTGTACAGACGACAGATCGTATCGGTATTGTTGGTCAGAACGGCACTGGAAAGTCCACGCTATTGAATCTGCTTTCTGGAGAACTTACACCGGAAACGGGGACGATTAAAGTAGGCCAGACAGTGAGAGTCGGATATTACCGACAAGTAGAGATGGAACTGGAAAAAGATATGCGTATGATCGACTTTTTAAGAGAGAAAGCTGAAATAGGTTTCACTGCTACAGGTGAAAAGATTTCCGTTACGCAATTACTGGAACGCTTCTTATTTCCGTCCGCTGTTCACGGTACTTATATTAGTAAACTGAGTGGTGGAGAACGTAAGCGCCTCTATTTACTAAGTATATTGATTCAAGGACCTAACGTATTATTGCTGGATGAACCGACAAATGATCTCGATACAGAGACACTGACCGTCTTAGAACAGTATCTTGAGTCATTTAGAGGCGCTGTCATCACGGTCAGCCATGACAGATATTTTCTGAATAAAGCAGTGACTTCCTACTGGTATATACATGAAAATACAGTTCATAAAATACTAGGGGATTTTGAAGATTACCTGGACTTCAAATCACAGATAGAGAAAAGTATTACCATACAGATACCAGAGAAAAGTGAGAAACATAAAAATCAAGAAAAGGGAACAAAACGTGTATCCTATAAAGACAAACGCCGCTTTGAATTTTTGACAGATGCGATTGAATCGTTAGAACAGGACATTGCAGATATCGATAGTGCAATTGCACAAGAAACGACGAATTATGATAAACTCAATCAATTGACGACTGAACGTCAGGAGAAAGAAATACTATATGAAACATACTTTGAAGAATGGGATGAACTTTCTGCGCGAATGGAGTAGGTTATGAAACACATATTACAAGAATATTTTGGTTATTCCAGCTTTAGGCCTGGGCAGCAACAATTAATAGATTATGCGATAAATAATATTCCGACACTGGGCATTCTTCCGACAGGTGGCGGGAAATCTATATGCTATCAAGTTCCAGGTATCTACAAAGGAGGATTGACGCTCGTCATAAGCCCGCTCATCTCATTGATGAAAGACCAGGTGGATGCACTCAATGCGAGTGGTATTAAAGCTAGCTATATCAATTCTTCATTAACGAAACAAGAAGTGCGTGCAGTTGAAGCGCAATTAATTTCAGGTGAGTGTCAATTTCTGTATGTTGCGCCTGAACGATTTGATAATCATTCTTTTCAGCAGCTGTTATACTCCCTGGATATTCGACTTGTTGCCTTCGATGAGGCACACTGCATATCAAAATGGGGACATGACTTTAGACCAAGCTACCGTGACGTCGTACAAAAGGTGATGACGTTACCTCATCATTTTACGCTTATGGCATTAACAGCGACGGCTACCGTAGATGTTAAGGAGGATATATGCAGCTTACTGCATATTCAACTAGAACATGTTGTCGAAACAAGTACAAAAAGAGAAAACTTGAAGTTCATCGTAGACCCAACGTATCAAAAACAAAAGATGGTAATTGACTATATAAAGAGTCATAGTGATGCATCAGGAATTATCTACGCCAGCACAAGAAAGCAAGTAGAGTTGTTAAGTGAAGTGTTTGAAGTGAATCAGATTCGTCATACACTTTATCATGCCGGACTTAAAAAGGAAGAAAAAGAACGTAATCAAAGTGCCTTCGTTCGAGATGATATTCCGGTAATGATTGCAACGAATGCATTTGGAATGGGGATTGATAAATCCAATGTCAGATATGTCATTCATTATAATATGCCGCAGGACTTAGAGAGCTATTATCAGGAGGCCGGTCGTGCAGGCCGTGATGGATTGAAGAGTGAGTGTATTTTAATGTATTCAGAAGCGGATATTAAGCTGCAGTATTTCTTTATTGAGACAGCACCGGAGGCAGTACAGGAATTAAAGAAAGACAAACTGAGTAAAATGATTCAATATACGAAGACGAAGCGCTGCCTGCAGTCAACCATCATTAATTACTTTAATCCTAATGAGCCACTGAAAAATTGTGGTCAGTGCTCCAGCTGTCTGAGACAGGATGAGAATTATAATATGACAACAGAAGCGAAACAAATATTAAGTTGTCTCATCCGTATAAAGATTCCTGTAACCAAACTTCTGCTTTCTAAAGTACTGCACGGAGAAAGTGATAATCAGATTCACAACGAATCACTGCACAAGCTCTCTACTTATGGTTTATTAAAAAACTATGAAGCAAGCGCTGTTCAATCATTTATCGATACGTTAATCTTTAATGGCTATATAAGAATTCATGATCACCATCTATATTGTGATGATTCAGCAAAAGCTATCTTATTTAATGAGAAACAGGTGATGACATATTATAAACCAAATCAATACAATGAGAAAGTCAAGATTACAACGATAGACGCTGTAGATGATACGTTACTAAGGGCACTTAAGACAGCACGTAAAGAGTTAAGTGAGCGGCTGGATGTACCACCGTTTACGATATTTTCTGATCATACACTCGAGCTTTTTGCTGATAAAAAACCTATATCTAAAGAAGATATGATACTAATCGAAGGGGTTGGGTCCTATAAACTAAAGCATTATTGTCCTAAGTTTATTGAAGTGATTCAAGATTATGTAAGCTAATTAGTTGTTTAACCTCTGGCGTTTAGGTTATATGTATTACATTAAATTCTATAAGAGGTGCAACATGATAAAATTTAAACATGTATCAAAACGTTATGGTGAAAATAAGGTTGTGGATGATATCAATTTTGAAATTGAAGAAGGAGAATTTTTTGTTATCATCGGACCTTCAGGTAGCGGAAAGACAACGACCTTAAAGATGATTAACAGATTGATTCCATTGTCAGAAGGTTACATTTACTTTAAAGATCGACCTATCAGTGACTACAAACTTGATGAGATGCGCTGGGATATCGGCTATGTACTGCAACAAATTGCACTATTCCCTCATATGACAATTAAAGAGAATATTAGTCAAGTGCCTTTTATGAAGAAATGGTCACAAGAACGCATCGATAAAGATGCGGTGCATTTATTGAATATGGTAGGACTTGAAAGCGAAGCGTATTTACATCGTTATCCTGACGAATTATCCGGTGGTCAGAAACAACGTGTCGGTGTTGTGCGTGCTTTAATGGCGGATCCTCCAGTAATATTGATGGATGAACCATTTAGTGCGCTGGATCCTATCTCACGCGAAAAGCTGCAAGATGACCTGATTCATCTGCAATCAGAAATTAAGAAGACGATAATCTTTGTTACACATGATATATCTGAAGCTTTGAAGCTTGGTGATAGAATCTGCCTGATGAATAATGGAAAGATAGAACAGATAGGAACACCTGAATCATTCATTAATGCCCCGAATAATGAATTTGTTAAGACATTTATGGGTAATGCTGTGCAGGTCAAGCAATATGCTAGAAATATAATGAGGCCAATCGAGGCGGCTACTTCAGCACAAGTAACACCAGATACTACATTGAATGATGTTTATGCCTTACTCACTGAGCATGAATATATTGCTGTAATGGAAGATACAAGAAGAATCGGTGTTATATCACGCAATGACGTATTACGTCAACTGAGTAAGGAGGCGATGTAATGAACACGCTATGGCAGACGTTTAATGAACGTAGGTATGAATTATTGCAGGCTTTGTTCGAACATATTCAGATTTCATTTATTGCGTTATTAATAGCTACCTTAATCGCAATACCCATTGGAATCTATTTAACGCGTCATACGAAGGTTGCTGAGCCCATTATTAATGTGACAGCGGTATTGCAGACAATTCCATCTCTTGCATTGCTCGGGTTGATGATTCCATTATTCGGTATTGGTCGAGTACCGGCAATTATAGCACTCGTCATTTATGCTTTACTGCCGATTCTGCGCAATACATATACAGGTATCAAAGAAGTAGATCCTTCACTGAAAGAGGCAGCGAGCGGAATCGGTATGAATACATTCCGTCAGCTGACAAAGGTTGAAATTCCTTTAGCGATGCCGGTTATTATGGCTGGTATCAGAACAGCGATGGTCCTGATTATCGGTACTGCGACACTGGCGGCATTTATAGGTGCGGGTGGTTTAGGAGATTTGATTCTTCTTGGTATAGACCGTAATAATACAAGTATTCTTCTGTTAGGAGCAATTCCCGCAGCACTCCTTGCGTTACTATTTGATTTTCTATTAAAACGCATGGAGCAGCTCAGCTATAGAAAGCTTACCTATGTTCTCGGTACGATGCTGCTTATATTCTTGCTTGTAGCGGTGGGACCCCTATTGTTTGGTAAAGAAGAGAAACTGAAATTTGCAGGTAAACTTGGAACAGAACCAGAAATTATTACAAATATGTACAAATACGTCATTGAAGAGAAGACAGATGTCTCAGTTGAAGTGTCACCAGGTATGGGTAAGACGACATTTTTATTCAATGCTTTGAAATCAGATAACATTGATGGTTACCTGGAGTTTACAGGAACGGTGCTTGGAGAAATCGTTAAAGAAGATCCTAAAGCTACAATAGAAAGTGAAGTTTATCAACAAGCGAATGAAAGTCTGAAGAAAAAATATAATATGGCTTTACTACAACCCATGAAATACAACAACACATATGCACTAGCAGTAAAGAAAAGTTATGCTGAAGAACATAACTTAAAGACGATATCTGACCTTGAAAAGGTAAAAGATGATGTTAGGGTAGGGTTTACCTTAGAATTTAATGATAGAAATGACGGATATAAAGGAATCCAGAAGAAATATAATATCAAGTTTAACAACGTGAAGACGATGGAACCGAAGATTCGTTATCAGGCAATTGATCAGAATAAGATAGATCTGATGGATGCCTATTCAACTGATGCTGAACTTAAGAAATATGATATGGTCGTGCTAAAGGATGACAAACATTTATTCCCACCGTATCAGGGTGCACCTTTATTGAAACAGAGTACAATCGAGAAATATCCAGAAGTTGTCGATGCATTAAATGCGCTTTCGGATAAGATTACAGATGAAGAGATGCAAAAGATGAACTATGACGTTGCATATAACAATAAGACACCAGAAAGTGTCGCAAAGGCATACTTAATAAAAGAGAAGATTATAAAATAAATTAATTTGTTAAAAAGATAGCAAAAATTTGCTATCTTTTTTTATTTTCTCTATCATAATATAAAACGAACTGGAGGGTCTAATATGAAACCACAACTAGAAAGTCTAGGCGTCTACAAGGCGGGATTATCAGAGGAAGCATTAAAACGCAAGTTTAATGTTGAAGGAGAATTCAGTCGACTGGCATCGAATGAAAATCCGATTGGTCCATCACCACAAGTGTATGAAGCCATTCGTTCACAAGATGCGCTCAACTATTATCCTGATCCAGAAGCCATACAGCTGAAGGCATCGCTCTTAGAATTCTACCAGGTAGATAGTGAACAAATTCTTGTAGGAGCTGGACTAGATGAAATTATAATGATGATTTCGCGTGCACGTCTGAATCCTAAAGGGCATATATTGACAAGTGAAGGTACTTTTATTCAGTATACGACACATGCACTGATTGAAGATAATGAAGTGGTCACTGTACCGTTGAAAGAAGGGAAGTTTGACCTGGAAAGTTTTAAAGATAAGATGAATGATGAGACAAGTATCATCTGGATCTGTAACCCAAATAATCCAACAGGTACTTATGTTACTGAAACAGAATTAACTGGATTTTTAGAAAGTGTACATGAAGATGTAATGGTCGTACTGGATGAAGCATATTTTGAATTTGTTCTGCGTGAGGATTATCCAGATGGCGTAGCGTTACTTAAACGCTTCCCGAATCTGATTGTGCTCAGAACATTCTCTAAAGCCTATGGATTAGCAGGACTACGTGTAGGCTATGCCATAACATCTAAAGCTTATATTGATGTATTCAATAAAGTAAAGCTGCCGTTTAACGTGACAGCACTTTCGCTAGTCGGAGCAATTGCTGCATTAAAAGACCAGCAATATTTAAAGGATTATGTTGCTCATAATGACAAAGAGCGCAATAAATTCTTTGAAGCGGATTACAAAGAACACCTTATAGATAGCGTAACAAACTTTATATTTGTTAAGACGAATCAGCCTGAAGCGTTATTCGAAGCATTGATTAAGGGTGGAGTAATTGCTAGACCGATGCCTAACGGGGTAAGAATATCAATTGGAACGCGTGACGATAATGAAAAAGTTCATAAAGTACTCAATTCATTCTTCAGTTAATCAAATTACTACAATTAGCAATCTATATTGCTTATAATAATAGTAATATAGGATAAAGGATGATTATGATGAGACAGTCAATTGCAATTGATATGGATGAAGTACTTGCAGATACATTGAAGAAAGTTATCTTTCAGTTTAATGAAAGTGCAGGTATGTCATTAACGAAAGAAGATTTGTACGAAAGGAAACTTCGCACAGAGTACCCGGAACACGTGGATAAGTTAGACAAGCTATTACTAGATCGAGGTTTCTTTAGAGATTTAGAAGTATTTCCTGATGCAATACGCGTCGTAGAGCGACTCACCCATCATTATGATGTTTATATTGCTACAGCTGCGATGGATGTACCGACATCATTCGATGCAAAATATGAATGGCTGAGAGAACATTTTCCATTTTTAGATCCACAGCATTTTATCTTCTGCGGTAATAAAGGCATTGTTAGAACAGATTATCTGATAGATGATAATCCGAGACAGCTGCGTGCATTTAAAGGTAAAGGTATTATCTTCGATGCTGTACATAACCAAAGTATTTCTGAATTTGACCGAGTAAGCTCATGGAATGATGTTGAACGTTATTTCTTGGATAAATAGATACTAAGCTTTATATACAACGACAACACCCAAACCATATCTATATGGTTTGGGTGTTGTCGTTGTAATGATAGTATCTATCAAAATAACTTATTCACCGGGGCAGTTAAGATCTTGAGTTTATTTGGAACAATTCTTACGTCAAGTGGGGTTACAAGATCGATTTCTCCGTCTACATCTACTGACAATTCTTCCTTTGTTTTCAGATAAACATGTTCTCCAGAGATATGTTCAATATTCTGACTGATTTCATTCCAGTTGACTTCTGATTTCTCGCCAATCATGTCTGTAAATATTTTAAGGCCGCTGTCTTTAAAGATGAATACATTGAGAGTGCCATCACTTGGTGAAAGTTCAGATAGTGGTATGCGATTTCCGCCGACAAACTGACCGTTTGCGATAACGATCATAGAAGAGGTGCCGTATGATTTATTGCCATCAACTTCAATTTCATAATCGAAGAAAGTAGGGTTAGAAACATTTTTAATCATAGAGAGGAAGTAGCTGAACTTGCCAATTTTACTCTTGACTTGTGGATTGACCCCTTCAGAGTTATCAACCATAAGCCCCATTCCTGCAAAGTTAAGTGCATAGCGTTCATTAGTCTTTAGCACATCATAATATGTAATTTCTGACTCGAGTAGCTGAGTAGCAGCACGTACAGGATCCGGGTTTAGATTTAACGTTTTTGTGAAGTCATTAAATGTGCCACCTGGGAGGATTCCTATTAGTTTATGGTAGCCACCATCAATCATACCATTAATCAGTTCATGTACAGTACCATCTCCACCAAGAATAAGGAATATATCATATGGTTGTGAAGACCGTGTAAGTAGTTCATAGATTTCACCTTGTTCTAAACTTCTGTAGATTGTTAGATGGGTAATCATCTGTGATAGATGCTTTGTAACCTCTCCGACGATTTCGTGTACATCACCTTGTCCTGCTTTATCGTGATAAAATAATATGCCGTTATCAAATTTATGCACATTGACACCTTCTTATTGTTATTTGTTATGTTATATTATATACCTCATTTGCCCAAATTAAAAACACAGCGCATAGGCGCTGTGTCTAGTGAATACCATCCATTTTCTTTGAAATCCATCTATTCATTAATAGTATGATGACAAATAGTATCATGGCAATGGTACCAATAAAAATAAAGTATTTCGTATAACCAAGTGGTTCTATAAGTTTTACGAACTGTGCATTTAATCCCTGAGCTGTAGCATTCGATAAGAACCATAAGCTTAGCATCTGTGAATTAAATGCGACAGGTGCCAATTTAACAGATACGGAAGAACCTGTCGGTGATAAACATAATTCCCCGATAACACATAGTAAGAAAGATAGTACTAGCCATAATGGATTGATAAGATGTGTCTCGTTTTGTGTTAATGGAAGAATCATCACTAAGAAACTCAATCCTGCAAATAGAATCCCTAAAGTAAATTTAAATGGTGTCGTTGGATTACGCTTACCTAATTTAATCCATAATGTAGAAATGACAGGTGCCAATATTACGATAAATAATGGATTTAATGATTGGAAGTATGCAGCCGGCAACGTATAATCAATACCAAATAAAGGTTTCAAGTTCAGCTGGGTTCTCTCAGCTGCAAATAATGCCAGAGTATTTGCGCCTTGCTCCTGAATGACCCAGAACATTACACTCGCTAAGAACAAAGGAATATATGCAAGTAATCTTGAACGTTCAGTTGTTGTCACATCCTCGCTTCGATACATAGTGAACCAGTAGACGATAGGAAGTACAATGCCGAGAATCGTTACGACGAATGAGAATGTATTAAATGTAAGGATTCCCATCATTAAAGTAACTACAATAATACTAATAAGTGCAATTGCTACGATAACAATGTTTCTAGAGTAACGCTTCTTCTCTTCCCCTTGTAATAGGTTTGTAGGTTCATTCCCAACTAAACCGAGCGATTTACGATTGAAGATGACGTATACGATTAATGCAAGTGCCATACCGAGGGCTGCTGCTAGAAATCCGATATGATAGTTATATTGTTTTTGAAGTGCACCAACAATTAATGGGGAAAGAAAGGCCCCCATATTAACAGACATATAAAAAATCACAAAACCGCCATCCATACGGCTATCATTTTTATGATACAGTCCGCCGACGACATTAGAAATATTGGGTTTCATCAATCCGGATCCTACAATAATTAAAAACATAGATGCTAGAAATGTGGGCACCCCAAACGGTAAGCTCATTGCAATATGTCCAAGCATAATTAATGTTGCCCCGTAGAGCAGAGCTTTTCGGGAACCAAGCAATCTGTCGGCGATCCAGCCACCTAAAATTCCGGTCATAAAGATCAATGATCCATACATCGACCCAATACTTGCCGCAGTTGTCTTATCCATACCAAGTCCGCCGTTAGCAACAGTATCATACATGTAATAAATTAAGATTGCGCGCATCCCATAATAACTGAAGCGTTCCCAAAACTCTACGAAGAATAGAATACCTAATCCTCTAGGATGTCCGAAGAAACCAGTCTGTGGTACACTTTCTACCATTTCTTCACGGGAGTATCTCGTTGTTTCCATAATTTCACCTTCCGTAATAAAAATATTCTGAAAATTATTGTTATTTCAGAATATAATTTTACAATCGACGTTAATATCATTCAATAACTTTTTTAAAAGACGAAATTTTCGAAAAGTTGATAAACTAGTTTTATTTGAAGAGTTAAAGTGTTATGTTCTAATTTCTAATATAATATATTAATCATAATATGTAATCTTCATATAATAATTTCACGATATTTTGCAAATCAAAAACACCCTCAAAGCATTCAGTATACTTTAAGGGTGTTTAAATTTATAAAATTACTAGTGGATTCCTTTCATGAAGCGTTTCATAAAAGGACTTACAATAAGGAGTACGATTCCTAATCCGATTGTAACCATTCCGATGTTACCGAAGTAAGTTGCGTTATTAACAGTATCGTAATATTTAACGAGTACTTGACCATTAAACAACTGCGCAACTGTATTTGCTAAGAACCATATACTCATCATCTGAGATGTAAATGCGCTAGGCGCAAGTTTTGTTGTTACTGATAAGCCAGTAGGTGATAAGCAAAGCTCAGCCATTGTTACTAGCAAGTAGCTTAATACTAACCAGGCTGGATTCATTAAAGTGTCGCCGTTATGTGTTAATGGATAAACCATTACGACATAACTGAAACCTGCTAAAAATAATGCGATACTGAACTTCACTACTGTTGGTGGATTAAATCGTCCGAGTTTTACCCATAACCACGCAAATAGTGGTGCAAGTGTCACTATAAATAATGGGTTTAGTGACTGGAACCAGGCTGGTGGAATTACAAAGTTAATGGCACCATTTGTCACTTTAGCTAAATCTAGCTGTGTATTTTTATCGGCAAATGCAGCAAGGATTGTTGAACCTTGCTCCTGAATCGACCAGAATACAACAGATGCTAAGAATAGCGGAATATATGCTGCTACACGTGATTTCTCTTCGGATGTCGTCTTTTTCGATACGAACATCATAATAAAGTAAACAGCTGGCAGACCAATACCTAATGCTGTTACGAGTGACATAAACGTTTGTAAGTTTAAGTTGCCAGTAAGTTGTGCAAATAAGAAATAAATTACAAAGGCAATAACAATTACTGTTACATATGTAATTGTTTTCTTTTTATCTTCAGGTGTTATCGGGTTTGGGATATCCAATCCTGATAGTCCTAAAGTAGGTTTAGCACGTAGCACATAAATAATTAGTCCAAAGAACATCCCGACAGCTGCAACCGCAAATCCGTAATGGAATCCGGCATTTTTCTGTAACCAGCCGACAATTAATGGTGAAATAAATGCCCCTAAATTAATAGACATTACAAATAGCGTGAATGCTGCATCTACTTTCGGATCGTTCTTCTCATAAATTTCTCCGACGTTTGAAGAAATATTTGGTTTAAGCAATCCTGTACCTAAAATGATAAACAATAGTGCTACAAGTAATAAGGTGAAGTTATTCGGTAGAGATAGTAATATATGACCGATCATGATGAGAATCGCACCGTATAATATGGCTTTTCGTGTTCCGATAATTCGGTCAGCAAGCCATGCGCCTACAACGCCACTCATATAGATCATCGCGCCATATATGGATACGATTTGTAATGCAAGTGCATCGGGTAATCCGAACCCGCCATCTTTAACAGAATAATATAAGTAATAAACTAATATTGCTTTCATTCCATAATAACTGAAACGTTCCCAGAACTCAGTTATCATAAGTGTAAACAGGCCCTTAGGATGTCCAAAGAATCCAGTTCTCGGCATACTATTTACAATTTCTTCCCTTGTATGTTGAGACATTTAATTTCCCCCTTCAAATTTAAATACTATAACAAGATAATATTGTACACCTAAAAGAATATTTAGACAATTCGAATTTTGAAATAATTATAAAAAGAATATAAATAATAAAAATAACGAAGCAGAGATTTTGAACTCTCTCAGCTTCGTTATACTGTGCTATCTATTTGTAATCGTTTCAGGGTATAAATCATGATTCATCAGACGATAAGATGCCATTTCTTCATATTTTGTTCCTGGACGTCCGTAGTTCGTATATGGATCAATTGAAATACCACCACGCGGTGTGAACTTACCCCATACTTCAATATAGTGTGGATCTATAAGTTCAATTAAATCATTCATAATAATATTCATACAGTCTTCATGAAAATCTCCGTGGTTTCTGAAACTGAATAAGTATAGTTTTAATGACTTTGATTCAACCATCTTGATATTCGGAATATAGCTGATATAAATTGCAGCGAAATCGGGTTGTCCTGTAATCGGACATAAGCTTGTGAACTCCGGGCAGTTAAACTTAACAAAATAGTCACGACCTTGATGTTTGTTATCAAATGACTCTAGTATTGTCTTGTCATATTCATATAAATATTTATTGTTCTGATTACCAAGTAACGTAATATCCTGTAATTCTTCCTTTTGTCTTCCTGACATAATAGCCTCCTATTGAATCTGTTTTACTTTTGCTTTGACGAACATATAGTAACTCGCAAAGAATATTATAATATATCCGAGATAACTAAGTAAGTCTGGTGTTTCATTAAATAATATAAATCCTATAATTGCGCTGAATAATACAGTCGTATAAAAGAATATCGAAATATCTTTCGCTGGTGCATAGCTATATGCGATTGTTAATCCGAATTGCCCAAGCGTAGCAAATACACCGGATAAGATCAGGTAGATGATCTGCGCATTTGTCATGGGCTGATATGTCAGCAATGTGAGTGGGATAAGCACAAATGTCGATACGAAAGAAAAGTAAAAGACAGTCGTATAGAACTTCTCTTTTGAACCAAGTACACGTAATGTAGTATAGGCAAGCCCTGCAAACATTGCACCAAGGACACCTATTATGGCAATATACATATCTGAACTGAAATTCGGTTTAATGATAAATAGAGCACCGATAAATGCAATTATCATACTGATGAATTGATACTTTTTAATATATTCCTGTAAAAACCATGCACAGAATAAAATAGTGAAGAATGGACTGAGCTTATTCAGCATATCTGCATCACTTAACACCATGCGATCGATTGCATAATAGTTAAGAAGTACGCCAATCATCCCAAAGGTACTTCTTAAAATAAGCGTTAACTGGTTCTCTCTACGACCAAAAAGAGGCGCTTTATATTTATATACGAAATAGAGCGGAAGAATCATCCCGATAATATTACGAAATAGTGATTTTTGTATGACAGGTAAGTCTCCAGAGAGCTTTACGAAGGCACCCATCAAACTGAAGCCAACGGAAGCGGCAACTAACCATAAAATTCCTTTTATTTTATCATTCATATGTGTCCTCCTCTGTCAGTAATATGAATATATTTTCAATAATTCAAGTACAAAATTTCTTACGTTTATCAAAGTGAGTAATAGCAAAGGGTTGCTCGTTTTCTTCAAAAGTCAACCCTAAAAATAAAAAAAATTACAAGGTTTAAACGTTGAAAACCCCTTTATAAATGCTATAATTATTCGTATATCTTGTGGTTGTCTAGAAATATACCACTATATATTGTGTTCGGTATTGATACGAACACAATACTTGCGAATTGCTAAAAGTCAAGCACATAATACATAATTTTTTGGGTAGTTATACATGTGATTCTAATATTATTGTTCGCAACTGCTTTTTAAATGAGAGGAGTGATATTATGCTCATCGTCTATTATTCGCTCACTGGAAATGTGAAACGTTTTATACAGAAAACAAAGTATACAAATACATTAACTCTGGATCAGGCGGAAGGTATAAATGAACCGTATATCATTGTAACAGGAACAATAGGGTTTGGCGAGATACCGGATCCAGTTAGACAGTTTCTGGACCGTCACAGTGCAAATTTATTAGCTGTAGCAGCCAGTGGTAACAGAAACTGGGGTCAGAATTATGCACGTGCAGGAGACTTGATAAGTAGTACGTATCATGTACCATTATTAATGAAGTTTGAACTACACGGTAATGATAATGATGTGAAAGAATTTAATATAAAGGTGGAAGAAATCAGTGAATATCATACAAGAGAAACAGTACAATCATATTGAACTTAATAACCAGGTTACGAAACGTCGAGAAGATGGCTTCTTTGATATTGATAAAGATCAAGAAGCACTTAAAGTTTACTTAGAAGAAATAAAAGATAAAACGATAACATTTGACACACCGATTGCACGTCTTAAGTACCTCGTTGAACAAGATTTTTATTATGATTTATTTAATGAGTATAACGAAACAGATTTGAATGATATTATCAAGTATGCACATGACATTGAATTCAACTTTGCCAGTTATATGTCAGCAAGTAAATTCTTTAAAGATTACGCATTGAAAACAAATGATAAACAGCAATATCTAGAAGATTATAAAGAGCATGTTATCATCGTAAGCCTATATTTAGCTAAAGGTGATGTAAATAAGGCGAAACAATTAATCTCTGCGATGATTGAGCAACGTTATCAACCAGCGACACCTACATTTTTAAATGCTGGTCGTGCAAGACGCGGTGAGCTTGTATCTTGTTTCTTGCTAGAAGTAGATGATAGTTTAAATTCCATCAACTATATCGACTCAACTGCGAAACAATTATCTAAAATTGGTGGCGGTGTTGCAATCAACTTGTCAAAGTTACGTGCAAGAGGAGAAGCGATCAAAGGCATTAAAGGTGTGGCTAAAGGTGTGTTACCTGTAGCTAAAGCGCTCGAAGGTGGATTTAGTTATGCAGACCAGCTAGGACAACGTCCAGGTGCAGGTGCTGTATACTTAAACATCTTCCATTATGATGTGCTTGAGTTCTTAGATACGAAAAAAGTAAATGCTGATGAGGACTTACGTTTATCGACGATTTCTACTGGACTTATCGTACCAAGTAAATTCTTTGATTTAGCGAAAGAGGGCAAAGATTTCTTTATGTTTGCACCACATACAGTTGAGCGTGAATATGGTTTAACGCTAGACGATCTAAACATTGATGAAATGTATGACGAACTTGTAGCAAACCCAAATATTATGAAGAAATCTAAAGATGCGCGTGAAATGTTAAACTTGATTGCTCAAACGCAACTTCAGTCGGGTTATCCATACTTAATGTTTAAGGATAATGCGAACAAAGTGCATGCAAATTCGAATATCGGTCAGATTAAGATGAGCAATTTATGTACAGAGATCTTCCAGTTACAAGAAACATCTATTATTAATGATTATGGCACTGAAGATGAAATCAAACGAGATATTTCATGTAACTTAGGATCATTGAATATTGTGAATGTAATGGAATCTAAGAAATTTAAAGATTCAGTACATACTGGTATGGATGCACTTACAACTGTAAGCGATGAAGCGGATATTAAAAATGCACCAGGTGTCGCGAAAGCGAACCGTGAGTTACATTCGGTTGGTTTAGGGGTCATGAACCTGCATGGCTATTTAGCTAAAAACCAAATCGGTTATGAATCAGAGGAAGCGAAAGAATTTGCTGCGACGTTCTTTATGATGCTGAACTTCTATTCTTTACAACGTTCTATGGAAATCGCAATGGAACGTAACGAAACGTTTGCTGACTTTGAAAAATCAGATTATGCATCTGGTAAGTACTTTGATAAATACGTTGCAACAGATTTTCGCCCGAAATCTGACAAAGTGACTGCATTATTTGAGGGTATCGACATGCCATCTCCGGAAGATTGGGCAGACTTAAAGGATAAAGTAATGAAGAATGGTCTATTCCATGCGTATCGTTTAGCGATTGCGCCGACACAAAGCATTTCTTATGTACAAAATGCAACGAGTTCTGTAATGCCGATTGTTGACCAGATTGAGCGTAGAACATATGGTAATGCTGAAACATTCTATCCGATGCCATTTTTATCACCTGAGACGATGTGGTTCTACAAATCAGCATTCAATACGGATCAAATGAAGTTGATTGATTTAATTGCAACGATTCAGGAACATGTAGATCAGGGTATTAGTACAATCTTATTTGTAAATAGTGACATATCTACGAGAGAGCTTGCAAGACTTTATGTTTATGCGCATCATAAAGGATTAAAGTCGCTTTACTACACAAGAAATAAATTATTAAGTGTAGAAGAATGTACTAGCTGTGCAATTTAAACAAGATTAAAGGCTGAGCAATCAGCCTTTAAAATATGTATAACAATAAAAAGGACTGAAATTATGATAGCTGTAAACTGGAATACACAAGAAGATATGACGAACATGTTCTGGAGACAGAATATCTCACAGATGTGGGTAGAATCTGAATTTAAAGTATCAAAAGACATCGCAAGCTGGAAAGAGTTAACTGATGATGAGAAGTTTACATTTAATCATGCGCTTGCCGGACTTACTGGATTAGATACGCACCAGGCAGATGATGGTATGCCGCTTATTGGTCTACATACGCAAGATTTGAGAAAGAAAGCAGTATATTCGTTTATGGGGATGATGGAGCAAATCCATGCGAAAAGTTATTCACATATCTTTACAACGTTATTACCATCTGCTGAAACGAACGATTTACTGGATAACTGGGTTGTGAATGAACCACATCTAAAGTTTAAATCAGAAAAGATTGTTGCTAGATACCATAAACTTTGGGGCAAAGAAGCAACAATCTATGATCAGTATATGGCACGTGTTGCAAGTGTATTTTTAGAAACATTCTTATTCTATAGTGGCTTTTATTATCCACTATACCTAGCTGGTCAAGGTCGTATGACGACGAGTGGAGAGATTATTCGTAAGATTCTGCTTGATGAATCAATTCACGGTGTGTTTACTGGATTGGATGCACAAAGCTTACGCAATGAAATGACAGAAGATGAGAAAATTCGCGCAGATAAAGAAATGTATGACCTACTAAAAGAATTATATGCAAATGAAGAAAGTTATACAAAGATGTTATATGATCGCGTAGGTTTAACTGAAGATGTGCTCAACTATGTGCAGTATAACGGTAATAAAGCATTAGCCAATTTAGGATTTGAACCATACTTCGAAGAAAAAGGATTCAATCCCATTATCGAAAATGCTTTAAACACTTCTACGAAAAACCATGACTTCTTCAGCGTTAAAGGTGACGGTTATGTTATCGCATTAAACGTAGAAGCATTAACAGACGAAGACTTCCAATTTGAATCTTAATATTTGACGAGCTTGTGACAAATGTCGCAAGCTCTTTTTGAGTACAGTATTTGTCACAAATTGGACATTGCTAGAAATATGTAAAACAGACATAATTGTAAGCGTATAAATATTGAGGAGGAACATTATGAACACAAAAAAATTATTGATGATAGGTCTATGCACAGTTGCTTTAGCAGCATGTGGCAAAGAAGAAAAGAAAGAAGGCCATGAAGGGCATGAAAATCATGCAACAACATCTGATAAAAAAGTACAACCGTTAACGGTAGATCTAACTGTACCTGAGCATGTAGAAAAGGGGAAAACAGTAGAAATTAAAGCACTCGTGAAACATGGGAAAGAAAAAGTAAATGATGCTGATGAAGTAATGTTTGAAGTGATTAAAGATGGCGATACAAAAAATTCTGTTAAAGAAAAAGTGAAAGAAGCGAAAGATGGCGTTTATACGTTTACATATAACTTTAAAGAAGATGGCACATATAACATTATCAGCCATGTTACAGCATTTAACCAGCATACAATGCCGAATAAAGAAATAACGATTGGCGATGCTGCACAACAGCATAGTCATCAAGATCATCATCATGCAGGTATGATTCATATAATGGACATTAAAGCAGAGAAAGATAAAGAAACAACATTAATGATGCATGTAATGGATGCAGAAGGCAAACCATTAACAGAAGCAGCTGTTGCAAGATTTGAAGTGAAGGCACCTTCTGGAAAGACTGAGTGGGTGGACTTGCAGGAAAGTAAAATCGGAGAATATGAAACAAAGCATATATTTAATGAGAGTGGAAAATATACAGTTACAGCACATGCAGAAAAGCAACCCGATTTTCATGTTCATAATGACACAGAATTTGAAGTGAAATAAGCGCTCAATAATAAAGGGCTTGAGATATCATAACGTATATCTCAAGCTCTTTTTGACTAATAGTTTCTATTTTTATTATAAGGGTTCACCGATAATTCTTACTTCTGTTTCTAGCGCTATGCCTGAATTTTTATAGACAGTTTCCTGAATATGCGCAATCATATTTTCATAATCAGTCGCAGTTCCTTCGTTCACATTTACGATAAAGCCAGCATGTTTTTCAGAGACTTGCACGCCACCAATAGTATGACCTTGTAATTGTGCATCTTGAATCAGTTTACCGGCAAAGTGGCCCGGTGGACGTCTAAACACACTCCCGCAAGATGGATATTCTAGTGGCTGCTTTGATTCACGGCGTTCAGTGAGTATGTCCATTTGTGACTGGATAGATTGAATATCCCCAGGAGCAAGCTTAAAACTAGCTTCAAGTACGACAAAATGTTCTTTTTGGATAATACTAGTACGGTAGTCAAGTTCTAATGCCTGATTATCAAGTGAGATGATTTCACCCTCATGGTTAATGACTAAAGCATGATCGATCACATCCTTAATTTCACCACCATAAGCTCCTGCATTCATAAATACAGCACCACCAACAGAGCCTGGAATACCACACGCAAATTCAAGGCCAGTTAAATGATGGTCTCTTGCAATTCTGCTAACATCGATAATCGCTGCACCACTGCTGGCTGTTATACTGTGTCCATGAACTCTTATTTTGGTAAGATTAAGTAGACTGATAACGATACCTCTAATACCACCATCGCGAATGATGATATTTGAACCATTCCCTAAAAATGTAACTGGGATATCGTTTTGTCTAGCTATATTTAATGCCGCCTGAACCTCTGTATAACTTGTCGGCATGATATATATATCAGCATTGCCACCAGTTTTCGTATAAGTATATTTCTTTAATGGTTCATTGATTTTTATATGTTCTGACTGAATAGATTTCTTCAGTTGATCGACTATAGTGTGTAATTCCATAAATGTTCGCCCTTTCATTGAATTCATTCCTCATTATAGCAAAGGATAGCATAATTAGACAGAAAGACATTGAAGAAACCAAGACGATTTTTCATCTTCATATTGTTTCAAGTTGAGATGTGCACCAATCTTCTGTTTAAAATAATTATATTCCGCAATATGATTCAGTAAATATCGTTGTCCTTCCAAATACTGAACTTGTTTTTTACTATCATTCTCAACAATATGAAGTCGAACTTGTTCATTAAGGGTTTTAAGGCTGTCAAACTGAGAAAAGACACATTTTTTCTTATATGGATGATGTAATCTATAGAAGCCTGATAAATTTAAACGTTTTTCATCTAATGTCGTTATTTCATGAAGTCGCTTCACAATTACAAGAATATCGATAATTCCTGAAGTATTTGCTCCTTTAATTGCAGTAGATCCGATGTGGTACGTTTTAATCACCGGTGAATCGAGCAGGTTCAATAGACTTTGCTGTATTATTTTGTACTCTGATGCATAGTGATCAGGTGAATGATTGATAAAGTTATTAGGTTTTAATTTCATTTTGAATCTTCCTTTCATGTCTGAAAAAATAAATCATGTTTTCATTCTAATCATTTTTAGGTATAATATTGATATCTAAGGAGAGCCGATATGAATAAAATTAATATATTTATATATTTAATAATGAGTATATCAATTATTCTTGCAGCGTGTGGGAATAAAGTAACGTCTGATATTAAAAATTATAAAGCGGAAATGCAGGATGTACAATCAGAAGAAAAGAAGCTTGTTCATGAACTAGATAAACTAGGATTAGATAAAGCTGATCAATTGCTTGGATCTGAAGTGACAGAAGAAAAGAAAAAGAAATTGAAGTTAATTGAAGCGTCAATACATAACAAGATAAAGCCTCAGCTGAAAGTTTATGAAAAAAAAGTAATGGCAATTAATCCTGAAACCTCTGAAGTAAAGGATGTCCATAACATTTATAAAAGAAATTTAATCAAGAAAAAACAGTTTATTCTGGATCTGGAAAACTATATGAAGTTATTTAATCAATCGATTCAATCTAATGAAAAGATACTTCAATATACGCAAGTATTTGAAAAGAATAAGGCTTTAAGTGAACAATATGCAAATCAAGTTTCAGCGAAGGGGAAAGATGCAAAGGAATACGAATTATTAGCGGACATTATTAATGATAATAGTGAACAGCTTAAAAAGAAAGTTGAATATTTATCAACTGATGCAACTGTCAAACAAAAACAGCAGTATATTGAAAATAAGCTACTCCCATTTCTAAAATCGAATGTTGATAAGCTCAATCAGACTCAGATCTCTTCTAAACACGTTTTAGGGATGCGTAAAGCAACGATTGAAATTTATTACAGCTTGATAAACTATTATAGGGAACGTAAGCTTGCGATGAATATTGAAACAAAGTTACAAAATATGCCGATTCAAGATATTCTGAAAAATACAAAATATATTCAGTCAATTGATGATGAATATTATGAAGCTTTAAGAAAGCTAGAAGAAAAAAATAAATGATACCGTATAATGGTATCATTTATTTTTTTAAGTATTGTTGTTCTTTTTGTTTCTTCGATATGATGATATTTTTAGAAATTACTGTAAGCACCCAGACGATAAATGCAGCAATAATGATGAATGAAAGGCCACTATGATTTTTGAAATCAATGACAAACAATACTACATAGATAAACAGACATAAATTAATGGTATCTACGAAAGTCCAGCGTTTTAATGGATATTTTTGATTCATGATAGCCTCCAATAAAGATATTTATTTCATTATATCATGTGTATTATATTAAGATAAGGGTATAATAAATATTAATGAGATTGCTAAATATTTAGAAGCGTGATATATTTTATCTTTGAAGGCACAGATAGGTGGAAAAAATAAGATGATGATTAAAATTAATACAATCGAGCAGTTCGAGAAATTATTAGATGAACATACGAATGTATATTTCCTGAAACACTCTGATACTTGTCCAATCTCTGCAAGTGCATATGACCAGTTTGAGAACTTTATGTACGAAAGAGATATTAATGGTTATTACTTAATTGTTCAGCAAGCTAGAGAACTTTCAGATTATATTGCTGATTTAACTAAAGTAAAGCATGAATCCCCTCAAGCTTTTTATTTCTCAGATAAAGCTGTGAAATGGCATGACAGTCATAGAAATATTACAATAGCAAATCTTTCTAAAGCAGAAGAATAGAATGTACGATGCTTTATCAAAACAATCGATAACTAATAGAATTTCTATTAGTTATTTATTTTTGGAGGAAACAATGAAAATATTAATAGCGATGGATACTTTCTTTACGTTATATTCTCAATATGCGAATCAGTATGTATATGACGGGATAGAAATAGAAGATGCAAATGTAGTGATGGTACCATTATTTGAGAGCGATAACAATATGATTGATGCCCTGCTTACATGGGAAAAAGGAGCGAAACTCTCACGACAAGTTTATAATGGTGATCTGGTTGAAAAAGATATTCAAGTTGCACGCATTGTTCATGACACAATGCTGATTGATGCGGGACAGTTCTTAAATAGCGAAGTGCCTGAAGAAACTTCAAGTTACGGACTTGGCCAGATGATAATAAATGGTGTGGATATGGGAATAACATCGTTTATTATCTCATTAGGAAATGTTAACGTATTCGATGCAGGTGCTGGGATGCTACAGGCACTAGGTGCTAAGTTCTATGATCGAGAGCAGCGATTGATTGAACATGTGATGCATCAAGGGCTGCTTAAATTTGTACGTTACATGCATTTTGATGATATGGATTCAAGGTTAAAACATGTGAACTTCAAGATTATTTCTGACCATGAATATCATAATTATGGAAAAAAAAGTCAAATTAGTGTTCAGGACCATGCTTTTGACGTTAAACAACGAGTAGATAATAGTATATGGTATATGCTTCAGCAATTTAAAAAGCACGGCTTAGATTATACATGCTCTCCATATGGAGGCGATGGTGGAGCACTTAGAACAATCTTTGAACAATATTTTAAAGCAGATATCAGAACTTCCGCACAGCTCATCTTTGAACGAACGCATATTGAAACGTTATTAGAAGAAGCAGATATGATTATTTATGGTGGAGGAAGTAATGAAGAGACATCAGGCTCATTGATTGTCAGTGAAATCAACAAACGTATCGACAAAAGTAAGCAATATATCTATCTTTCTGCAGGTAAACAATTTCTTCCTCCGCATATAAAGGATAGTGTCGTACCATTAAATGTCTATCCAGAAGTTACTGAGCATACAGAAGATATACAGATTGGATTACAGTTACAGCAAGCGATTCAAAGTATCATGAAATTAAGTAAGTAATATAAGACCCGAATAGTGTAGACATAAATTATGCCTGCATTATTCGGGTCTTGTTATAGTGATGAAGATGTGGATGCTTAAGCCTTCTCTTCAAACTTCTGTAATATACCAACGATATTCATAACAGCACGTTCCATGTCATCGACAGAGACATATTCATATGGGCCATGATAATTTTCTCCACCTGTAAATAAGTTTGGTGTAGGTAAACCCATATATGATAACTGGCTACCATCAGTACCCCCGCGAATCGGTTCGACAATGGGTTCGATGTTTAATGATTTCATTACTTCAAGGGGGATATCTATAAGCTGTGGATGAGGTGTGATTTTCTCGCCCATATTGTAATACTGATCATTAATCTCGATATGCGCAGCTTGTTCTCCATATTCGTTCTGTATTGATGTTATGATTTCATGCATCTTTACTTTACGTGCTTCAAACTGCTCACGAGAATGGTCTCTTATAATATATGAAAGTTGTGCACGTTCAACATTTCCGTTCAACTCCATCAAATGGAAGAACCCTTCATAACCTTCTGTATGTTCCGGTACTTCATTTGCCGGTAAAGAAGACTGGAAGCGTACTGCAAGGTTGAGCGCATTAACCATCTTATCTTTAGCGCTTCCTGGATGCACATTTACCCCGTTAAACGTAACATTGACGCCTGCTGCATTAAAACTTTCATATTGCAGTTCTCCACGACGGCCTCCGTCGATCGTATATGCGAAATCACAAGCAAAACGCTCTACATCAAATTTATGTGGTCCACGTCCGATTTCTTCGTCTGGAGTAAAGCCGAAACGAATTTTGCCATGTTTGATCTCAGGGTGGGCAATCAAGTATTCTATTGCTGTCATAATTTCAGCGATACCCGCTTTGTTATCTGCACCAAGCAATGTAGTGCCATCAGTCGTAATTAATGTGTGTCCTTTGTAAAGAGAGAGTTCTGGAAACTTTGCTGTTTCAATCTTAAGACCACTCTTTAAAGTGATATCATTCCCATCATATGACTGAATAATCTGTGGATTAACGTTTGTTCCGGTGAAATCTGTAGCGGTATCTACATGAGCTAACAGACCAATAACAGGAACATCTTTATTAGTATTTGATGGTAATGTTGCAAATAAGTAACCATATTCATCGATATCCGTTTCAAGCCCTAATTGCTCTATCTCCTGTTTAAGCTGATTAAGAAGATTCCACTGTTTATCTGTTGATGGTGTTGTTGTGCTCGAAGCATCAGATTGCGTATCGATAACAACATAAGAAGTAAGTCTATCAATTAATTTTTCTTTCATCTGTATTCCTCCTGTCTTCATTATTATTATTCTATACTTAAAATGAATATGTGTCATGAATAAACTACGAAATCCGAAAGAAAAAAACTAGGAACATTTATCTAATGTCAAATGTTCCTAGTTTTTTTATTCTTATGTTGAAAATGCATATACATTTTCATAGTCGTTAAAAACAGCATTTCTGCAATCAATAGACCAAATGCAATTGCCCCAGAAGATAATGTCGCCTGACTACCTTTAATAATTGCTTCACTAAAATCAGAGATAATCAGGTTCTTTGTTGCATCGTAAGCGACACCCCCGGGGACGAGTGGTATGATACCTGATACATTAAAGATGATGACAGGACGCTTGTAGATTCTTGCAAGGATATGTGCACATAGACTAAGGGCGAAGCTTCCAAGAAAAATGCTTACAGCATCAGATAATCCGTTTGAATTCGCAATATAGTAGACAATCCAGCCGATGGCGCCAACAAAACCACAGGCAATAAGTAATTTTCTTGGCGCATTAAAGATAATCGAAAAGAACAAAGTCGCGAAAAAACTGATGAAGGCCTGAAAAATAATCATATTGTACCTCCGAAGATGATAAAGATTACGCCAACACCTGCACCAATTGCGAAAGCGGTAAGTGCCGCTTCCACACCTTTAGTAATGCCGGCAATGAGCTGACCTGCCATCATATCACGAATTGCATTTGTAATCGGAACCCCTGGTACTAGAGGCATAACACCCGCTATGATGATTTTATCGAGCGATTCACTAAAAAAATACTGCACACATGCGATAGCGATTAGAGCAATCACGACTGAGCCTGCAAACTCAGCAAAAAAACGAATCTTAAAATATGCTCCTATGCGCTCACAGATGTAATATCCAGCGAGCCCGCTGATAAATGCAGGTATTGCATCAGACGGACTGCCGTCAAACATAAACAGAAACAGCAAGGATACGATACCTGAAGATAAGACTTTAAGCCAGAATTTGTATTGAAGATTTGCTTTATCTAGTATATCGAGTGCCATCTTCGCTGATTCTAAAGAGACTTTTCCTGATGTAATCGCTCGTGAGATTTCGTTGACTTCTGAAATCTTTTCGAGGTCAGTAGTACGGTCTGATACACGATATAAGCGTGTCGAACTTTTTTCGTTAAGAGAGAAGATGATCGCAGTTGGTGTTACAAAACTATGCGTGTTATGAAGTCCGTAAAATTCTGCGATTCGCGTCATCGTATCTTCTACACGATAAGTTTCCGCCCCTGCTTCGAGGAGGATTCTACCTGCAAGCATTGCAACATCTTTTACTTTTTGTTCATCGTAAAGTTGGTTTGAAAGCATCTTTTTCTCCTTTTTACTTAATGATAGGATTGAACATAATCGTATTTACGCCTTGGTTTTTGGCAGCATGCAACATTTCATCTGCTTCTTTAAAGATTTTACGATGTGTCTTGATTTCAGATCTTGGAATATATCCGACTCCGATTGTTACTGTAAGATGAATCGTTTCTCTATTTTGCAGGTGGAACGTAGAGTTTATTACGCCATTTTTTATACTCTCTGCGATCTTTACTGTATCATTTAATGATTTGTCATTAAAGATAACGGAAAATTCTTCGCCGCCATTTCTGAAGATTTTAGATTGATCAGGAACATAGTTGTTTAGAACTTGCGACATTTGTTTTAATACTGCATCTCCAGCATCATGACCAAACTTATCATTGACTTCTTTAAAGTCATCAATATCGATAAGTAATAGTGAAAGTGACTGTTTCTGCTCTGAGGACTGGCGGCTGATGATATTTAGATATCTGTCAAAGGCACGCACATTTCCTAAGCCGGTTAAATAATCCACGACATGTTCTTTGTTGAAGCGACTCAGCATTTTCTGTACACGCCATATATCCACAAACATCACGCTCGAACTTAAAGAAAGAATGAAACTGGAAATAATCAAAAGTATCATCTCATTAATGATAAATGTCTGTTTAATCCAGGTGTATACTGCGATGATTAAGACACTGATTAAATTCAGCACTAGAATGGCTTGTATGTCCTGTAATTTGATAAATGGTCCGACCATGCTCACTACAGTAGCGATGATCAGCAAATAGAGCGAAGAAGGAAATGACGTTCCTAATAGATATAGATCTACTACAACAATAATGCATGCACTTAAAAATGTATAAAAAAAGTTTGTATATCTACCGAGAAAAAGTAGAGGAACAAAGGCAAGGTTGAACGAAATTTCTTTATAGCCAATCGGATATGTCAATAACAGTATAGCGATAATGGTCATGAGTAGTGCGATATAAGGTTTCTTGAAGACGATTTCCCTATCTTCAAAAAACTGAATTCTATGGAATAAGTAAATACCACTGACAGTTACAGCGATATTATAGATAATTGCTTCAATCATATTTACTCCCCTTCCTATTTTGAGCGGTATATTTTTGCAGTGCTGAACCCTCGTCCTATTATTTCAGAAGTATTAATAAAGATTACGAAAGAATCTGGCTCTTCTTCTGTTATCAGATTTTTAAAATAAATTGCTTCTGTTTGTTCCATGACAGAAAACAATATGGTTTTACCATTGCGGTCAAAACCGCCAAAGGCATTGACAGAGGTTACACCACGTTCAATTTTATTGTGAATAATATCTATTACTTGTGTTTCCTTTGAAGTAATGATAAAAACAAGTTTGTTGTCACCAGTTCTAAGTTGAACGATATCTATTACTTTACTTGTAACGAATATAGAAATTAACGCATATAATGCAAGTTCGAAATTAAATACGAAAGCACTGAAAATTACGACAAATGCATCGACAACGAGCTGTGCATATCCACTTGATAGACCGCTATACTTTTTGACGATCTGAGCAAGGGTCGCTGTTCCACCTGTAGAACCGTTTCCTCTATAGACAAGTCCAAGTCCGATACCGAGCACGATACCACCATAGAGTGAAGATAATAATGCATCTTTAGTGCCGTATTGTACAATATCTTGTGTTAAAAAAATTGTAAGTGGCACGATAAATGTTGCAATTAAAGTCTTCAGGCTAAACGAACGGCCTAATGTGAACCAACCAATTATAAAAATAGGTAAGTTGAAGATAAATTGCACAAGCGAAGGATCTGAGTGGAAGAGGTGATTAAGTATCGTACTTAAACCTGAAATACCACCTGCAGCAATCTTGCCAGGTAACAAAAATAGATTGTAGCTTATGCCTACAATAATTGACCCGATTAAAGTATAAAAAATATCCATTATCGTTCTGTTCAATTGCATACTATCCTCTCCATCCTTTAAAAAATAAGCAAAGCAAGATGCTTTGCGTAAATAATTTTATAATCAGACCTTAACCGTATTATTATGAAATAAATAAAATGCATAGTCAATTGTTACTTATTATATAAATTAATTGATAACATCATTAATTGTGATATTATTAAGAAGAATGAATTCAAGAGGTGTACACATGCTCACATTAAAACTAATCATTATAACAGCATTATTCTCTTTCGTACTTACACCTATAATTATCAGATTTTCATACTTCATTGGCGCTGTCGATAAACCCAATTACCGTAAAGTACATACTAAACCAGTATCGATGCTGGGTGGGGTGATAATCCTATGTGCATTTTTGTTCGGTTTATGGATTGGACAGCCAGTTGAAAAAGAAATATATCCAATTATTATCGGTGCGATACTCATACAAATAACGGGCCTTATTGATGATTTTATTGATCTTCCGGCCATAATCAAGCTCATTGCACAAATTGGAGTTGCAACAATCGTCGTCTATCACGGAATTACGTTAGACTTGATTACTTTACCATTCGGTATCGTAATTGAATTTGGAATTTTTAGTATTCCGATGACAATACTATGGATTGTAGCTGTAACAAATGCGATCAATCTTGTTGATGGTCTGGATGGTCTTGCAGCAGGCGTTTCCGGTATTGCCTTAGCGACGATAGGGTTTATCGCCATTATTCAGCAGAATATATTTATCATGATGCTCTGTAGTGTACTTATCGGAGCATTACTCGGATTTTTGAAATATAACTTTTATCCGGCACGTATCTTTCTTGGAGATAACGGTGCGTTAATGCTAGGATTTATTATCGGTGTTCTTAGTCTGCTTGGGTTTAAGAATATCACGCTAATTTCTCTATTCTTCCCTGTCATCATCCTTGCAGTGCCGTTTATCGATATGTCATTTGCAATGATTCGTAGATATAGACAAGGCAAGCCGATCATGCAGGCAGATAAATCACATCTGCATCACAAATTACTGCAGCTTGGTTATACGCATCCTCAGACAGTGATACTCATTTATTCAATTGCAGCACTGTTTAGCGTTGCCTCAGTCATCTTATATCTATCCTCAGTGTGGGGTGCAATATTAATCGTTCTACTGTTGCTTATCACGATTGAATTAATCGTTGAATTTACTGGATTGATAGATGATACCCATCAGCCATTACTCAACTTCATGCGCAGCATTATAAAGAAATAACATCTAGAGCATTCTAGATGTTATTTTTGATGTCAAATGGAAGCATCAGTTCAGATTTCACTTGGATAACCGGGAGGCCTTGTGTGAGTTCTGTAACAAAGTTAATGAATTCATCTTTATCTTCAGAAACAAGTTGTACGTCATATATCACTTTATCTGTATATGTTTGATTTATGATGATAAATTTGTCGTCGATGGCGTGTTCAAACTTTCCCGAGAGCTCATATGGTAATGTTACCTGAATAATCATACCGTTTTTATAGATTACTTTACCAGCTAGCTGAATCGCTTCAGACACCCTACCTTGATAAGCGCGGATTAAACCACCACTGCCAAGCTTGATGCCACCGAAGTAACGTGTGACGATGGCCACAACGTTATGGATGTCATTTTTCTTCAAAGATTCTAACATCGGTACACCTGCAGTACCACTAGGTTCTCCATCATCATTTGCCTTTTGAATCTGGTGGCTGTCACCGACTGTATAAGCTGAGCAATTGTGAGTAGCATCTTTATGCAATGCTTTTATCTCGTCTATCTTTGCCTTTGCCTCATCTTCGTTTTCGACTTTAAATAGATACGTAATAAATCGTGATTTATTAATCACTGTTTCTTGTTCAATATTCTGCTTAATTGTGATAAAGTTTTTCAAGTAGGTCACCTCTTTATATTATAATCATTATTTTAACAAAAATTTTAAAATTCTATCATATATCTTTATCCTTTATTTTTATTTATAAACTGTATAAAATATAAAATGGGATGTATTGGAATGGAGGGTGTAAATGAAAACGGCAATAATTACTGATTCAACGAGCTATCTTTCACAGGAAATGATTGATCGTTATGATATTCGCGTGATTTCACTGAATGTAATATTCAAAGACCAGGTTTTTGTTGAAGCTGAATATGCTCCAACGCAGTTCTACGAGCGTATGCGTTCTGAGAAACAGCTGCCTACGACAAGTCAGCCGACAACAGGCGAATATATAACATTATTAGAACAGCTGAAAACTGATGGTTATACGGATTGTATTGCGATACACTTATCAAGTGGAATCAGTGGAACATATCAGAATGCAATTACTGCAGGAGAGATGGTAGAAGGTATCAATATGTATGCCTTTGACAGTGAAATTGCGTGTATGGTAGCAGGTATGTATACACTTCGTGCAGCGGAACTTAAAGATGTATTATCACCAGAACAAATTATCGAAGAATTAAAGCTGATAAGAGCAGATTCAAAAGCTTATTTTCTGGTTGATGACTTGAAGAACCTTCAAAAAGGTGGGCGTCTTAATGGCGCACAAGCAATTATAGGAAGTATGCTGCAAGTAAAACCGATATTGCATTTTGAAGATAAGGTTATAGTTCCCTACGATAAAGTACGTACGAAGAAAAAAGCAGTGCAGTTCGTCCAGAATAAAATTAAACAAGAGGTGGCTGCGCCAGCTACAATTGTAGTCATACATGCCAATGCAGAGGAAGAAGCAGATGTAATCATACAGCATTTTAAATCTCACTTTCCAGAAGCAGATGTAATTAAAAGTTATTTCGGGCCTGTTATCGGCACGCATCTTGGAGAAAAAGCACTTGGTGTTGGTTATGTACACCATAAGTTCGAATTTTTTCAGTAAAGTCTTTCATATTATTATTAATTCAGCACACTTATTTAAGTGTGCTTATTTTTATGGAGGTCAATATGCTGCAACATATCACTGATAATGCTAATATTCCTTCTGTAATAACAAAAGGGAATAAATATCACTGTAACTATTGTTTGAACGATAGACAATATTCCTTTCATAGCTTTTACCACGAGGGAGTTGGGAAGGAGATTGTGTATTGTCGTACTTGTCTCTCTCATTATGCGACAACTGAGAACTTTATAGCACTTGAACCAAGCCTGAAGAAGGCGGAAGTTGTAACACTCCATCTCCCGTTCGAACTTACAGCCCAGCAAAAGCGTGCGAGTGATTATATTGTGAGACAGTTTCGTAAGAATCAAGATAGCCTGCTCTATGCTGTAACAGGTGCAGGTAAGACAGAGATGATGCTGCAGGCAGTTGTTGAAGCAAGAAAAGAAGGATGTAATGTTGCAATTACAGCACCGAGAACAGACGTGGTAAAAGAACTGGCACTGCGCATGCAAGAATATATGCCAGAAATACAGATTGATGTGCTGTACGGAGGTCATCAGGTGCTAACGGCAGGTCATCTCATCGTCACAACTGTGCAGCAGCTTATTCAGTTTAATGGACATTTTGAATTAATTATCGTAGATGAAATTGATGCTTTCCCGATGAACTATGATCCACGCCTGTTAAAAGTGCTTAAACGGGCTATGCATGAAAAAGGAACGATCATCTATCTGTCAGCCACACCACCTGCACATTTAATGAAACTACCTCATATCTATTTACCGTCACGCTATCATAATCGCCCCTTGCCGTTACCGAAACTTCGCTATTACAAAATTACGAGCAGGTCGTTAGAACAGAAACTCAAAAATATTGTTAATACGACGCTCATCTTCTTTAACGATATTAAACAAATGAAGAAATATTATGCTGCACTTCCTGAATCTCTACAAGCGGAGGGGACGATTGTTTACTCAAATGATGATGAACGCCACGATAAAGTAGAGGCCATTCGAAGTGGGGAATATCGCTTTATATTTACAACGACCATATTAGAGCGTGGATTTACGCAAGAGAACTTATCAGTCTGGGTCATCAATAGTGAACAGTTTACATGGGACAGTCTCGTACAAATAGCAGGCAGGGTCGATAGAAAAGGGGCAAGTATGAATGGAGAAGTCGTCTTCTTTCACGAAGGTCTAAGCAGCCATATGACGAAAGCAATACAAACAATTAAAAGGATGAATAAAAAGCATGATCAATCGATGTCTTCTGTGTGAAGCGCTGATACCACTTACCCTTACAGTTAATACATTATTCCATAAGCCGAAATTTTTATGTGAACAGTGTACTGCATCGTTTACGAAGATGGATACGAGACGTTGTGAACACTGTCATAAAAAACTTGCTGAAGATGAAATGGAATGCAGAGACTGTCTATTTCTTGCAAAACTAAATGTAAAAATAGAAAAAATTTATACCATTGCTGATTACACACCCTTTGTAAAATCTATGATCTTACAGTATAAAGGACTGGGTGACTATGTCCTCAGCAAGGCATTTGCTGAAATATTATTACACCATTACTCAGCATACTTCTTTAAAAAATATGATTATATCATCGCGATGCCGATATCAAAAATACGACTGCACGATAGAGGATTCAATCAAGTTGCTGCAATATTAGATGCAGCACAAATTCTCCATCAGGATGTGTTAGGAACGCAATATCGCGATAAGCAGTCCAGAATGACGAAGAAAGAACGCCTGCAGCAAACCAACGTTTTCTATATGAAACAACCGCTAAAAACAGGGGCGCGTATATTACTTATAGATGATATTTATACGACAGGTTTAACTGTACATCAGGCAGCAAGTGTATTATTATCCAATAAAGATTGTCGAGTAGAGGTGTTAGCGTTTGCAAGAGCCTGAATATTTGGTAAAATAGAGTTAGGAAGAAACATCATAAGAATAGTTTCAAAAGGAGCGATGCTTTATGTTTAGATTTGAAATTCATGGTGATAACATCACTGTAACGGATGCAATCAGAAATTACATCGAGGAGAAGCTTAGCAAACTTGAAAGATACTTCACGAACGTGCCGGAAGCGAATGCACATGTGAAGATAAAAACTTATCAAGATGGTAAATCTAAAGTAGAAGTTACGATCCCTCTTAAAGACGTGACATTACGTGCAGAAGAACGTCATAATGATCTGTATGCTGCAGTCAACTTAATTGTTGAGAAATTAGAGCGTCAAATACGTAAACATAAAACGAAAGTAAACCGTAAATTCCGTGAAAAAGGTGTGAAAAATGATATTTTCCCTGTATTGCCTGGTACTGAACCTGAAGAGGAAAAAGGGGATGAAATCGAAATCATTCGTTCTAAACAATTTGCTCTTAAACCGATGGATGCTGAAGAAGCTGTGTTACAGATGAACATGTTAGGACATGATTTCTTCATCTTCAACGATAGAGAAACAAACGAAACAAATATTGTCTACAAACGTAAAGATGGTAAGTATGGATTGATTGAGACGTCAGTTGAGCGATAGTAAGTGATGAAAGAAGCCGGAACTTGAGTTCCGGCTTCTTTCTTTATATGTCCTGTATTTTGCTATAGCTCAAGGCGCTTTTGTCATAACCTTTATATTTCAATTACAATTAAATACATGCTATAGTTATATGTTGTATACAAATGTACTTTGTAACTAAAGGAGAGAACACGATGGGATTTATTAAGAAGATGTTTGACGGCAACAAGAAGGAAGTAAAATCCTTGAGAAAAGTTGCTGATCAAGTGCAGACTTTCGAAGAAGAGATGAAATCTTTATCAGATGAAGCATTACAGAATAAAACGAAAGAATATCAAGTAGAACTACAAAAGATAGAAGATTATAAACAACAAGAAGCTTATTTAAATAAGATTTTACCTGAAGCTTATGCAGTAGTGCGTGAAGCATCACGTCGTGTTTTAGGAATGTTCCCTTTCCCGGTACAAATTATGGGGGGGACGGCAATTCATCGTGGTGATATTGCGGAGATGAGAACCGGTGAAGGTAAAACGTTAACGGCGACGATGCCGGTTTATTTAAATGCGCTTACAGGTCGTGGTGTACATGTTGTTACAGTTAATGAGTATCTAGCAAGTGTACAAGCAGAAGAAATGTCTCACCTATATAATTTTTTAGGGCTAACGGTAGGCGTTAATCTAAATAGTTTAACAACAGAAGAAAAACGTGCAGCTTATGCTTGTGATATTACATATAGTACGAACAACGAACTTGGGTTTGACTATTTGCGTGATAACATGGTGACATACAAGGAAGAACGTGTTATGCGCCCATTGAACTTCGCGATTATTGATGAGGTTGACTCAATCTTAATTGATGAAGCACGTACGCCTTTAATCATTTCTGGTCAAGCGGAGAAGTCGACGAGCATGTACATTCAGGCCAATGTCTTTGTTAAGATGCTTAAAGACGATATTGATTACACCTATGATGAAAAGACAAAAGGTATTCAGTTAACTGAAAATGGTATCGATAAAGCAGAACGTATGTTTAAGGTTGATAACTTATATGATGTGAAAAACGTTAACTTAATGCATCATATTAATATTGCTTTAAAGGCGCAACGCGCTATGTTAAAAGATATTGACTATGTTGTAGAGGATGGCGAGATTGTCATCGTTGATCAGTTTACAGGTCGTACAATGCCAGGACGTCGATTCTCTGAAGGATTACACCAGGCGATTGAAGCGAAAGAAGCGGTTGAAATTCAAAATGAATCTAAGACGATGGCTTCTATTACATTCCAGAACTTCTTCCGTATGTATAACAAATTATCGGGTATGACCGGGACTGCAAAAACCGAAGAAGAAGAATTATTAAATATCTATAATATGGCTGTTACGCAGATTCCTACTAACAAACCCGTACAACGTATTGATGGTGCTGATCTGATCTATGCTTCAGAAAAAGGGAAGTTCCATGCTGTTGTGGATGAAGTCATTCGTCGTCATAAAGAAGGACAACCAGTCTTACTAGGGACTGTGGCTGTTGAAACAAGTGAATACATTTCAGAGTTGCTGAAGAAAAAAGGCATACGCCATAATGTATTAAATGCGAAAAACCATGAACGAGAAGCTGAAATTGTGCAAAATGCAGGTCAAAAAGGTGCCGTGACTATTGCAACAAATATGGCGGGTCGTGGTACGGATATAAAGCTTGGAGAAGGCGTTAGAGAACTTGGTGGCTTAGCAGTTATTGGTACCGAACGCCATGAGTCTCGTCGTATTGACGATCAGTTACGTGGTCGTGCAGGACGTCAAGGAGACCCGGGTTATTCTAGATTCTATTTGTCATTACAAGATGAACTGATGGTTCGTTTTGGCTCAGACCGTATGTCTACGATGATGACAAAGCTCGGCATGAATGATGATCAGCCGATTGAATCTAAGATGGTGTCGCGTGCTGTTGAATCTGCTCAAAAACGTGTTGAAGGAAATAACTACGATAGCCGTAAACGTACGTTAGAATATGATGATGTATTGCGTAAGCAGCGTGAAATCATCTATGCGGAACGTAATGAAATACTTGAGAAAGATGACTGTTCAGATCAGGTGAAAGCAATGATTGAACAATCTGTGCGTCGTGCAGTGGACTATCACTTTACCGGTGATGAGAATGCACATGACTATGAAGCCTTTAAAAATTATGCAGAAGATATGTATTTGACAGAAGGCGCATTATCAGTTGAGGAGATTAGCCGACGCGATAACGAAGAAATCTATGATATCGTAATGAGTAAAGTTATGGCACAATATCAACATCAAAAAGAAGAATTGCAGGAGCAGTTCCATGAGTTTGAACGTATGATCATGTTACGTACGATTGACATGAAATGGACAGATCATATTGACACAATGGATCAATTGCGTACAGGGATTCATCTGCGTAGTTATGGTCAGATTAACCCACTTCGTGAATATCAGAATGAAGGATTAATTTTGTTCGATACAATGCTTGAATCTATTGAAGACGATGTTTCAAAATATATTCTGAAATCAATCATTGATAGAGGAGAACAAGTAGAACGAGAACAAGTCGGTAAAGGTGAAGCGATGGTTGCAAATGATGGCAAAGAAAAAGTGAAGCAACAGCCAAAGGTTAAATCAGAACCGGATATCGGTCGTAATGAACCTTGTCCTTGTGGTAGTGGAAAGAAATATAAAAATTGTCACGGAAGAGGGTAGATTGATTTGGAACAATTTGAAATAAAAAATACACTTGAAACATTAGCAGAAAAGATTGACAGTTTTAGGGGGTCTCTTTGACTTAGAAGAAAAAGAGACGAGTATTAAGGAATATGAAGAGATGATGGCTGACCCGGATTTCTGGAATGATGGAGATAAGGCTCAAGATATCATCAATAAGAATAATGCTCTAAAATCAGTTGTTCAGGAGTTTAGTACACTCGAAGAGGGGCTGGAAAACAGCGAAGTCCTGTTTGAGATGTATAAAGAAGAATCAGATGAAGACACACACCAGGAACTCATTGAGCAGCTCAATACACTTCAGCAAATTGCAAATGACTTTGAACTTAAGATGTTACTGAGTGGAGAGTTTGATGCGAATAATGCGATATTAGAACTGCATCCAGGTGCTGGTGGTACAGAATCACAGGACTGGGGAGAAATGCTGTTAAGAATGTATCAACGATTTGCGGATAAAAAGGGTTTCAAAGTTGAAACTGTAGATTATCTGCCGGGAGATGAAGCGGGGATTAAAAGTGTGACCTTACTGATTAAAGGACACAATGCTTACGGCTATTTAAAGGCGGAAAAAGGTGTTCATCGTCTTGTAAGGATTTCTCCATTTGATTCATCCGGACGTCGTCATACTTCATTCGTCTCATGTGAGGTTACACCAGAATTTGACAATGACAATATTGAGGTTGAAATTAATTCAGAAGACATTAAGATTGATACGTATCGTGCCAGTGGGGCTGGAGGTCAGCACGTTAATACAACGGATTCAGCCGTGCGTATTACCCATCAGCCGACGGGTATTGTAGTAACTTGTCAGAATGAACGTTCTCAAATAAAGAATAGAGAGCAAGCAATGAAGATGCTTAAAGCGAAGCTATATCAAAAGAAAATAGAAGAACAAGAAGCAGAACTTGCAGCCATTCGTGGTGAACAAAAAGAGATTGGCTGGGGAAGCCAGATTCGTTCATATGTATTTCACCCGTATTCTATGGTAAAAGACCATAGAACAAACGCTGAAACCGGAAATACAAATGCTGTAATGGATGGCGATATAGATTTATTTATCGATGCATACTTAAAGAGTCAGCTGTAACATTATTTTATAAATTTTCCTTTTTTATGAATTATAAGTTATAATTATAGTAATCATATATTAGGGGGCTGACCAATGAAAAAATTATATGCAGGTATCATTGCTTTATCAGTATTAGGTCTTGCAGCATGCGGATCAGATGAAGCGGAGAAGAAGACAACTTCATCTGATCCAGGACAAGAAATTTATGCAAATAATTCCTGTGTCGGGTGTCATGGACGTAACCTTGAAGGTGGGAGCGGGCCAAATCTGCAGAAGGTAGGCAGCAAATACTCTGAGCAGCAAATTCATGACATCATTATCAAAGGTAAAGGGAATATGCCGGCAAAGGTAGTCGATGGCGAAGATGCAAAAAAAGTAGCAGCATATTTAGCAAAACAGAAATAATATGAAGTAGGTGGAACGCTTAACGTTTCACCTGCTTTTTTCGTTATGAAATGATATTTCTGAAAATTACGTTCTATGTTAGAGGCATAACGATTACATTACAAAAATATTACATTGGTAGATATTGTGTAGCGATATGGTATATTATGTCTTGTAGAAATTTACTAAGAACACTAAAATTCAGGAGGCAACACATATAATGAAAAAAGCATTAGTTACGATTGCAGGAATCACAGCGGTTACAGGAGTAGCTTCACAAGCATACGCAAGTGAGCATCATGTTCAAGCAGGTGACACATTATGGGCGATTGCACAAGAGAATGGTACAAGTGTAGATGCACTTAAAGCATTAAATAATTTAAATAGCGATCTTATCTTAGTTGGACAAACATTAAAGGTAGAGAATACAGATACTTATACAGTTAAAAAAGGCGATACATTACACACAATCGCGTCTCAATTTGATCTAACAGTGAATGATATTATGTCATGGAATAACTTAACTTCAGATACGATTGAAGTAGGTACAAAGTTGAACTTGACAGCACCAGTTGCTAAAGTTCAATCAGAGACGGTTCAACCTGTTACGCAAACTGAAGCACCAGCACAGCAAACAGCAGCGCCAGTACAACAATCATACCAGGCGCCAGCACAGCAAACAGCAGCGCCAGCACAACAATCATACCAGGCGCCAGCACAGCAAACAGCAGCGCCAGCACAACAATCATACCAGGCGCCAGCACAGCAAACAGCAGCGCCAGTACAACAATCATACCAGGCGCCAGCACAGCAAACTGCAGCACCAGTACAACAATCATACCAAGCGCCAGCGAAAAGCTATAAAGCACCTGTAAATGGTAATGTAGCACAAATCGCAAATGGTGTAGCGTCAGGAAAATCTTATGTTTATGGTGCAAACTCTGCTACAGCAGTAGATTGTTCGGCATTTGCTCAACAAGTACTCGCTGCTCAAGGGAAATCAATTCCACGTACAACATACGCACAAATGGCAGCGGGAACACGTGTTTCAGCACCTCAAGCAGGAGATTTAGTATATTTCAATGGTGGAAGCCATGTTGGGGTATACATTGGTAATGGTCAAATGATCGATGCTTTAAATCCATCTGAAGGTATTGGACAACGTTCAGTAAGTTACGTAAATGGTTCAGTAACAGGATATTACAGATTCTAATAAGTCATGGGACAACTTGTCCCATGTTTTTTTATTTTTACAATTAACTTGAAGCTGCAATAATTGTGTAATAATCAATTATTATTATGTAAGTTATATTAACCATATATTACATGTAAGTTACATTGAATTTTTCGCTTTTTTTATATGGTAATATCTATTTAGCTAATAAAACAACCGGAGGATATTACATGAAAAAAGTTATACTTTCAATAATTGCAATAATCATGCTGGGGACTGCAACTGAAGCAATTTATCCAAATAGTCAACAGGCACATGCTTATAATAATCCTGTAAAGAAAGCTGGATATAATTATTATTATAAAGGAAGCTGTGTGTATTATGCGTTTAATAGACGTGCACAACTTAAACGTCCTGTAAGCAATAGTTGGAATAGTGCAAAGTACTGGCCATCAAATGCACGACGCATGGGGTATAAAGTGAGTCGTACGCCCGTATATGGTTCAGTCATGATTTCTCAAAAAGGTTATCATGGTCATGCAGCAGTTGTAGAACGTATTAATCGCAATGGAAGTATACTCGTTTCTGAAATGAACTATCCGCGTAGTGGTGTGAAGACTTATAGAACAATTTCAAAAGCACAGCGCGCTCAGTTTGAATATATTTACTAATAAAATAATATTAGAATGATTAAATCTTACACACCGTTCGTGTTGTAAGATTTTTTTGCTATAATATGTGATGAGGTGTTCTATGAAAAGATTGATAACAATTCTATTAGCTACTATATTTGTTGCACTTGCATCCTATTCGATTTATACTGTAATACAATTTAATAGAAGTAATGAGGAGCCTGCTAATATCGTGACGCATAATCATCCCCTAAACAATAAACGTATTAATGAAATGTCGGTTACCAATATGAAAGGGCAGAAAAAAGAGGTTGAATCATTATTGAAGCATGATATAACAATAATCAATATGTGGGCGTCGTGGTGCGAACCTTGTAAGAAAGAGATGCCTGAGTTTGTAACGTATGGAAAAGAGATGCCGAATCATGTTGGTCTTATCGGATTCAATGTACAGGATAATCCAGAAAATAGAGATGCTTTTATTGATAAATATCAACCGACATATCCGATGTATATATTAGATGAAGCGACGATGAAACGATATAAAATCTACAATATTCCTACGACGATATTCGTCGATAAACAAGGTAAAGTATTGAAGACGTATGTAGGTGAACTTAATCAACAAAAAATAGAAGAAATTATCAGGCAGATTCAATAGGAGGGATTCAATGGGTGTCCATCAATATTTCAAAAGTTTGTCGGATCTGGAGAAGTTAATAAGATGTCCCGGCAAATTCAAGTATCAGGAGCACAATGTTGCCGCCCATTCATTTAAGGTGACAAAGATTGCGCAATACTTAGCAACTGTGGAGGAGTATCATGGTACAGAGATTAACTGGAAATACGTGTACGAGAAAGCATTAAACCATGATTATCCTGAAATCTTCACGGGAGACATCAAGACGCCTGTGAAATATGCGTCAAAAGAAATAAAACGTTTATTTAGTGAAGTTGAAGAAGAAATGATCAGTAAGTTTATTGACAGTGAGTTTCCGGAAGCATATAAAGAAACATACCGTGAACGATTAAAAGAAGGTAAAGACGATACGATCGAAGGTCAGATTCTGTCAGTGGCTGATAAGATTGATCTATTGTATGAATCCTTTGGTGAGATTCAAAAACGTAATCCAGAACCATTATTCTTTGAAATTTATGACAAAAGTTTAAGAACCATCATACAGTTCAAGCATCTTCATTGTGTGCAGGATTTTCTTGATAATATCCTTCCAGATATGCTGCAGGAAAAATTTATCCCAAGATCTGAACTGCGTGAAATAACGATGGCTATCTTACAGCAGAAGGATAACTTACAATGACAATATGGTATGTATTAGCATGTACGTTGCCTGCATTTCTGGTGATCTGCTTCAGTATGATTGTACGTAATAAATATACAGGATTACTGTTGTCGGTTATTGTTATTGGGGTATCTGTCTATAAAGGATTCTTTCATTCACAGATGATTGTGTTTTTAGATACGCTGAGCCTGATAGTCGGTTATTTATTTGTAGAGCTGTACAACCTGGATAAAGAAAATCAAGTGTAGCAAGTTGAATATCAAAATTGACTTTTTAAAATAGAATCCGGTAAATGTAAGACGATGAATAGTGTCTATACATTTATCGGATTTTATCGTATAGGACGCGTGTTAAATGAAGATGGATTTACGAACAAATGTTTGTACCTTGAACGAATATTTTGGTAAAATGTAAATCGATGAGGAGGGGACGTATGGAACATCATGACTTTAAAATACATTCAGACTATCAGCCAGCAGGAGATCAGCCTGATGCGATAGAGAAAATTGTACAAGGAATCAAAGAAGGGAAACGCTATCAGACGCTATTAGGTGCTACTGGTACAGGCAAGACGTTTACGATGAGTAATGTAATTGAACGTGTTGGTAAACCGACACTTATTATGGCACATAATAAAACATTAGCAGGGCAGCTCTATATTGAGTTTAAAGAGTTTTTTCCAGAGAATCGGGTTGAATACTTTGTGAGTTACTACGATTATTATCAACCAGAAGCGTATGTACCTTCTACAGATACATTTATCGAGAAAGACGCATCGATAAACGATGAAATTGATAAGTTGCGTCACTCGGCAACAAGCGCTTTATTTGAGCGTGATGACGTGATTATTATTTCTTCTGTCAGCTGTATATATGGTTTAGGGAACCCGGAAGAGTATCGTGATCTTGTTGTCAGCGTACGTGTTGGTATGGAGATGGAGCGTAACCAATTATTACGCAAGCTGGTGGATGTTCAGTATACACGTAATGATATAGATTTTCGTCGTGGTACATTTCGTGTTCGAGGAGATGTCGTGGAAATCTTTCCTGCATCTCGTGATGAGCAGTGTATACGTATCGAGTTTTTCGGTGATGAAATAGAACGCATACGTGAAATCAATTATTTAACCGGTGAAGTGCTGAAAGAACGCGAACACTTTGCGATTTTTCCAGCAAGTCACTTCGTCACGCGTGAAGAGAAGATGAAGCTTGCGATTGAAAGAATAGAAAAGGAATTAGAGGAACAACTGAAGAAGTTTCGAGATGAAGGAAAGCTGCTTGAGGCACAGAGGCTTGAACAACGTACGAATTACGATCTTGAAATGATGCGAGAAATGGGCTTTTGCTCAGGAATTGAAAACTATTCCTTACATCTGACTTTAAGACCTAGAGGGTCGACACCCTATACGTTGCTGGATTATTTTGGTGACGACTGGTTGATCATGATGGATGAGTCTCATGTTACGGTACCTCAAGTTCGTGGTATGTATAACGGGGATCAGGCGAGAAAGAACGTGCTTGTGGATCATGGCTTCAGATTGCCGAGTGCACTGGATAATCGTCCGCTGAAGTTTGAAGAGTTTGAACAAAAAGGACATCAGTTTCTCTATGTTTCTGCTACGCCTGGACCTTATGAGATTGAGCATACAGACGAGATGGTCGAACAAATTATTCGACCGACAGGATTGCTGGATCCTATTATTGAAGTGCGTCCATCACAACATCAGATAGATGATCTGATGGAAGAGATTCGTGTGCGCATCGAAAAGAATGAGCGCGTGCTTATTACGACGCTGACTAAGAAAATGAGTGAAGACTTAACAATTTACTTAAAAGAAGCTGGAATAAAAGTTAATTACCTGCATTCAGAGATTAAGACGTTAGAACGTATAGAGATTATCCGTGATCTGAGGCTAGGTGTATTTGATGTATTGGTCGGAATCAACCTGCTCAGGGAAGGTCTGGATATCCCTGAAGTGTCGCTCGTAGCGATATTAGATGCGGACAAAGAAGGATTCTTACGCAGTCAGCGTTCATTAATTCAGACAATTGGACGTGCTGCCCGTAATGAACAGGGTCGTGTCATTATGTATGCAGATAAGATAACAGAGTCTATGCAGTTTGCGATTGACGAAACATCACGTCGTCGTTCGATACAAGAAGCATATAATGAAGAACATGGAATAACCCCGACAACCATCAATAAGAAGATTCGTGATGTCATCAGTGCCACACTAGAAACTGATGAGGAACAAAAACCTGTACAGAAGAAGAAATTAACGAAGAAGGAAAGAGCACGTACAATAGAGCAGCTTGAACATGAAATGAAAGAAGCGGCAAAAGCTTTAGATTTTGAACGTGCTACAGAACTCAGAGATGCACTGTTTGAGTTAAAAGCAGAAGGGTGAGCGCATGAAGAATAAATCTATAATCGTCAAAGGCGCAAGAGCGCATAATTTAAAGAATGTTGATATTGAAATTCCGAGAGATAAACTCATTGTTATGACCGGTTTATCAGGTTCTGGTAAATCTAGTCTTGCATTCGATACAATCTATGCTGAAGGTCAGCGTAGATATGTTGAGTCATTGAGTGCATATGCCAGACAATTCTTAGGGCAGATGGACAAACCGGATGTAGACACTATAGAAGGTTTATCGCCTGCAATTTCGATTGACCAGAAGACAACAAGTAAGAACCCGAGAAGTACTGTTGCAACTGTTACTGAAATTTATGATTATTTAAGACTGCTATATGCTAGAATCGGTACACCTTATTGTCCAAATCATGGTATCCCTATCGAGTCACAGACGGTACAGCAGATGGTGGATCAAGTTATGGCATTAGAAGAAAGAACTAAGATACAGGTTATGGCTCCAATAGTGCAAGGCCGTAAAGGAACGCATAAGAAACTGATTGAAGATATCTCTAAAAAAGGGTATGCGCGTATTATGGTAGATGGTGAAGTTTATGATGCTTCTGAAACAATCGACATCAATAAAAATACGAATCATGATATTCATGTTATTGTAGACCGACTTGTTGTGAAACCGGGCATAGAAGCACGACTTGCGGATTCTCTTGAAAATGCTTTGAAACTTGCAGAAGGTAATGTTGTCATTGATTTAATCGATGGAGATGAACTGAAGTTTTCAGAACATCATGCCTGTCCAATTTGTGGATTCTCTATTGATAAGTTAGAACCTCGAATGTTTTCTTTTAATAGCCCGTTTGGTGCATGTCCGGATTGCGATGGACTAGGTACAAAATTAGCAGTCGATTTAAACCTTGTCATTCCTGATGATAGCAAATCGTTAACAAATGGTGCATTAGTGCCATGGGAGCCCATCAGTTCGAACTATTATCCGACATTACTCAAGCAGGCATGTAAACATTTTGGGATTTCTATGAAAGCGCCTTTTAGAGATTTATCTAAGGAAGATCAGGACATCATCCTGTATGGACACTCGGATGATATTTCCTTTACCTTCAGACAAGATAATGGTGTATCGCGTAAACGTGTAATGAAATTTGAAGGTATTGTGAATAATATCGAACGTAGATATAAGGAGAGTCCTTCAGAATATACACGTGAGCAGATGAAGAAGTATATGGTGGATGAGGTCTGTCACACATGTCATGGCTATCGTCTTTCTGAAGAAGCGATGAGTGTTAAGATTAATGATCAGCATATAGGAGAAGTTGTAACGTTATCTATCAGAGAAGCATTACAATATTTCAGTAACCTTGAACTTTCAAAGAAAGAACAGCAAATTGCTGAACTCGTCCTGAAAGAAATCACTGAAAGGTTGACATTCTTATATAATGTAGGACTGGAATACCTCACTTTAAATAGAACAGCAGGAACACTTTCTGGTGGAGAAGCACAGCGTATCCGACTTGCAACGCAGATTGGTTCAAGATTAACAGGTGTAATGTATGTTCTGGATGAACCGTCCATAGGTCTGCACCAGAGAGATAACGACCGTCTCATCGATACACTGAAATCCATGAGAGATATTGGAAACACCCTTATTGTCGTTGAACATGATGAAGATACGATGCTTGCTGCTGATTATTTGATTGACATTGGTCCAGGAGCGGGTGTACATGGAGGACAGGTTGTCGCACAAGGTACACCAAAGCAAGTGATGAAGAATAAGAAGTCGTTAACAGGTCAGTATTTAAGCGGTGTAAAAAGAATTGAGCTTCCTGAAGAAAGACGTAAACCAGATGGCAGATTCTTAACGGTAGAAGGTGCAACAAGTAATAATTTAAAGGGTGTGGATGTTCAGATTCCACTGGGTATGATGACGGTGGTAACTGGAGTCTCGGGTTCCGGAAAAAGTACGCTTGTTAACGATGTGCTGTATAAGGCGCTTGCTCAGAAGCTATATAAATCGAAAGAAAAACCGGGACCTCATAAAGCAGTAAAGGGGATAGAACATATTGATAAGATAATCGATATTGATCAATCTCCTATAGGTAGGACACCACGTTCCAATCCTGCGACTTATACGAGTCTGTTTGATGATATACGTGATGTCTTTGCGCAGACGAATGAAGCGAAGTTAAGAGGTTATCAAAAAGGACGCTTCAGCTTTAATGTTAAAGGAGGCCGCTGTGAGGCTTGTCACGGAGACGGTATCATCAAGATAGAGATGCACTTTCTTCCTGATGTCTACGTGCCGTGCGAAGTCTGTCACGGTAAGCGATATAATCGCGAAACGCTCGAAGTGAAATATAAAGATAAGAACATTGCAGATATTCTTGATATGACGATTGAAGATGCTTACCATTTCTTTGAGAACATTCCTAAGATTAAGCGTAAACTTAAGACCATCATGGACGTCGGACTAGGTTATATTCAGCTTGGACAACCTGCCACAACTCTTTCAGGGGGTGAGGCACAACGTGTTAAGCTAGCTTCAGAACTGCATAAACGCAGTACGGGTAAAACGTTATATATTCTGGATGAACCGACGACTGGATTACACGTCGATGATATTGCAAGATTACTGAAAGTTTTACAGCAACTTGTCGAAAATGGGGATACGGTTCTGATTATTGAACATAATCTTGACGTGATCAAGATGGCAGACTTCATTGTTGACCTTGGTCCAGAAGGTGGGGATAACGGTGGACAGATTATCGCAAGTGGTACTCCAGAACAGATTATGCAAGTGCATGAATCTTACACAGGTCAATATTTAAAGCATCATATAGAAAGATAAGTGTTGAGCTCATTGTCAAATCATCTTTAGCAAAACCCGAGCGCTGCAGAAAATTGTCAACAATTTTTTGCAGCGCTCGGGTTTTGTTGGTGATTATGAATTGTAAATTGATATAAAGTTATTTAATATAAATGTTAAGAGAAAGTGAGGAAAACTATGATAACAAGTATAGAACTAATTGATAAATTTGACCTTAAGTTTTTAGCGGGCAATGTCGCAATAGAAATCCCGGTAGCTAATGCAGACATTTCGCGACCGGGCCTTGAAATGGCAGGTTTCTTCTCTCATTATTCTTCCGACCGCATACAAATACTTGGCACGACTGAGATGTCTTTCTTTGAAACGTTGTCAAAAGAAGAACGTGCAGAACGAATGGTAAAGCTTTGTCGTAAGGAAACCCCTTGTATCATCTTAACAAGAAACATTCCGGCACCACAGGAACTTATTGATGCATGTAATCGTAAAGGGACACCACTTCTTCAGAGCAAAGAGGCAACGACAAGTTTAATCAGCAAGATTACATCTTATCTTGAGAGTGAGCTTGCACCTGAAACGACGATGCACGGCGTGCTGGTCGATGTATACGGGGTAGGTGTGTTGATTACCGGTGATTCTGGAGTAGGTAAGAGTGAGACAGCACTAGAACTTGTTAAACGTGGACATCGTCTTGTTGCAGATGACAACGTGGAAATAAAGGAAGTTTCACGTAATGTACTGATGGGCAAAGCACCAAAGTTGATAGAACATCTTCTTGAAATTAGAGGACTAGGCATCATCAATGTAATGACTTTATTTGGCGCAGGGAGTGTCCTTCCAGAGAAACGTCTAATGCTCAATATTAATCTGGAAACATGGAACAAAGATAAAGTTTACGACCGCATAGGATTAATCGAAGAAAAATTATCAATTCTTGATTCTCAAATTACGAAGAAGACGATTCCTGTCAGACCAGGGCGTAACTTAGCGGTAATTATAGAAGTTGCTGCGATGAACTATCGTCTCAATAAGATGGGAACGAACACCGCAAAAGATTTTAATGAACGCCTGAATGAACAAATTAGAAGGCAGTCGATAAAGGAGATTTAACATGACACCATTTGATCCAGTTGCATTTGAACTCTTTGGCTATCCAGTGAGATGGTACGGTATTATTATTGCATTTGGTATTTTAGTCGGATATCTTATCGCTCAAAAAGAGACAGAGAAAAAGCATTTTAAAGAAGATACATTGATTGATATTGTCATGTGGTCTATCGTTTCGGGGATAGTTTGTGCTCGTATCTATTATGTATTATTTAAATGGGATTATTATCAGGATCATTTTTCTGAAATTCCGTTGATCATGAACGGCGGTATCGCAATACACGGGGGATTGATCGGTGCAATTGGTATGGCATATTTCTTGTGTAAAAAGAAAGGAATATCTTTTTTTCAGCTTGGAGATATTGCGGCACCGAGTATCATTCTAGGACAGGCAATCGGTAGGTGGGGAAACTTTATGAATCAGGAAGCTCATGGTGGCATGGTTTCAAGAGATTTTCTGGAGTCATTGCATTTACCAAAATTTATAATCAATCAGATGAATATTGGTGGAGCATACTATCATCCGACCTTCCTCTATGAATCGTTATGGAGTTTCACAGGATTTGTTATATTGTTAGTGATACGTAAACGACTGAAGATTGGTCAGACATTTCTTTTATATACGATATGGTATTCGATTGGACGTGTGTTTGTAGAGGGATTAAGAACAGATAGTCTGATGCTTACGTCAAATCTGCGTATTGCCCAAGTAATTTCGATCTTGATTATGATTGCAGCGACTTTAATATGGCTTTATCGTAATTATAAATATCGATTGCCGCGTTATGGTGAAGTGAATGAACCTATAAGGAGTTCTGCTTATGCGTCAGTTAAATCGTCATAGATTAGAGGGGCCTAACCCGTTATGGCAGATGTATAAGACGGTTTCATTCTTTAAGGTTTGCCGTAACTTCGTTGTTATTGAATTATGTCGCATTCTGCCTTCAGTAAGATGGAAACATTACTTGTTCAGTAAATGTCTGAAGATGCAGCTCGGACATCATGTGTCATTTGCTTATAAGGCGATGCCTGATCTGATGTTTCCTGAACTGATAAAAATAGGTGATAACTCGATCATTGGGTATAACGCAACGTTACTTGCACATGAATATTTGACAGACGAGTATCGCACTGGCAAGATTACGATTGGTAGAAATGTATTAATTGGTGCGAATGTCACAGTCTTGCCGGGTGTTACAATAGGCGATGGTGCGAAGGTTGGCGCTATGACAGTTGTAACGAAAGATATTCCTGAGAATGCCTTTGTATACGGTAATCCGATGAATATAAAATAATAACAAACGGAGGTGAGATGGATGAGTAATGTGATCCGTTTTCCAGCAACTGAAGATGAATATTATCAAATAGGAATAAAGAAGCAGAGTGAACATCATTACGAAGAGGCCATCTCATTCTTCATAAAATCACTAGATTTAAATCTCAAATACGATACAGTACAGCACATTGCTTTTTGTTTTTCAGAACTTGGTGATTTCGATAAAGCACAGCATTATCTAATGGATTATTTTAAAGATGATTTTAATGAAGAAGATGTATTCTATGATCTGAGCCAGCTCTTTATTAGACAACGGGATCCTAATAAAGCTTTTTTATTCGGTATGTATTACTGTCTGCTCACAGATGACCATGTATATCTTGATGAGCTGACAAAAATGTTTGAAGTCGTTTATAATGACGTCACTAAAGTAGAGATAGAAAGTGAAAACTTTGTCGTCCATTATATCTTTCAGTACTTTTTTGAGCATATGAATTATAATATTGCCTTAGAATGGATTGATTTTCAGCCTTATAATATTCAGATGCGTACTGAAGTGCGCAATTTGAAGGCCATGACGTTACTATTTAATAGCAAGTATCATGAAGCGGCAAAGATATTAAAGCAATTACTTGAAGAAAATCCTGCTGATATCAATGCGCTCTGTCACTACACCTTATTGCTATACAATACACATCAGACGACAACGTATCAATCCTACTTGAAGAAACTTAGAACGATTATCCCGATTAATGATGATGAAAAATTTAAATTGGGTATCGTATTGAGCTTCCTGAAGGAATATACAGAAGCCTATCAACTACTATTTCCGCTGTATCAAAAAGGAAAGTTTCACAATTCACAGATGCTGCATGCGTTAAGTTATTCAAGCTATGCGCTTGGCTATGTATTGCAGTCTGATATGTTCTTTCAGCAGCTTGGGGAGATTGTAAGCCATCCTGGTTTAAGTCCACGTAAGATGGCTGAAGGTGAGGCGTATATTAAGGATAACGTTATGCCGCTTTTAAATAGCGAGGATCAGCACCGTCGTATTATTGGTATCTTTCTGTTATCGCGCCTCAAGGATAAGACGTTGGTGATCGATCAGGATGTATGGAATCAGCTTGAGGAGATGGGTGATTATGAGAAGTTATACCTCTCTTATATCTTTCATAATATTCACCTCGTTAAACTGGATTTCATTCATAGAGGACTTGAATTAATCTATGATCAGGATGGTAGGCTGGAGTTGATGGAGCGATGGATTGATATGGCAGAGGCCGTCATAGACAAAAAATTAAATCTTAAGCAGATTAATGCATATACAGCGGTTTGCTACTTCCTGTTTGAAAGAGCACGAAATGAAAAATTATCAAAACGTGCGGTGATAGAAAAATTTAACACGACTCGCTACCATTTTATGAAGGTGTATGAACAGTTCAAGCAAAATAATATTTAAAAATCTAGAATTCATGTATATTATAAGTACTGAACAAATATGGAGGTATAATTATGAGTGAAATTAAAGAATATGACGTGATCATTGTTGGTGCTGGTCCAGCCGGGATGACAGCAGCAGTCTATGCATCTAGAGCAAACCTATCTACGATTATGATTGAACGTGGTATGCCTGGTGGACAGATGGCCAATACTGCAGACGTCGAAAATTTTCCTGGATTTGATCTGATCACAGGACCTGACCTTTCAACGAAGATGTTCTCCCATGCACAGAAATTCGGTGCAGAATATACTTATGGTGATATTAAAAACATCACTGTTGAAGGCGATGACAAGATTGTAGATCTAGGTGACAAGCAGTTAAAAGCAAAAGCAGTTATTATTGCGACAGGTGCAGAATATAAGAAGATCGGTGTGCCAGGAGAATCAGAGCTTGGTGGACGCGGCGTATCTTACTGTGCTGTGTGTGACGGTGCATTCTTCAAGCAGAAGAACTTAGTAGTAATCGGTGGGGGAGATTCTGCAGTCGAAGAAGGTGTATACTTAACGAAATATGCAGACAAAGTAACAATCGTGCATAGAAGAGATACATTAAGAGCTCAGAAAATTCTTCAGGAACGTGCATTTAAAAATGATAAGATAGATTTTATCTGGAATAGTACGTTAAAATCAATTAACGAAAAAGATGGAAAAGTCGGATCTGTAACATTAATCGATAGGGAAGGTAAAGAGACAGATGTTGAAACTGATGGTGTATTCATCTATATCGGTATGCAACCCCTGACAAAACCATTTCAACATCTTGGTATAACTGATGAAGTCGGCTATATTATAACGAATGAAGAGATGGAGACGAATATTCCTGGAATATTCGCTGCTGGTGACGTTAGACAGAAGAAACTCCGTCAAATCGTAACTGCGACAGGTGATGGCAGCATTGCTGCACAAAATGCTCAGCATTATATTGAAAGCTTGAATGATTAATATATTCCGACAAATAGATACGCATTTTGTGCGTGTCTATTTTTATGAATTCATGTAGAATGAAATTAAGATGAGGAGGAATATATATGTCGAACGAAGATACATATAAACGACTGGTTGTTGTCACTGGAATGAGCGGTGCAGGGAAAAGTGTTGCAATTCAATGTCTTGAAGACCTAGGTTATTTCTGTGTGGATAACCTTCCCCCTATATTGCTGCCAAAGTTTATCGAACTGATGAATAATAATACAGAATCTCTGTCACGCGTAGCTATCGGGATTGACTTGCGTGGGAAAGATTTCTTTAATAGTTTACAAGAAGAAATTCAAAATATTATCAATTTAAATGAAGTACTCGTGCAAGTTTTATTTGTCGAAGCAAGTGATCACATATTAGTTTCTCGTTATAAAGAGACAAGACGTACACACCCCCTTCAGGATAACATTTCATTGATTGATGCGATTCAGGAAGAGAGAAAGCTGCTTGCTGATTTAAGAGGGGTTGCAACACACATTATTGATTCTTCTGAATCCAAACCGAAAGCATTGCGCTCTAAAGTAATAGAAATCTTTGGATCAGGTAAAGATAATATATTCACGATTAATGTGATGAGTTTCGGATTTAAGCACGGTTTACCGATTGATGCAGATATCGTGTTCGATGTGAGATTTTTACCGAACCCATACTACATAGAAGAAATGAGAAAATTAACAGGTCTCGATCCCCTCGTTTATGACTATGTCATGAAATGGAAAGAGACTGAAATGTTCTACCAAAAATTAATCGATCTATTGAAGTTTGTGATTCCTGGTTATATGCGCGAAGGTAAGAGTCAGGTCGTCATCGCTATCGGATGTACAGGTGGACAACACCGTTCAGTTGCATTAAGTGAACGTATCAGTAACGAATTAAAGGACTTCTTTGATTTTGAACTTCATACTCGCCACAGAGATGCACTTATTGAGGGAACAGTCAATGAAAAGGCTTAAAGTCTGTCTTATTGGCGGGGGTACAGGTCTTTCAGTTATGGCGAGAGGACTTAAAGAATACCCGGTTGATATCACAGCCATTGTAACTGTTGCAGATGATGGAGGAAGTACAGGTAAGATAAGAGATGTCATGGATATCCCTGCACCTGGAGACATTAGAAATGTACTTGCAGCCTTAAGTGACGTAGAACCCATGCTTGAGAAATTATTTCAGTACCGCTTTAATTCGGATACACTTGGAGGACATCCAGTCGGCAACTTAATGATTGCAGCAATGACAGATGTCACGGATGATTTCGGTCATGCAGTCAAAGAACTAAGTAAAATATTGAATGTTAAGGGGACAGTGATTCCTTCGACAAATACGAGTCCGATATTGAATGCCGTAATGGAAGACGGTGAAATTGTTGTCGGGGAATCTCTTATTCCTTTAAAACTCAAAAGAATAGATAGTGTCTTCTTGACACCTGGTTATATCAAACCGATGCAAGAAGCTGTAGATGCAGTTCTGGAGGCTGATCTCATTGTATTGGGACCAGGCAGTCTTTATACAAGTATTATCCCAAACTTAGTCATCCGTGATCTGGGGGACGCTGTTATTGAAAGTAAGGCGAAGAAGCTCTATGTTTCTAATATTATGACACAACCAGGTGAAACGACAGATTACTCGGTATCAGACCATATAGAAGCAATTCATAAACATGTCGCCTCTCCATTTATTCAGTTTGTCATTGCCAATGAAATTGTACTTGAAAATAAGATTAACGAGAATTATGCAAAGCGTAATTCAAAATTTGTAACGTGTGACTCTGAGAATATTAAACGCTTGGGAATTACACTTATCACAGATGATGGTCTCGTTGAAATCAACGAAGAAGGCGCGGTACGTCATAATAATGAAGTGCTCGCTGAAATGATTTATGAATTAGCATTAAGTGAAATCAGTACAATTGAATTCACTCAGAAAGAGGGAGAATAAATTGTCATTTGCTTCAGAGATGAAGAATGAATTGACGCGGATAGAGACAGATCTCTGCTGTAGTAAAGCAGAACTTGCCGCGCTCATTCGAATGAACGGAAATTTAAATATACAGAATATGCAGTGGGTGATTAATGTACAGTCAGAAAATGCAGCCATTGCACGACGCGTATATAGTCTGACAAAGAAGATATTCGGTGTTGATATTGAATTACTCGTACGTAAGAAGATGAAGTTAAAGAAAAACAATGTCTATATTTGCCGCATCAAGATGAAGACAAAAGAAATTCTTGATGAATTAAGCATATTGCAGGATGGCCAGTTTGTGCAGCATATTGATCAATCACTGATCAAAGAGGAATGTTGTAAACGCAGCTATTTAAGAGGGGCATTTTTAGCAGGAGGATCTGTAAATAACCCAGAGACCTCTTCATATCATCTTGAAATATTCTCATTATATGAAAGTCATTCTGAAGGATTGACAGAAATGATGAATGGTTATGGACTGAACGCGAAGACTCTGGAACGTAAGAAAGGATATATTTCGTACTTAAAAGAAGCGGAAAAAATCTCAGACTTTCTGAGTATTATAGGCGGATATCAGGCATTACTTAAGTTTGAAGATGTAAGGATTGTCAGGGATATGCGCAATTCCGTGAATCGTCTTGTCAATTGTGAGACGGCCAACTTAAATAAGACGATTGGTGCTGCAATGCGCCAAGTAGAGAATATTAGATTGATTGATGAGGAAATTGGTATCGATGAACTTCCGGAACGATTAAGAGAGATTGCGCGACTGCGTGTGCAACATCAGGATATCTCCTTGAAGGAACTTGGAGAGATGGTTTCTACCGGTGTGATATCGAAGTCGGGAGTGAATCATCGATTAAGAAAGATCGATGAGATTGCTGAGAAATTAAGAAATGGAGAACATATTGAACTGAAGAAATAAAATAGAATGCTATTCTAGTGTAAATATAAAAAACGTGTACAAAGAATTTTTTCTTTGTACACGTTTTTATATACTATTATTCTGCTGGATGCATAACTTCGTCGATCAAGCCATAAGCTTTCGCTTCATCAGCTGTTAAGAAATTATCACGATCTGTGTCTTTTTCAATCTTTTCGATAGGTTGACCTGTACGTTCAGCTAAGATGCGATTTAACTTTTCGCGCGTTTTTAAAATGTGTCGTGCAGCAATTTCAATTTCAGTTGCTTGCCCTTGTGCACCACCTAATGGCTGATGTATCATAACTTCAGCATTCGGTAGAGCAAATCTTTTTCCTTTTGCGCCAGCTGCGAGTAGGAATGATCCCATCGATGCGGCCATACCGATACAGATCGTCTGTACATCGGGTTTGATGTGCTGCATTGTATCATAGATAGCCATACCAGCAGTCACGCTACCACCTGGTGAGTTGATATATAAGTAAATATCTTTCTCAGCATCCTGTGCTTGTAAGAATAATAATTGAGATACGATAGAGTTTGCCACGTTGTCATCGATAGCCGATCCTAACATGATGATGCGGTCCTTTAACAGACGTGAATAAATATCATATGCGCGTTCTCCGCGATTTGTTGATTCAATTACTGTAGGTATTAAGTTCATTAGTAAATCCTCCTTAAGATTCGTTTAAAGTTCGTTAAATTTAATATACACTATAAAGTCAAAGATAGTCAAAAAAAGCGCTCATACCACTCATATTTTTAACGTTAATGCTAATATTATAGTATTATTTAGGTCGAAATCATATTAAAAGGAGTATATTTATGAAAGAACTTACTTTATTGGTGGGAAATCAATGCGGACTGTGTAATGATGCAAAGATTCAAATTGCCCTTGCACAGGAAGATATTGATTTCACTGTTAATGAAATCAATATTACGAGCGATCCAGCATTAGAGGCGCAATATTTTATGTCGATTCCAGTGCTATTACATAATGATGTTGTGGTACAGGAAGGTCAAATTGATTTTGTGACCATTATGGAATATTTAAAGAAAAACTAAAGAAAACGTATTCATATATTTTTTTAGGAGCTTTTACTTGCTTACTATAAGTGGACTTGCTATTATGTATGTGTAACGTAAGTTACTTTTTGACCCGATTGGGACGAATTTCGTCCACAACTAATTGAGGAGGGGTGTATTTGAATGCTTTGTTTGAGGTTCAAAAGAAGCTTGTCCCTGATTTAGTTGACAAGATGTACCGAAGATTTCAAATACTCTCTGCAATTGAGCTGCATCAGCCGATTGGTAGGCGGGCACTTAGTGAAACGGTTCACCTCAGTGAACGTATCCTTAGAACTGAGACGGATATATTAAAAACACAAGGTTTAATTACCATTACATCTAAAGGAATGTCGGTAACCGAAAGTGGCGAAGACGTGCTTTGTAAGATGAAAGCTTCTATGGATAGTTTGACTAGGCTAGAACATGTTGCGCATGCAATTGAAAGTCGTTTTGCTATTCAAAAGGTGATCGTCGTAAGTGGTGATGCAGATATTGATGATGAAGTGAAACTTAGGATGGGTCAGGCGACAAGCGAGTATCTAGAAAGTTGTTTTGAAGATGGGACTAAAGTAACTGTAACTGGAGGATCGACAATGGCGTACATTGCACGTTCGATGCGTCCTACAGATAAATCTATTAATTTTATTCCTGCGCGTGGCGGGTTAGGTGAAGAAGTTTCTTTTCAAGCTAATGCGATAGCGCATTTGATGGCTGAACAGACAGGTGGGACGTTCGAAGTTCTCTATGTTCCTGATCAGGTAAGTGAAGCAGGCTATAATGCACTTCTTGAAGAACAGTCTGTTAGACGTGTATTACAGCATATTCAACAGGCAGATATTGTGCTTCACGGTATTGGATCAGCTCAGAAGATGGCTGAAAGAAGACATTCAACACCACAAGTTATGGAGAAACTGATGGATGGAAATGCAGTTGCCGAAGCTTTCGGTTATTATTTTGATGAGGAAGGCAACATCGTTTATCGTGTAAGAACAATTGGTATACATCTTGATGATCTTACTGAAGATAAAAGAATCATTGCTGTAGCAGGAGGTAATAGTAAGAAAGAAGCGATAGCTTCCTATTTGAAGGTAGCTCCGAAACATACGGTATTGATTACAGATTCAGTTGTAGGTAACTGGCTGATGAATCAGTAGATACTAAGAAAAACTAAATATTATAAGTGTAATATTTTTATTTTTCAGTGTAATTTGATTATAATAAGGATGTATGATGAATTTAGTAGTAAAGGGTATATCCCTTAAAAATAGACATTTAAAGGAGGCCATACATTATGGCAGTAAAAGTAGCAATTAACGGATTTGGTAGAATCGGACGTTTAGCATTCAGAAGATTACAAGAAGTTGAAGGAATTGAAGTTGTAGCAGTTAATGACTTAACAGATGATAAAATGTTAGCGCATTTATTAAAATATGATACAACACAAGGTCGTTTCAAAGAAGAAGTAGAAGTAATCGAAGGCGGATTCCGTGTCAACGGTCGCGAAGTTAAATCATTCGAAAATCCTAACCCTGCTGAATTACCATGGGGCGAACTAGGAATCGACGTTGTATTAGAATGTACTGGTTTCTTCACTGACAAAGAAAAAGCGCAAGCGCATATCGAAGCAGGCGCTAAAAAAGTATTAATTTCAGCGCCAGCAAAAGGTGACTTAAAAACTGTAGTATATAACGTTAACCACGATGTATTAGATGGTTCAGAAGAGATCGTTTCTGGTGCTTCATGTACTACTAACTGTTTAGCACCAATGGCTAAAGTATTAAATGACGAATTCGGAATTATCGAAGGTTTAATGATGACAGTTCACGCATTCACAGGTGACCAAAACACATTAGATGCACCACACGCAAAAGGTGACTTCCGTCGTGCACGTGCAGCAGCGAACAATATCGTACCTAACTCAACTGGTGCTGCAAAAGCAATCGGTTTAGTTATCCCTGAATTAAAAGGTAAGTTAGACGGATCAGCTCAACGTGTTCCAGTTCCAACAGGTTCAGTAACTGAGTTAACTACAATCTTAGAAAAAGAAGTTTCAGTTGAAGAAGTAAATGCTGCAATGAAAGCTGCTTCTAACGAATCATTTGGTTACACTGAAGATGAAATCGTATCATCAGACATTATCGGTATTACTTACGGTTCATTATTCGATGCAACACAAACACGTGTAATGACTGTTGGTGAACACCAAATGGTTAAGACAGTTGCTTGGTACGATAACGAAATGAGCTACACTGCACAATTAGTTCGTACATTAGAATTCTTAGCTGAACAAGCACAAGCTAAATAATAATTTATTCACGCGTAAGCGGGGGAAGATTTCGCTTCTCCTGCTTTTTTTAATAAGTTATTTGGTATAATTATATTGTAAGAATATATTATTAGGAGGCCATAACATGGTTAAAAAGGTTGTTTCAGATTTAGAGTTAAAAGATAAAAAAGTACTCGTGCGTGCAGATTTCAATGTACCGATGAAAGATGGGAACATTACGAACGATAATCGTATCGTTGAAGCATTACCTACTATTAAATATATTATCGAGCAAGGCGGGAAAGTGATATTATTCTCTCACCTTGGTAAAGTGAAAACTGAAGAAGATAAAGCGAATTTATCACTTCAACCTGTAGCAAACCGTTTATCAGAATTACTGGATAAAGAGGTTCAGTTCGTAGCTGAAACACGCGGAGAAAAGTTAGAGTCAGCAATTAACGCATTACAACCAGGTGAAGTATTATTATTCGAAAACACACGTTTCGAAGATGTTGATGGTAAGAAAGAAAGTAAGAATGATGCTGAACTTGGGAAGTACTGGGCATCACTTGGCGATGTATTTGTTAATGACGCTTTCGGTACAGCTCACCGTGAGCATGCATCGAATGTCGGTGTTGCGACGCATCTAGATACTGCTGCAGGATTCTTGATGGAAAAAGAAATTAAGTTTATCGGTGGGGTCGTTGAAAATCCAGAACGTCCTTTCGTTGCAATTTTAGGTGGTGCGAAAGTATCAGATAAAATCGGTGTTATCGAGAACTTATTAGAAGTGGCTGATAAAGTATTGATCGGTGGGGGCATGGCGTACACATTCTTGAAAGCACAAGGTAAAGAAATCGGTCATTCATTATTAGAGGAAGATAAAATTGACTTAGCGAAAGATTTAATGGAACGCGGTAAAGATAAACTTGTTCTACCTATTGATGCGAAAGTGACAAAAGAGTTCTCAAATGATGGAGAAATCGAAGCAGTAGCAATCGATCACATTCCAGCTGACTTACAATCTTTAGATATCGGTCCTAAAACAGTCGAATTATTCGGCAAAGAACTTGAAGGTGCTAAAACTGTTGTATGGAACGGACCGATGGGTGTGTTCGAAATGAGTAACTTTGCGAAAGGTACTGTAGGAATATGTAAAGCAATTGCCGAACTGAAAGATGCTACTACAATTATTGGTGGTGGAGATTCAGCAGCAGCAGCAATGGACCTTGGATTCGCTGATAAGTTTACACATATATCAACAGGCGGTGGCGCTTCGTTAGAGTACTTAGAAGGTAAAGAACTACCAGGTATTAAATCAATTTCTGACAAATAAAAAGGAGTTTTATAAATGAGAAAACCAATTATCGCAGGAAACTGGAAAATGAACAAAACGGTAAAAGAAGCGAAAGCATTTGTTTCAAGCTTACCAGAGTTACCGGCAGAAGGTGTTGATGCAGTAATTTGTGCACCACATATTCAACTAGATGCAATTATTTCTGCTAATGTAAAAAACTTACAAGTCGGCGCTCAAAACTGTTATTTTGAAGATAGTGGTGCGTTCACTGGTGAAACATCTCCAGCAGCATTAAAGGATCTAGGTGTACAGTATGTAGTTTTAGGACATTCTGAACGTCGTGAATATTTCGGTGAAACAGACGAAGATATTAATAAGAAAGCATTGGCAGTATTTAAACATGGGATGACACCGATCATTTGTTGTGGCGAAACAGACGAAGAACGTGAATCAGGTCAGTTTGAAGGTAAAGTCGGTGCTCAAGTAAGCAACGCACTTAAAGGTTTTGACGCTGAACAAGTGAAACAGCTTGTTATTGCCTATGAACCTATCTGGGCAATCGGCACAGGTAAATCTGCAACAAGTGAAGATGCTGAAGCAAGCTGTAAGTTCGTGCGTTCAGTTGTGGAAAAAGACTTCGGTAAAGATGCAGCTGAAGCTGTACGTATCCAATATGGCGGCTCTGTTAAACCAGGTAATATCAAGGAATATATGGCAAACGAAAACATCGATGGTGCATTAGTAGGTGGCGCATCGTTAGAAGTGGATTCTTTTGTTCAATTGTTAGAAGGTGCTAAGTAATGAAAAGCCCGACAGCTTTAATCATTTTAGATGGTTTTGCAAACCGTAAAGAAACCTTTGGGAATGCAGTAGCGCAAGCTCATAAACCAAATTTTGACCGTTACTACAATCAATATCCACATAGCGAATTAAAAGCATGTGGATTGGATGTAGGACTGCCTGAAGGACAGATGGGTAATTCTGAAGTAGGTCATTTAAATATTGGAGCAGGCCGTGTTGTGTATCAGTCTTTAACACGTATCAATAAATCGATTGAAGATGGTGATTTCTTTAAGAATCAAGTGCTGCTAGACGCAATGCAGCATGTAAAAGAGAAACATACAGCCTTGCACTTAATGGGATTACTCTCTGATGGTGGCGTGCACAGTCACTATGAACATTTATTTGCGTTACTCAAACTTGCGAAAGCGCAAGGGGTGGATAAGGTTTATGTCCATGCATTTTTAGATGGTCGCGATGTCGGTCAGCAGACAGCGCTTAAGTATATCGAAGCAACTGAAAAGCAGTTTAAAGAGATTGGTATCGGTCAATTTGCTTCTGTTTCTGGTCGTTATTATGCGATGGATAGAGACAAACGCTGGGATCGTGAGCAATTAGCATATGATGCCATGACATACGGTAAAGGTGTAGAATATAGTTCTGCTGCTGCAGGTGTAGAAGCAAGTTATGCAGAAGGTGTAAATGATGAGTTCGTTGTTCCTTTTGTGGTTAAAGACCACGAAAAAGGAGAAGAGAACACAGGTGTAAACGATGGAGATGCGATGATTTTCTTCAACTTCAGACCTGACCGTGCAGCACAGCTTTCAGAAGTATATACGAATGAAGAATTTGATGGATTCAAGATGGATAAGCGTCTAATCGGAATCAAATTTGTTACATTTACTAAGTACAACGATCAAGTGAAAGCGGATGTTGTATTCGAAAAGGTAGACTTAGTGAACACAATTGGTGAAGTTGCAGCAAACAATAATTTGACGCAACTGCGTATCGCTGAAACAGAAAAGTATCCGCACGTAACTTACTTTATGAGTGGTGGGCGTAATGATGAGTTTCCAGGTGAACGTCGTGTATTGATTGATTCACCGAAAGTTGCAACCTACGACTTACAGCCTGAAATGAGTGCTTATGAAGTACGTGATGCATTACTTGCGGAACTCGATAAGGGTGATTTAGATTTAGTTATTTTAAACTTTGCAAACCCTGATATGGTCGGACATTCTGGCATGCTGGAACCAACGATTAAAGCGATTGAGGCGGTGGATGAATGTCTAGGTGCAGTAGTAGATAAGATCTTGGAAATGCAAGGAACAGCGATTATTACAGCTGATCACGGTAATTCAGATGAAGTGTTAAAGCTTGATGGAAGCCCAATGACGGCACATACAACAAATCCAGTTCCTGTTATTGTTACGCGTGAAGGTATTACGTTGCGTGAAGGTGGTCGTTTAGCTGATTTAGCACCAACGTTAGTAGATTTATTAGGTGTTGAAAAACCAGCTGATATGACTGGGGAAACATTGATACAAAAAGGTTAATGTTATACAGAAAATGAATTACAAATAATTGATTATTTCAATTAAATCAATAATAATAAGTAAGAACACAAATTGAGAGGAGTTTTTATAAATGCCAATTATTACAGATGTATATGCACGCGAAGTATTAGATTCAAGAGGTAATCCAACAATTGAGGTAGAAGTATTCACTGAAAGTGGTGCACTAGGGCGTGCGTTAGTACCTTCAGGTGCTTCAACTGGTGAACATGAAGCAGTTGAATTACGCGATGGCGATAAAGATCGCTACATGGGTAAAGGTGTTTTAAAAGCTGTAGAAAACGTTAATGAAATTATCGCACCTGAGATTATTGAAGGTGACTTCTCAGTACTTGATCAAGTATCAATCGATAAAATGATGATCGCTTTAGATGGTACAGATAATAAAGGTAAATTAGGTGCCAATGCAATTTTAGGTGTATCAATCGCTGTAGCACGTGCTGCTGCTGACTATTTAGGTGTACCTTTGTACAAATATCTAGGTGGATTTAACGGTACTGAATTACCAGTTCCGATGATGAACATCGTTAACGGTGGTTCTCACTCTGATGCACCAATCGCATTCCAGGAGTTCATGGTATTACCAGTAGGAGCACCAAACTTCAAAGAAGCATTACGCTGGGGCGCTGAAATTTTCCACAACTTAGCGAAAATCTTAAAAGGCCGTAATTTATCAACTGCTGTAGGTGATGAAGGTGGATTCGCACCGACATTTGAAGGTACTGAAGATGCTGTTGAAACGATTTTAGAAGCGATTAAAGCTGCAGGACTTGAGCCGGGCAAAGATGTATTCTTAGGATTTGACTGTGCTGCTTCTGAGTTCTTCGAAAACGGTGTGTATGACTACGCTAAATTTGAAGGTGAAAACGGTAAAAAACGTACTTCTTCTGAACAAGTAGATTATTTAGAAGAATTAGTAGACAAATATCCAATCATCACAATTGAAGATGGTATGGATGAAAATGACTGGGAAGGCTGGAAAGCATTAACAGATCGTTTAGGCAATAAGGTACAACTTGTTGGTGATGATTTATTCGTTACGAACACTAAGATTTTAGAACGCGGTATTAACGAAGGCGTTGGTAACTCAATCTTAATTAAAGTGAACCAAATTGGTACTTTAACTGAAACGTTCGAAGCAATTGAAATGGCACAAAAAGCAGGTTACACTGCAGTTGTTTCACACCGTTCTGGTGAAACTGAAGATACTACAATTGCGGACATCGCAGTTGCAACAAACGCTGGACAAATTAAAACAGGTTCATTATCACGTACTGACCGTATTGCGAAATACAATCAATTATTACGTATTGAAGATGAATTATTTGAAACTGCAAAATTTAAAGGTTTAAATGCATTCTACAATTTAAATAAATAATTGCATTTATAAAGGAGAGACGTGACGACGTCTCTTCCTTTTTTTATGTATATATGGTAAAATGTTAAGAGTTATCATATAGGAGGACCACTCATGAATACGCTATTAACCGTTTTATTAATCATAGATTGTTTCGTATTAATCACAGTTGTACTTTTACAAGAAGGTAAGAGCAGCGGTTTATCAGGTGCCATCAGTGGCGGTGCTGAGACACTTTTCGGTAAACAAAAACAACGTGGTGTAGAATTAATATTAAATAGAATCACAATTGTTGCATCGGTATTATTGTTCTTAATTACTATTGCTATTGGTTACTTTAATATTTAACACAGGTCCGGACAATCGCGTTCGGGCTTTTTTATTTTAAATCTGTGCGCAAAAAACTTACAATAGTAGATGAGGATATTAAAAGGAGAATGTATTATGAAAATAAGATTACCAGAACCGTTCTTTTTTGAAGAGGGAAAAAGAGCAGTTCTATTATTACATGGGTTTACTGGGAATTCATCAGATGTGAGACAACTTGGACGATTCCTGCAGAAAAAAGGTTATACAAGTTATGCACCACACTATGAAGGTCATGGAGTACCCCCAGAAGAACTGCTTGCATCTAGTCCTCATGTATGGTGGAGCCAAGTCCTAGAAGCTTATGATTTCTTAGTAGAAAAAGGATATAATGAAATTGCAGTAGCAGGACTATCGCTTGGTGGTGTCTTCGCTTTGAAGCTGGCGCAATATCGTGATGTGTTAGCTGTAGCTACAATGTGCAGCCCGATGTATATTAAGACGACTGGCAATATGTATGAGGGTGTCCTGGCATATGCAAGTGAGTTTAAGAAACGTGAAGGTAAATCAAAGGTACAAATTGATCGTGAAATGGAAGCTTTTCATCCGACAGATATGCTTGTAGATTTACAAAAGACGATTCAAGATGTCCGAGATACAGTAGATAATGTATACGCGCCACTGTTTGTAGCTCAAGGTAGACTGGATACGATGATTAATCCGGATTCGGCGAACATTATCTACAATGAAGCAGAAAGCGATGACAAAGAATTGCATTGGTACGAACAAAGTGGTCACGTTATAACAATAGATAAAGAAAAAGAACAGTTATTTGAAGATTATTATCAGTTTTTAGAACAATTAGACTGGTCAAATTAAAGGAGGAATTATATGCATCTGTATGAACATGAAGTAATTGCATATTTAAAATCATTAAAGGGTAGTGCAGTTACGATAGAAGCACTAGAAGCGCATCTAAATCTTGAGAGTGCAGATGCATTTAAAGATTTAGTTAAAACGCTTGTACATTTAGAACAAACAGGAAAGTTGAGTCGCACGAAAAACGATAAGTACTTCATTGCATTTGATGGCAGTAAAGCGCTCGTAAAAGGGACACTTAGTCAGCATAAGAAAGGTTTTGCATTCGTAAGAGCAGAGGACGAAACAGTAGATGATGTATTTATTCCACCGAATAAGATTAATCGTGCCATGGATGGAGATACGGTACTTGTGAGCGTATCAAAGGCGCGAGATGGTCGTAATGAAGGTGAAGTAAAGGCAATTGAAAAGCGTGCGATCACTCAAGTTGTCGGCACCTATACTGAAGCGAAACATTTTGGTTTTGTATTACCGGATGACTCAAGAATTACACAAGATATCTTTATTCCAAAAGGTAAAAATTTAGGGGCAGTTGAAGGTCATAAAGTGCTTGTAGAACTGACGGAATATGCTGATGGCACGAATAACCCTGAAGGCATGGTGAAAGCCATTCTTGGTCATAAAAATGACCCTGGTGTGGATATATTATCGATTATTTATCAGCATGGTATTAACATTGAGTTTAATCCGGCGACGATTGAAGAAGCAAATAATGTTCCGGATGAAATAAGTGCATCTGAAATCTCCGGACGCACGGACTTACGTGACGTGCTGACGATTACGATTGACGGAGCTGACGCAAAGGACCTTGATGATGCGATCAGTGTTGAGAAACTGGATAATGGGAATTACCGTTTAATCGTCTCTATTGCAGATGTCAGCCATTATGTAACAGAAGGATCTAGTCTTGATGCAGATGCGTATGAACGTGGTACGAGTGTGTATCTAGTCGACCGCGTAATCCCGATGATTCCACATCGACTTAGTAATGGTATATGCTCGCTTAATCCACACGTTGATCGATTGACACTCAGCTGTGAAATGGAGATTACGTCGAATGGTCATACGGTCAATCATAGAATTTATGAAAGTGTTATACATTCGGACGAACGTATGACCTATGATGATGTGAATGCCATATTAGAAGATAACGATCAGGCACTCATTCAAAAGTATGCGCACATTCATGAAATGCTCCTACATGCAAAAGAACTTGCTGCAATACTCAAACGCATGCGTGAAGCACGTGGGGAGATTGATTTTGATTTAAAAGAAGCGAAGATATTGGTAGATACAGACGGTGTACCGAGAGAAGTTGCAATACGTGACAGAGGATTAGGTGAACGTTTGATCGAGTCATTTATGCTCGCAGCAAATGAAACAGTTGCTGAACACTTTGCGAAGATGGAAGTACCGTTTCTCTATCGCGTACATGAAGAACCGAAAGCGGACCGCTTAAAACGATTCTTCGAGTTTATTACGAATTTCGGTATTTTAGTTAAAGGTGGTACGGAGAATATTCATCCGAAAACTTTACAGAATATCGGTAAGGAAATTCACGGCAAACCAGAGGAACTCGTAATATCTACGTTAATGCTGCGCTCAATGCAGCAGGCGAAATACGCTGAAGAAAATTTAGGTCATTTCGGACTATCAGCAGAATATTATACGCACTTTACATCGCCGATACGACGTTACCCGGATTTAATCGTACACAGACTGATTCGTAAATATTTGATTGAGAAATCAATGAATGATAAAGCACAGGATTACTGGGCAGAAAAACTTGTTGAAATAAGCGACCATACATCTAAACGAGAACGCCGTGCAATCGATGCAGAGCGTGATACTGATGATCTGAAAAAAGCAGAATATATGGTACAGCATATCGGAGAAGAATTTGATGGTATCATTAGTAGTGTTGCGAACTTCGGAATGTTTGTCGAACTTGAGAATACGATTGAAGGTATGGTTCATAACTCAAATATGACAGACGATTACTATAACTTCGATGAACGCCACATGGCTATGATTGGTGAACGTCACGGTAAAGTTTTCCGAATTGGACAGAAAGTGCGTGTAAAAGTCGTTAACGTAAATGTTGATGAACGCATGATCGACTTTGCGATTGTCGGAATGGATATGAAAAAGATTGAAGACAAAATTCGCGAAGTGAAAATTAAAGCGAAGCGCAATACGAAATCAACAAATGAAAAACCGCGTAAAAAAGGGCGCGGAAAAGCACGCGGTGCTGAGATGAGTAAAAACAAAAATAAAAAACCATTCTATAAATCTAAAGCAGTGAAAAATTCAGGACGCAGAAAGAAGAAGTAGAGGTGGCGTTATGCCTAAAGGGACAGGAAAAGTATTAGCACAGAACAGAAAAGCAAGTCATGACTATATAATTGAAGAGACGATTGAAGCGGGGATTGAATTAAAGGGAACAGAAATTAAATCTATCCGACGTGGGAGTGCGAATTTACGCGACTCGTATGCACGTGTGTATAAAGGTGAGGTGTTTGTATATAATATGCACATCGCGCCATATGAAGAAGGAAATCGATTCAATCATGACCCGCTCAGAACACGTAAATTACTGTTAAAACGTAAGCAGATTGATAAACTGTTCGGTCAGACACGCGAGCAAGGTTACACGCTGGTACCGCTTAAATTGTATATTAAAAATGGGTACTGTAAAATGCTGATTGGTGTAGCAAAAGGTAAGAAAGATTACGACAAGCGACATGCACTGAAAGCGAAAGAAGCGAAACGTGAAATGGACCGTGCAATGAAAGAAAGATATTAGAATAAGTGCGACCTGCTTATGTAGCAGGTCGTATTTTGATGTGTGAGATTATGATGAAGTAGCGACTGCTGCTGAAGATGGCTCATAAATAAAAAACATGAGCCAAGATGAATCTCAAGATGAAGGTATAGTGCTAAAGTTGGCTCATAAATAAAAAACATGAGCCAAGATGAATCTCAAGATGAGAATATACTGCTGAAGATGGCTCATAAATAAAAAACATGAGCCAAGATGAATACCAAGATGAGGGTATACTGCTAAAGTTGGCTCATAAATAAAAAACATGCGCCATCTTCAATACAATCATTTTTCTTGATACTCACTTATAATTTTGTTATATTAGAAAATGCTAGTTAGAAAATACTAACCACGGGGGCGTTACGGATTCGACAGGGGTCACTTGGGCTGGTATAGCGTGTCGGAGGGTTGTCTTCGTCATCAACACAACAGTTTATAATAACTGGCAAAACAAACAATTTCGCAGTAGCTGCCTAATCGCACTCTGCACCTCTCTCACGCATCGCCTATGTGCCTGATGTAGAGGTTCAACTTAAGTAGGATACGCTGTACACCTCCGCTTGGGGTCTGTACAGAAGAGATTAATCGAGCTAGTTATTAACCAGGATGTCTGTTTTCAGGTTAATAGCGAAACTTAATAACAGGACTACACACGTAGAAGTATCAGCTGCAGGATCCTTGGACGCGGGTTCGACTCCCGCCGTCTCCATACATAAACCTTTTAGCCTTATGGCACTGCACCCTTACTAAGGGAGCTCAATAAAAACACTATTTTCTAGGCTGCTAATTTCCTATATTCTATAGGGGATAAGTAGCCTAG
>NZ_PPRM01000026.1 GCF_002902665.1 Macrococcoides caseolyticum
CGTATTTCATTAAAAATGGCTGCGCTAATACAAGCGCAGCCGAGTAACTAAGTTTTATTTTTTTAAGTGTCTACTTGACAGGGTGATGTTCAATACGCCGATTGTCTTTTCGTTATTTCTATTTTCTTAAATTATTGACATGTTTCTTCCTATTTCTTGCTGCACCGATGATAAATACTGTAAAGAGCACGATTGTTAACAGTGATGCGATCACATAACCTAAGTTCAGTCCACGTGGTGGAACGAGTGCGTAAAGCTCCGTTTCTTCACGGTTCGTTATCAAATTAAATGTGCCGTCCTTCACATGGATTCTATCTCCAATAAGCAATCCGCTGAGCATCTTATCGCCTGGTATGTCTTTGTCCGTCAGCTTAACGTTTGTAGACTTGCTTGTATCGTTAATATTATAGATGAAGTCTACCTTGTCTGTATCGAAATAGATAAGCTGCTCACCTTTTTCGTTATAGATCACTTTAGATGTACCATCGAACATTTCTTTATACTTATGATAAACTTTGCTCGTCTGTTCTAAGTATTCCACCACTTCTTTATCCGTTCTAAAATCGAGTAGTTGGTGTGTATCGGGAAGTTTTTCGCCATTCATCGCAATCTCAGTACCATAAGTCATACTGACTGGTTGCTTTTGTACAAACAGATAGCCCATCATCTGTTTAATACGTGTTCCTGGGAACATATTTTCATGAACCGCATAGCTTGTGAAACGTGGGGTAAAGAAGTTATCAGCTGAAAGCAGCTCCTTCTTGTTGTGCTGCTCTGGGATTTCCTCATCAACATTCTTGAATGCTTGTGCAATTTGCTCTGATGTCTTCCCAGTCTGAATGTAATCATAGCCGGTTACTTTAACATCGCTATTGGTAATAGCAATCTTTGTTATATTCTCAGGAAATACTTTTGAAAGATCGACATTATCCTGAAGTACATACATCGATAAGCCGTCGACTTTCGTTTTGTTTACGAATTCTGTCATGAGCTGCTTATAGCGCTTAATATTTGCTTCATTCGTTAGATCAATCATCGGTGTATCTTTATAATACGACTTCTCTATTGCGTTCATCTTAGTGTCTTCTGTTGCTGTGAAATCATCCGTTGCAACAACAGGCATATCGACGATGACTTTCATATTATTTTTATGTGCAAGATATACGAGCTGTTTAAAGTCCTTCTCTCCACCGAATGTTTTAGAAATCTGATTATAATTATTAATCTTATACCCTAGATAATCATTCTTCTCATGGTCAAACACCGGTGAGACATGAATGGCATTAAAGCCCATCTTCTTAATATAGTCTACCTTATTGATGATGCCTTTAAAGTCCCCACCGTAAGGCAGATTATTGTCTTTGTCATTATGAATATCTTTATTATTATTCTCATCACCATTCATAAATCGATCAGTAAGAATGCTATAGATACGCATTTCGTCCTGACTGGCTGCTTGTGCAGGTAGCGCACTGAATGATAGCAGTAATATCATCAATATGATTGAAATTCTTTTCATTTGAATACCCTCACTTAAGTTATTACATTGATTATACTAAATTACTTATCGTTTATGTAAGAGTTCATAAAATATTCAAATAAAAAAGACGGCGAGAAACAATTAACGTTTCTTGCCATCTTTTCATGTTTTACTTAAACATCGTTGTAATTGGCCCCATTGGTAAATGAATACCCAAGCCGATTGTTAAGATAACAAATAATATTACAAGATAGAAGAAAGTTCTTGAAGGTTTCTTCTTTTTCTTCTTCGCGATTGTCATCTCCATTAAACCGATAGTAATTAAACCTAATAAGAATTTAATACCATACAATGCTGAATCTACTTTCATGTACTGCATAAAAATCATAATTCCACTGATGATAACAAGTAATGCAAATAATCTTTGAACCATAAGCAATGGCTTGAAATATTTACTAGGACCTAAACGATCAGAGAAATTAGAGTATGTTGCAAAGAAAACAATAATTAAAACAACCCAGCTTAGAATATGCAGATGAAACATACCAGTTTCCATGTAATTCACTCCTTTTTATTCATACTGTTATTAGTTTAACATAGATTCTTATACTTGTACCAAAATAACTGTATGAATAAAAGGATACTATTCTTCGATTGTATTCTGTAAAGTACCGATACCGTCAATCGTTACTTTAATTTCATCCCCACGCTTCAAGTATGCAGGTGGATTCATTCCTGCACCTACGCCGCTTGGTGTACCTGTTGCGATAACATCACCTGGGTGTAGTGCAATATATTGTGAAATCTCGGCAATCAGATCGTCTATTTTCTTTACCATATCTTGCGTATTGCCATCTTGACGAATCTCACCGTTCACTTTCGTCACGATATTTGCATTTTCTGGCATTGGCAATTCATCTTTCGTTACAATATATGGCCCCATAGGACAAGCACCTAATAAGCTCTTAGATAAGAATGCCTGAGCGTGTGCCTTCTGCAGGTCACGTGCCGTAATGTCATTAATGATTGTATAACCATAAACATAATCCAATGCTAATGCTTTAGGAATCTTATGACCGTATTTACCGATGACAATACCAAGTTCTCCTTCATAGTCAAGGGCTTGTGTTACATCAGCATGTGATGGGATGCGAGCGCCATCTCCAATTAAGCTTGAAGGTGCTTTCGTAAAGACATAGAGTTCATCCACATCATTATTCATTTCCTTCGCATGATCTGAATAATTTCGTCCAATAGCGATGACATTATTGGTCGGAACAACAGGCGGCAGGAACGTCATATCTGTATATGCAACTTTGTAATCTTCGGCATCCTTCTCTCGCTCTATCTGTTCGATTGTTTTACGTACAAGCTCCTGAAAGTCGAGCGTATTGTTTTGCTGTAATGCCTCTAATAATGTCTTTGGGTAATTCGCTGTATTGGTTGCTTCAAATACACGTACGAGATCCCATGCTGCATCTTCTCTTTTAACCTTTACACCGAAAGATTGTTTACCTTTATACTCAAACGACAAAAATTTCATGAATTCCACTCCTTCTTATACTTTGTTTCATTATACAGAAAATAAGATGATGTTTCATTGTTTTAGAGTTATTTTTCAGATTTTTTTGAATTTACTCTTTTTTAGATGAAGTGCTAACATTAAAACGATAAATGCTGCACTTATAATTACAGTCAATATCAAGCTTTCTGTCATCATTACATTTAAGTTCTCTGGCGGAAATGAACGGAACCACCCTGTAAATATCAGTGTGGCACTGATCTCGACAATTGCGACAAAGGTCATCAAAGTAACAATTTCCCTAGAAGTGACATGAATATTGTAATCGAGTAACATAGCGATGGCTAGTCCTTGTAATAAAGATCCGGATAATATAATGATAAACTGTGTCCAGTCAAAAGTTGTGCTAAACAGCTGCAACTTAACTGCTGTTCCTAATGTTAACAGTATAAGCGCTAACGGAAGCTTGAACCGTGTGATTCGTGCACGTCCTATAAGCATGGAAGGTACAATGACACAACATAGCACGATTATATAATGCCACAGATGTGATCTGAACAGTTCTCTATTCAACTGTAAGATTTCTCTGTAATGAGAAGCGTTGTATGTTCCAATAAATTCCTGGAATGCATTAACATTAAGGAATGTCTCCTTGTCACCATAGAGTAATAAAGACGGAATTAAAATAGCGATAATCAGCACACTCATCAATAAAGAAGCGATGCTGATATAAAGTGTACGTGAATATGTTCCGATGAACTTATAAATCATATTCGTAACAATAAGTCCAATCATCATCATCAATATGATGCTCATTCTTGAATGAACTAATATGAGAAGCCCAGCTATAATCAGGTAGGCCATCATCCTGCGTGTAAGTTGCACACGTGCCATAAAATAAGCGATGACCGGAATCATTGTAAACAGAATGATAAATAAGTAAGTTTCTAGTACAGGCAGTTCTTCTTGCGCATAATAATCGAATGGATTAATAAATTCAACAGGCTGTGCACTTAAATATATAAATTGCAGCCCGTAGATCAATAAAACGATTCCCATCATACTGTATTTAAGCAATAATTTTATCATTATACCTCAACCGTTCCCGCTTCAAAGAAATATAGATATCCAGTTACAGGTTCATCTAATATAACTTCCAGCGTCTTCTTATAGTAATTCATCTGAACTTCGTAACGAAGCTTCAATTCTGCTAATGTTTCCTCTGTCGTGCGACCGAGTCTTGAGATTACCTGATCCGTCTTATAATCGATAAAATAGTAATGTCCTTCATACTTAAATACACAGTCAATCATCCCCTGGACAAGCTGATCTGGATGACTTTGTGTGATATACTGCTTACCGATAACAAACGGCAGCTCAAAGTAAACTTCGTCTGCATGAACCAACCTGTCATAAAGTACAGTCTTTGTGAACTGATAAATATGTTTTTCGTTGATGAGCGGTCGTTCTTCATCTGAAATAATGCGACGATTTACTAAATCATCAAGAAAATGCTTGATATCCTCTGAGTCCACATTGTTTAAGCGTGGCAGATGCTGCATTACTTTATGCATAAGTGTTCCATATTCAGCCGCTGTCTTCTTCTCTTCAGACATAAACTTTGGACGATCATAAGTCGCTTTACCGAGCCGATATTGATTGATATATGTCCAGGCAGTGGCTTCATCATCTGTTTCCTGTGCTTTTTTTATTTCTGATACACTTTCTTTTGTCGGCAGCAAATTCTCACTCAAATATGGATAGCGGTAGTTTTTGAGTTCCTGTAGCCATGTCACACCTTCGGCTTTAGTAGATTCAGCTGTTTCTGTAGATTTATTTTCGAGCGTGTTCAGCGTACGAATCATACGAACGGCAATAGAGTCATCATGTAATGCAATCGGTGCGATAAACTGTAGCGGACTCAGTGCACTCAGTCTATAGTAATCGTCCATCTTTTTATCGACGTCTACATTCTGAAACTTCTCTATCACTTTATCATCCTTAACATTTCCTACAAGCACCAGTTTTTCACGGGCACGCGTAAGCGCAACATACATCAACCGCAACTCTTCAGATACTTGTTCATTACGAATCTTCGTCTTAAATAACTGATTGATTGCTAACGGATAAGTCGTATGCGCCATCTTATCATAGAAAGTAATGGACAGGCCAAGACGTTGATTCAGCAGCAGCTGTTCCTTCGTTTCCATCAAGTTGAATTGACGGTCAATATTGTTATAGATGACAAAAGGAAACTCTAATCCTTTAGAGGCGTGGACCGTCATCATTCTGACAACGTTAGCTTCATCTGAAACGATATTCATCTCACCAAAGTCTTTACCAGCTTCTAATATATTGTCTACAAAGCGAAGAAACTGATAGATACCTCGGTAGCTGCTCTGTTCGAACTGTTCTGCCTTTTGTAGCAGACCTTCCAGATTGGCTTGTCGCTGGTGACCTCCTGGTAGTAAGGTAAACTTTTCAATGAGCAGCGTATCATTATAAATGTAATCGATTAAGTCCTTCACACTCACCTTTCTACTTTGTTCACGATAATCCGAAATATCAGCGAGTACCTTCTTCACCTTATACTTAAGCTGTGCATCTTCACCATTAACACTATATGAGAGAAGGTTATGATAAAGAAAGACTGAACAGTCGGATCTCAATGCCGTAAGCTCATGGGCATCAAACTGATAGATGATGCTGCGCAAGAGCCCAGCTAAGGGAATATCCTGTAACGGATTATCTACCACTCTTAATAAACTTAAAATCGTATTAATTTCGTCTGTCTGAAAATACCCTTCCTTACTATTCACATGAAAAGGAATCTTACGGTCTTTCATCACCTTCATATGCTCTGCAGCATTGCTAAACCCACGCTCTAAGATTGCAATATCTTTATACTGAGCTGCACGGTACTCCCCTGTCTTAACATCATAAACTTCTTCTTGTGCAATAATCTGTTCGATGACATCGGCAATATGATGAGAAGCAAAGTATTCGATATCATTCAGTTCCTCTTTATTCAGAAGATGAAGTTCAGTGTGCTGTGACACGTCGTCATAAGGTGCACCATAATACAGCATCTGGTCATCATCATAGATGATCTCACCAAGTTTCTCATCCATTATTTTAGAGAATATTTCATTTGTATTGTTGATGACAGCACGACGTGAACGGAAGTTTTGAGAAAGATCGATGACCTTACCAGGTCCACCTGATTTAAAATGACTGTATTTCTCCATAAATAGTTCAGGTTCTGCCTGTCGGAATTTATAGATGGATTGTTTTACATCTCCAACCATAAACATATTATCATCACGTTTGATTGCCTGGATGATACTTTCCTGTACACGGTTCGTATCCTGGTATTCATCGACAAGAATCTCCTTATATTGCGCCTTTAGCATGTGCGCAATTTCTGTAGGCTCATCATTGTGGATCAATATTTGCAGAGCGAAATGCTCATAATCGCTAAAGTCTATCAGTTTACGCTCACGTTTAAGCTGGCTGAATCTATCGATGACCATCTGTGTCATACGTGTCAATCGTTCTACTTCAACCGACATCGCGCGAATATCATCAGCAAGTTCTTCTATTGGTGCATATAGATAGTTTTCCTGAATATTTGATACCAGCTTCTTACTCTGTGCTAAATATTCTTTTATGCCTTCATTTAATTCTTTGTCGTATGGATCATCGCTCTTTTTCATATTTGGTTTGCGACCAAATTGAATACTTTGAATAAATGAGAATTTTTCCTCCAGCGATTCAGGAAACTGTTCCAGCTGCTCGCGTATTTTCTGTAGATATTCAAGATTTGTATCTAATGCCGGGCTGATACATAGATCTTCTGCACGCTTAATTAACTGGACTGCCTGATGCAGTTCGTCATTAATCTGTTGATTAATCGACAAGAAATAACTGCTGTCTGTTGAAACGTCACGATATGAAGTTGCAATCGCTTCTAGCCACCTCGAAGGATGACTGTTCGCAATTGCAAAGTTGTACAGCTTCACTAATGTCTTCCTTACGTAATCATCTTTACGGTCTGATGAAAGATGCAGAAGTAACGTCATATCGTCCGGATGTGCAGCTTCATAAATTGTTTCTAATACATCATCAATCGCTTGCATGAGTAATAGCGCACGTTCTTCTTCAGAGGCAGTTCTGAATGTCGGATCAAGATCAATCGTATAGTAGAAGCGCTCGATTAAATTAAGACAGAAGCGATGCAAAGTCGATATATCTGCCTGATGCAGTTTAATGAGCTGCGTTTTTAGATGTTCATTATGAGGTGCATCATTCAATGCTTCTTGTAATCGATTGAAAATACGGTGCTTCATTTCTTTGGCGCTTGCATTTGTAAATGTAACGACGAGCAGTTCATCGACATTGACCGATTGATCGATGATTTTTCTGATGATACGCTCTACAAGCACTGCTGTCTTACCACTGCCCGCTGCTGCTGCGACGAGAGTATCCTGACCTGTTGTCACTATCGCTTCTTGCTGACTAGCTGTCCATTGCATCTTTATTCACCGCCTTCATAATTTCATCTAATGGGTCGATATCTTTATCAAACGTTCTGATATCCTCCTGGTTTAATATCGGATCGATATGGCATACTGATTTAAATGCACAGTGCAGACAAGGATTCAGCTTGTCGTATCTCACAGGATTGATACGGCTGTCCCCTTGCAGTATATTTTGTGCTGTATGCATAAACTGCTGTTTATTATGCTGTAGAAGTGCATGCATTTCTTCTAATGCAAGTGTTCTGGAACTTCTCTTATTGAACGAGCCATCATTCTTTAACATCGCAGGCACAATTTTCGATTTCTGTCCCGCTTCAAGTGTCGTGTCCATATCTTTCGCGATTTCTATATCATCAAGGATAAACCCTTGCATACTATACTTATTAAATCGTTCATCGAAGAGCTGCGCTGCACCTTGCTTCACGTTAAATGATAGTTTGGGATTGTACACATGAAAATAAAGCATCCCTGCTGGTATTACATCACTTTTGAGTCCAAGTCGTGCCGTGTTTGAAAGCACGACGTCCATATAAGTAAGCATCTGCATTTGCAGTCCGTAATAGACCTGCTTTAAGTCAAGATCAGTCTGACGTGATTTATAATCGATGATGCGCACATAATCTTTCTCTGGTGATGGGAGTATATCGATCCTATCAATCTGTCCCGTAATCTCGATCTTTTTATTTTTACCGAAACGATAGATTTGCGTATCCAGTGCGCCACCTTTACCAAATTTCGTCTCAAAACACGCCATCTTAAAGTTACTGTACTTCGTCTGACGTTGAATCGCAGTGAAAGTCGAAAGTAATATTGTCCTGATCTGTTTAACGATATATTGATAGTAATGTTTAGAATACAGCACTTCATAATGAACAGAAGGCAAGGACGCTTTCAAATAGTCGTCGATTTCTGAAGCGATGACAGCGGCATCCACTTGCAGCACCTGATCCTTGAACTTCTCGCTTAAGTGTCGCAGTGCATCATGAAAGATATTACCAAGCTGGAATGACTGAAATTGATAAGGCAGACGTTCCTTTAATCTTAAACCATGGTTTGCAAAGTGTTTGAATGCACATTGGTTAAATGTTTCAAACCTTGAGACGCTAGCCTTTATCGTATCGCCATAAAGACGCGACACCTCATGTTCCGCGAGCATCTCAGATTGATTTCTGTAATGTCTCAGCTTAAATACATGTTCAAATTGCGGATCTGTCTCATACACTGCCACAACGTCTGACCAAGTATCGTCTTCAATATGTGACACCGCATGTTTGATTCCCGCATGATATGTTGTGATACAGTCCTCTGGATTTAGATCATGTGTCATATCCTGGACCTCAAGATGTAACTGTCTCTCTAATCGCGCTAAATACCTTGAAGGACGCATCGCTTCCTGGTTCATATTCATTAAACTGTATGATATGTATACCGAATGCTGTGCATGTGTCACAGCATTATAGAATACAAACCATTCATCCTGTATCAATACATCCGTTGTTGGTGCAAGTTGAATATCCCCTATTTCCTGCATCATACGTTTTTCCTGGTCCGTAATCAGCGCATCTTCTTTCATCGGTCGAGGCAGAATATCATCATTGACCCCACATACGAATACATACTTTTTATTTTCTACCTTTGCAAGATCAAGATTTAATATCTGTATCTGGTCGAGTCCTTGAGGTGGTGCATTATATTCAAGTGCCAGAAACCCGACATCTATAATATCGCACATCACCTTATAATCTAATGTCACTTCATCCATAATCAATACGAAATCATCCAGTACCTGATTTAGTCCAGTCAGTATCTGGTCAAATGTCAGCGCAATATACTGTTCCCCGTTGTCTTTAGCCATATCTTTATGCTGCATCAAATATTCAGGTAGTGAAATTGACAGCATAAAACTATAGATTGCACTTGCAAATGCACGTCCGGACTGCGCGTTTACTATCCCTTCCTTGAAAGGTTCTATGACAGATAGCAGATAGTCGATATATTGTAGTAGTGCATCCCATTGGTCTTGTTCATAGACATCCTTTTCATCATAAAATAATTTACGTTTATGAATTAGATCATCATAATACATACCACGCTCAATCATAACGTTTTCCAGCATATCAATCAGGAGCAGATCTTCTTCTCTCTTAAATTCGTGTGCAATCAGACCTGTCTTCAGGGCTCGAAATAGATGTTCCATACGCATATTAGTCTTAAATGCATCCAGTAATGAACGAATCAGTTCAATTGCTTTATGGTGAATCATCAACTCTTTATAGTCCGTGTGATATGGGATCTGGTGCTTACGACAAACATCAATCAGCTGCTTGACATAGCTTTCATCACGATAGAGCACTACTATATCTTTAAATCTTTCGCCTTTTCTGACGAGGTCCATTATTTTGTGTGCGATATGCGCAGCTTCAGCTGGTACCGATGCATGCTGTGATAAATGTATATGCTCTGTATGACTGATTGATACTTCACGCGAGAAACTGTTTTCAAGCATGTTCAGTTCGTCATTGAAACGATAAGAAACATGCATATTGTCGACATGATACGTTAATGCGCGCTCATGCAGATAAGTTTTAATATGGTTCAATGTTTCTGTCGTCTTTCTAAACAGTACAGGGTCTGTCTGGTCAATTGTCAATGCGATTGTCAGTGATTTCGCATGCTGTGCCAACGATTGAATGACCATATATTCTACAGTCGTAAAGTTATAGAAACCATCAATATATATATCCGCATTACGAATAGTCTTTGATGTTTCTATCATTTTACATAGGGCAACGAGCATATCCTCTGTCTGCATATACTGCCCGCTCATCTTCTCCTCCAATGATGTATACACTTCATATATGTCATGCAGCTTATCTTTCGTGCGCACATCCATTTCTTTTCCGAGCAATGTGTAAACATCAGATGGCGTGACATTATATTTTTTTAGTTCTGAGATGACCGCTGCCATCTTTTGACTAAAGCCAAAATATGCGCTTGTTGACTGAAATCTCTTTAATTCATCTTTATGCTCATTCAATATTTGATATGTCAGCATTTCAACGCCACTATTTGAAATATGCTGCAGTTCCGTGCTTCCTTCTTCACTTTCAAGTCTCCAGAACAGTCGATCAAAGGAATAGATTGCTGTACGCATACTCCCTTTAATCATCGCATCGTGACTTAACGCCTGTTCAATCTGAAAGGTACTTTGTCTTGGTGCAATCATAATAATTGGATCCCCGAGCGGTTGTCCTTTCAGCTGTGACTTTATTCTTTCAATAATTTCATGGGTCTTCCCTGTCCCTCTTCTGCCGAGTAATAATTGAACTGTCATCTGTTTCCTCCTAAAAAAACAACTTTACAAACAGGAATATTTTGTAAAGTTGTATCTATATTTATTGTGGATTAAAATTCACATGAAATGTATCTAGCGGCCAATATCTTACCTGTACTTCTCCTACAACCTGCTGCTCTTTGATCAATCCGAAACGTCTGCTATCATTACTCGTCTCTCTGTTGTCTCCAAGAACAAGCAGCTTACCTTCTGGAATGACCGATTTGCCGCCCGCACCAGATAGATCACTTACTTTGAAATTTTCTGTAAGCAATATATTTGTCTTAGCAATTCTATTTTCCTGAAGGTATGGTTCATCAGTACGTTCACCATTGACATATAAAACATCATCCCTGTATTCTACTTTATCTCCCGGCTTTCCTATAATACGTTTAACATAATCTTGAGTACTTCCTGTATGAAAGACGATAACATCGCCATGATGCAGTGTACTCAACTTATTAACTATGACCTTATCACCATCAGTGAAGGTCGGATACATTGAATCGCCACTTACAGAATAAGAAATAAAGAAGAATGTCTTTACAACAAAATATAATACTGTAGCAATGACAATCGCAATCAGCCATTCAATAAATTCCCGCTTCAAAAAGAGCACCTCAACTTATTTTATATTAATCACTTATCTTTCCAGATGCCGCTCAATTCTTTTACCAATCCACCACAGAATCACGAGCACTATAATAACAATTATACTCTTTTCAGGTGCTTTCACAAAGGAATATATATCGTTACCGATAAAGCTTAAAGTAAACAACATGATCGCTTTTCCGAATAGAACGACCCATAAATATCTCTTTATATCGAGCGTGCTTAGACCTGCCACAATATTGACCAGACTGGAGGGCGTGAATGGGAAGCAGAGTAACAAAAATAATGGCAGCATCCCCCTATCATCCACCCTTCTTATAAATTTTAATGTCTGCGGATGTTTGTTTAATCGTCTTAAGAGTCGGTGCTGCCCATAGGTTCTCACTAAAAGCGTAACACAATATGAACCAGCTACTGCACCGCTCCATGTAATTAAGAATCCAGGTATCAGACCATAAGCATTCACATTAACGACGGCAAAGACCATAATTGGTAATATCGGAATAAATGCTTCAATAAACGGCAGAAGAAAAGCAATAATAACGCCAAGACCTTTAAATCGTTCAAATAATTCCAGTAAGTACGCTTCTGTAAACAAACCCTCACCTCACTTTTAAGTGATTATAATGTAAATATTAAAAAAAACAAACTATGAACAGTTCATAGCTTGTTTTAAGAATAACATGACATATATTATTGAAGTCTTGCCTCTAGTTCTGCTTTCTTGTCTTCAAAGCCAGGTTTCCCAAGCAATGCGAACATATTCTGCTTGTATGCTTCAACCCCTGGCTGATTAAATGGATTCACACCGAGTAAGTAGCCACTCATCGCAACACTTAACTCGAAGAAGTAAACAAGGTAACCGAAAGTAAATGCATCTAACTTCGGTACTTCAACGACGAAGTTTGGTACCCCGCCATCGCTATGTGCAAGTAACGTCCCCTGGAATGCTTTCGTGTTGACGAAGTCCAATGTTTTACCCGCTAAGAAGTTCAGACCATCTAAATCATTTTCATCCGCTTCAATTGTGACGTCGCTTCTTGGTGTTGTTACTTTAACGACCGTTTCAAATATGTCACGACGCCCTTCCTGAACATATTGACCTAATGAATGAAGGTCCGTTGAGAAGTTCGCGCTTGATGGATAGATACCTTTAAAGTCCTTACCTTCAGACTCACCGAATAACTGTTTCCACCACTCGTTGAAGTATTGCAGACTCGGCTCATAATTGATTAACATCTCAATCGTGTACCCTTTGTTGTATAAAATGTTACGCAGCGCTGCATACTGATAACTGATGTTCTCAGAAAGCTCAGAAGAAGCAAGTTCTGTACGTGCGCTTGCTGCACCTTCCATCATCGCATCGATATCATGACCAGCTGCTGCAATCGGCAATAGTCCTACAGCTGTTAATACAGAGAAACGTCCACCAACATCATCCGGCACTACGAATGTTTCATAGCCTTCAGTCATTGCTAATGACTTTAAAGCACCTTTAGATTTATCCGTAGTTGCATAAATACGAGACTTCGCGCCTTCTTTGCCGTATTTCTCTTCCAATAGTTTCTTGAATACACGGAATGCAACAGCTGGTTCTGTCGTCGTACCTGATTTAGAAATCACGTTCACTGAGAAATCTTTGTCCTGAACATATTCAATTAAATCGTTCAAATAGCTTGAAGATAACTGATGTCCTGCAAAGATAATCTGTGTCTTATCTGATTTCAGGTGATCAAATGATTTATTGAGCATCTCGATTGCAGCGCGTGCACCGAGATAAGACCCTCCAATGCCGATAACAATTAATACATCACTATCTGCATTTATCTTCTTCGCACTTTCTTTAATACGTGCGAATTCTTCCTTATCGTAATCTACCGGTAAATCGAGCCATCCTAGGAAATCGCTACCTGCACCACTACCTTCATGGATTACATGATGAATATTTTTCACTAAGTCCTGCATCTGTGTCAATTCATGATCTCCTACGAATGATTTTGCCATGTCATAGTTAAATTTAATATGCGTCATTTCTATTCCTCCCGTTCATAGTTTCACAATCATTGTACTCGATTCAGCTTAAGTTCACAATCCATAGCGCTTTATAAAGCGCTTACATTGTAGAAACCGAAATGTTTTATATTTTTATTCTTAAAAATGAATAATTATACTTGATTTTAATTATGCATACTGATACATTATTATGTATATTAATTAATATATTAAATTTAAGTATTAATGGAGGAATTGAAATGAACGATAAACAAAAAGTAGTATTAGCATATTCTGGAGGATTAGATACAAGTGTCGCCATTCAATGGTTAATCGAGAAAGGATACGAAGTTATCGCATGCTGCCTTGATGTCGGTGAAGGAAAGGACCTTGCACACATTAAAGAAAAAGCACTTAAAGTCGGCGCGATTGAATCGATTATGCTCGATAAGATTGAAACATATGCAGAGGACTACCTATCATATGCAATCAAAGGAAACAGTCTATATGAAAATACATATCCGCTTATTTCAGCATTAAGCAGACCGCTGATCGCTGAAGCACTTGTAGAAGTCGCACATCAACATGAGGCGAAATTCATTGCACATGGCTGTACAGGAAAAGGAAATGACCAGGTTCGTTTTGAAGTTGCGATTCATAGCATCGATCCATCTATTACGACACTTGCACCGGTACGTGACTGGGGTTTTAGTCGTGAAGAAGAGATTGAATACGCTAAAGCACATGATATACCTGTGCCTATTAATTTAGAATCACCTTACTCAATTGACCAGAATCTATGGGGTAGAAGTAATGAGTGCGGCATCTTAGAAGATCCCTATGCCACACCACCGGAAGATGCATATGATTTAACCGTATCACCGAAAGATGCACCAGATGAAGAAGAGATTATTGACATCACTTTTAAAGCAGGAATTCCAGTTGCATTAAATGGGCAGTCTTTAAAATTGCACGAAATCATCAAACAGTTAAATGAATCAGGAGGTAAACACGGTGTCGGCAGAATCGACCACGTTGAGAATCGTCTGGTCGGTATTAAATCACGTGAAGTGTATGAAGCGCCAGGCGCAATGATCATTCTTAAAGCACATAACGACCTTGAAACAATCACCTTAACGAAAGATGTGCAGCATTTTAAGCCCTATGTTGAGCAGCAGTTTGCTAACCTTATATATAATGGCTTATTCTTCTCTCCATTAGCAGACCATCTGAAACATCTGTTGACGGATATGCAGCAATACGTTAATGGTGAAACAAAGGTTAAGCTCTATAAGGGAAACATCACAGTAATCGGGAGAAAAAGTGATAACACTCTATATAACGAGAAGCTCGCAACTTATACGAAAGAAGATACATTCAACCAGCAGGCAAGCGTCGGATTCATTGAAATCTATGAACTTCCAGTGAAGCAGGCAACGAGAGTGTATAGAGGTGATGCACATGAATAAAGCGCTGTGGGGTGGCAGATTTAAAGAAAGTATGAGTGAACAGGTCGCCGACTTCAATCAATCGATTGAAGTCGATGCGAGACTGTTCTACCAAGATATTAAAGGAAGTATCGCGCATGTTACGATGCTTGAGAAGACGTATATCATCACTTCAGATGAAGCGAATCAAATTATCAATGGACTACAGGGCATTATAGCAGACTATGAAGCGGGTAACGTCACTTTCAAAAAAGAACTAGAAGACATCCATCTTAATATCGAGAAACTACTGATAGAAAAGATCGGCCCTGTTGGAGGAAAGATGCATACCGCTCGTTCAAGAAATGATCAGGTCGCAACAGACATGCACTTGTATGCAAAAGAGATGACAGAGGCCATCATTACATCTATAAAAGCATTACAACACGTCATAATCGATTTAAGCAAGCAGTACCATACTGTAATTATGCCGGGATATACCCACCTTCAGCGTGCACAACCGATTCTTTTCAGCCATCATATCATGACATATTTCTGGATGCTGGAACGTGATAAAGCAAGATTCAGTGAAGGCTTAAAACGCATCAATATATCACCACTCGGTTCGGGAGCACTTGCAGGAACGACCTTTCCCATTGACCAGCAGTATACAGCTTCACTACTCGAATTTGACGATGTCTATGCAAACAGCATCGATGCAGTAAGCGACAGAGACTATGTACTCGATATAATGCATAATATTAATCTTCTTATGATGCATCTATCGCGCTTCTCTGAAGAGATCATTCTTTGGTGCAGCGAAGAATTTAAGTTTGTAACTTTAAGCGATGCCTATACAACAGGTTCCTCTATTATGCCTCAGAAGAAGAATCCAGATATGGCCGAACTCATACGAGGTAAATCCGGAACAGTGGCAGGTAACTATATGGGACTGCTGATGACGATCAAAGGTTTACCACTTGCATACAATAAAGACTTACAAGAAGACAAGAAAGGATTCTTCGATAGCATCGATACAGCATTGCAGTCTGTTCAAATATTCACTGGTATGGTAGATACGATGGAAGTCAATGCAGCGCATCTCTCGAATATCACACAAAATGATTTCTCAAATGCGACGGAACTTGCAGACTATCTGGTAACGCTCGGTATTCCTTTTAGAGACGCACATGAAATAACAGGACAACTCGTACTTTATGCAATTGATAACAATATACTGCTAAAAGATATTCCATTAGACCATTATCAAGGTGTTAATAAAGATATCACGAACGATATATATACGAAGCTCGATCCCGAACATGCAGTAAATAGAAGACTTAGTGACAATGGAACAAGTACAAAAAGCGTGTTGAATCAAATCGCAAAAGCAGAACAATACATGTAAAAAAGCAGCGGAATCCGCTGCTTTTTATCTACTGTTGAATATTATAATGCTGCTTTATAGATTGCTAGTATGTCTTCACGTTGTAACTTATAGAAGTTACCGAATGGGCCATAGACTAAAGTTTTATCTGCAAATGCTTCTAAATCTTCAGCTTTCACTCCATAATCAGATAACTTCTGTTTCGCTCCTAAACCTGTCCAGAAGTTCTGAATTTCATCAATCGCATAATTAATCTTTTCTTCATCTGACAAAGATGCCTCTACATTGAACACATCTTCAGCAAACTTCACAAATCGTGCCGGAGACTGCTTACTTACATAACGCATCCACTCAGGGAATAATATCGCAAGACCTGCACCGTGTGCAATATCGTATACAGCACTTACTGCATGTTCTAGATTATGTGTTGCCCAGTCACCAACGTAGCCTAATCGTAAGAAGCCGTTTAATGCAACTGTTGATGATAACATCAATGTCTCACGTGCTTCGTAATTTTCTGGTTCTTTCACTGCAATTGGTCCAGTCTTCATCACAGTCTTCAGTACGCCACTGATCATCTGGTCTTGTACTTCTGTATTATCTGCTTCGTTAAAGTATTGTTCTAATAGGTGACTCATGCTATCGATAATACCATTCACTGTCTGATGCTCTGGTAATGTGTATAGAACTTCCGGATTTAACAGACTAAACTTAGGGAATACAAGAGGTGAACCCCATCCTAACTTCTCCTTCGTCTCCCAGTTTGTAATAACACTGCCTGAGTTCATTTCAGAACCAGTTGCAGATAATGTTAATACCGTTCCAAACGGTACAGCATCTTGTACTTGTGCTTTACGTGTAACGATATCCCATGCATCACCGTCATATTTACTTGCAGCTGCAATCAATTTCGTACCATCGATGACAGATCCACCACCGACTGCTACGATAAAATCGATATTATTCTCTTTAACGATTTCTACGCCTTTACGTACCGTTTCAACACGTGGATTCGGTTCAATTCCAGACAGTTCAAATACTTCAAAGTCTGATAGCTTTTCCATTACTTTGTCATAAAGACCTGTCTTCTTAATGCTTCCTCCTCCGTATGTAAGTAGTACTTTATTTCCGTTACTATAAGCTTTCACCATATCGTCCAACTGTTCTAGACTTTCTTTTCCAAATACCAGTTTAACTGGATTATAAAATGTAAATTGATTCATTACTTCCTCCTGAAATAAAAATGACATAACATGCAAGTAAGCATATTATGTCATAAAAAATATATAATTGAAAATGATTAAGCCCATCCACGGTAACGTGCAGCTTCTGCTGTACGTTTAATCCCGATAATGTATGCTGCTAGGCGCATATCAATATTTCTGTTTTGAGATAATGTATATACATTATCAAATGCAGTTACAAGCTTATCTCTTAACTTCTCATTAACTTCTTCTTCTGTCCAGTAATATCCTTGATTATTCTGTACCCATTCAAAGTATGATACTGTAACGCCACCTGCACTTGCAAGTACATCTGGCACAAGTAGAATGCCACGTTCAGTTAAAATTTTAGTTGCTTCAGGTGTTGTTGGACCGTTTGCAGCTTCAACTACGATATCAGCTTTAATATCATGTGCATTATCGCCAGTAATCTGGTTAGAAATTGCAGCTGGTACTAGAATGTCACAATCTAATTCGAATAGTTCCTTATTAGTGATTGTATCTTCAAAAAGATTCGTTACTGTACCGAAGCTATCACGACGATCTAATAAATAATCGATGTCTAAGCCATTTGGATCATGTAAAGCACCATACGCATCTGAAATTCCGACAACTTTAGCGCCAGCATCATATAAGAACTTCGCTAAGAAACTTCCTGCATTACCGAAACCTTGAATAACAACTCGAGCATCTTTAATGTGCTTACCACGACGTTTTGCTGCTTCTTCTATTGCAATTACTACACCTAATGCAGTGGAACGGTCACGTCCTTGTGATCCTCCAAGTACAATCGGTTTTCCTGTAATAAATCCTGGAGAATTGAATGCATCCATCATGCTGTATTCATCCATCATCCAAGCCATAATCTGACTGTTTGTAAATACGTCCGGTGCTGGAATATCTTTCGTTGGACCTACGATTTGAGAAATCGCACGAACATAGCCACGAGATAAACGTTCAACTTCATGAATGCTCATCTGACGTGGATCACACACGATACCCCCTTTACCTCCACCGTATGGCAGATCAACGATACCGCATTTTAATGTCATCCACATTGATAAAGCCTTTACTTCATCTTCATCAACATCCGGGTGGAAACGTACCCCACCTTTAGTAGGACCTACAGCATCATTATGCTGAGCACGGTAACCCGTGAAAGTTTTAACCGAACCATCATCCATACGCACTGGGATGCGTACTGTTAATAGACGTAATGGTTCTTTCACTAAATCATACATACCTTCATCAAAGCCTAATTTTTCTAAAGCTTCATGAATAATTTCCTGTGTAGATGACACTAAGTTAGTAGTTTCTGACATTTTATTCGCCTCTTTTTTTATTCTATAATTCTACATTGTTAATTGTAACATATTAAAAAACTTTTAAAAGTCCAAAATTGAAAACGCTACCAACTATTTTGAAAATACTTGCTTTACTTTGTCAATCGCCCAGTCTAGATCTTCTTGAGAGATGATCAAAGGCGGTGCAAAGCGGATTACAGTATCATGTGTTTCTTTACATAGTAAGCCTAGTTCTTTAAGTTGTTCACAGTATGGACGTGCTGCTTCATTTAATTCAACACCAATAAACAATCCTTTACCACGAACTTCTTTAATAACAGGGTTGTCAATTTCTTTCAATTTAGATTGGAAATATTCTCCTAGTTCTAAAGAACGTTCTGCTAACTTCTCATCCACCAATACATCCAACGCTGCATTTGACACCGCACATGCTAATGGATTCCCACCGAATGTTGAACCATGGCTACCTGCATTGAATACTTCTAAAATTTCTTTATCAGCTAGCACACATGAGATCGGGAATACTCCACCACCTAATGCTTTACCTAAAATATACATATCAGGAACTACATTATCCCAATCTGTAGCAAACATCTTACCTGAGCGACCAAGACCTGCCTGTATCTCATCAGCAATAAATAATACATTGTTCTCAGTACATACATCACGTACTTGTTTTAAAAATCCATCTTCAGGAATATTGATTCCTGCTTCACCTTGGATTGGCTCAAGTAATACCGCAGCAGTGTTCGGTGTTATAGCCGCTTTAATCTGTTCAATATCACCAAACTCAACAAGTTTAAAGCCTCCCAATAATGGACCATAGCCACGTTGGTATTCTGCTTCGCTTGATAATGATACAGCAGCCATCGTACGACCATGGAAGTTCCCTTTCATTGCAATGATTTCTGCCTGGTCTTTCGCTACACCTTTAACATCATATGCCCAGCGTCGCGCTGCTTTAATTGCAGTTTCAACTGCTTCCGCACCTGTATTCATCGGCAATACCATTTCTTTACCTGCAAGTTTACAGATCTTTTCATACCAGGGACCTAATTGGTCACTATGGAAAGCACGTGAAGTTAATGTCACACGGTCAGCCTGTTCTTTCAATGCTTGAATAATCTTTGGATGACGGTGTCCTTGGTTTACTGCTGAGTACGCTGATAACATATCCATATATTTGTTGCCTTCCGGGTCCTTTACCCATACCCCTTCAGCTTCTGAGATCACGATTGGTAGTGGGTGATAGTTTGGCGCTCCGTAATGATTTGTAATTTCGATAATATCTTGAGATTTCGTCATTATTATTCCCCTTTTTTAAAAACAGTAGTGCACCGCACTACTGTTTAGATTTTATATAGATTAAAACATTTCAGAAGTTGTACGACCTTGCATGTGCAGTACTAAGTAGTCCGGTCCACCCGCTTTAGAATCTGTACCAGACATTTTAAATCCACCAAATGGCTGGTAGCCAACGATTGCACCTGTACATCCACGGTTGAAGTATAAGTTACCTACCATGAAATCACGTCGTGCTTGTTCTAGATGTTCACGATTATTTGTAATAACTGCACCTGTTAAACCATAATCTGTATCATTTGCAAATTCGATTGCTTGCGTGAAATCTTTTGCTTTAGTAATACCGACAACTGGACCAAAGATTTCTTCCTGCATTAAGCGATCATCATGTTTTAAATCAACGAAAACTGTTGGATTTACAAAGTTTCCAACTGACTCATCAGTTGTTCCACCTACAAGTAAACGTCCTTCAGATTTACCTATTTCAATGTATTCTTTAATTTTATTTAATGACTTTTCATCAATAACAGGTCCCATGAAATGTTCATTCGTCTCTGGGTTCCCTGCAGATAACTTTTCAGTTTTTTCTTTAACTAATGCAACAACCTCATCGTATACATCTTCAACGATGACTGCACGAGAACATGCAGAACATTTCTGACCTGAGAAGCCAAACGCTGATTTCACGATTGATTCTGCTGCTAATTCAATGTCTGCTTCAGAGTCAACGACGATTGTATCTTTACCACCCATTTCAGCGATGACACGTTTTAAGTTTAATTGGCCTTCATGAACTTTCGCTGCACGTTCATAAATATGAACGCCCACGTCACGGCTACCAGTAAATGAGATAAAGCGTGTATCTACGTGGTCTACGATGAAGTCCCCAATATCACGACTTGAACCTGGAATGTAGTTTACTACACCTTTAGGCATACCCGCTTCTTCTAATACTTCCATAAACTTATACGCAACAACAGAAGTATTGCTTGAAGGTTTAAGGAGTACAGTGTTACCTGTAACTAAAGGTGCCACTGTTGTTCCCGCCATAATTGCTAATGGGAAGTTCCAAGGTGAAATAACAACACCTACACCTAAAGCGATGTAGTCATAACGGTTGTATTCACCTGGACGGCTCTCAACTTTTACGCCATCTTTAATACGTAACATTTCACGTCCATAGAATTCAAGGAAGTCGATTGCTTCAGCTGTGTCTGCATCCGCTTCATTCCAAGGTTTACCAGCTTCTTTAATCATGATTGCTGAGAATTCATGTTTACGACGACGGATGATTGCAGCTGCACGGAATAGAATATCTGCACGCATCTTAGGATCAGTATTTCTCCAGGTTTTGAATGTTTCTTTAGCAACTTTCATTGCTTGTTCAGCATGTTCTTGTGTCGCTTGTGATACATTACCGACTGTTTCTTCACGATTCGCCGGGTTATATGAACGTACTTTATTATCTGTAAAGATACGCTCACCACCGATAATGAGCGGATAGTCTTCTCCTAGATATCCTTTTACTGTTTCGATACCTTTTAGCATTGCTTGTTTATTCTCTTCTACAGTAAAATCTGTAAAAGGTTCATGTCTGTACGAAATCATTTAATATTTTCCCCCTTAAGTATTATGGTTAGAAAACCCTTACATACATATAATGAACAATTTCTTTCAATAGTTCAACCCTAAATGCTCGAAATTTTACAAAAATTATTTATACATATTCGTGCATAAAAATTATAGCTTTAATCCGCGTTCAATCCACCCAGGCAAACGTTCTTGAAGCGTCTTAAACCCAATAGATTCAGGCTCATTGAGTTGTTCTAGCAAAGAACGTTTCGTTTTCTTTCTTTCTTGTTTCTTAAAATAGTCATTGTCTTTTAAACTTAGGTTGAGTTTGCCATCTTCTGAAACATTCAACACTTTGGCCTTCACAATCTGTCCTACAGAAAGCAATAAATTCAAATTATGGACATAATCGTTCATCACTTCTGAAATATGAATCAGACCTTCAGTGTGGTCCTCAGTTTCAACGAATGCTCCATACGGCTGAATACCAGTAACCTTTACTTTTATAAACTGTCCTTTTTTATAAGTTTTCTTCATCATCATCCCTCATTTTCTTTAGCTTATTTTATCATAATTAAATCATTAAAAAAAATCATGTGAAGTCTATACTCCACATGATTGATCTAATGCATATATTTGTGTGATAACGTGTTCTGTTTCTGATTTAGAAGGGGCTGTGTCAAAGCTGAATTTAAAGACATCTTGAATTTTTTGAACTGTGATGTCATACGGCAACTTCTGATGCATAATATCCATAATTTCATAATATTCCATATCACCCTCGCTTGCATCTTCAAGCTGCATCGGATTCCATTTGTTTAAAATTTGATACATCTTTATATTAAACTCTGAATTCATTGTCTTTATCCTCTTTTAATCTTTGCATAACTTCTGCTTCAAATGCTTTTAACTTCTTCTCTTCCGCTTCTGAATTCTTCTTAAAGAAACGATATGTTATATATGCAAGCACCATAAAAAAGATCAGTGACATGACTGCAGGTACGTACTCCCACTTATTTTCAGGGAAATATAGAAATTCCATCATAATAACTTCACACTCCTAATTTTTATTATTATAACATGATGGACATAAAAAAAAATCATAAGTCATGACGATTTCATGACTTATGAATGATTACTTATTGTACTTCAATACGCTCGATGATCACATCTTCAAGAGGTTTGTCTTGCGCCCCAACCTTTACTGCAGCGATTGTTTCTAACGTATCTGCACCTTCAACCAACTGACCAAATACCGTATGTTTCTGGTCTAACCATGGCGTTCCTCCGTGTTCAGCATACGCATCAACAATTTCTTCAGGCCAGCCACCTTGCTTTAACTGTGACAACATTTGTGCCGGTACTTGTTTCATCTGTACGATAAAGAATTGTGAACCGTTTGTACCAGGACCTGCATTCGCCATCGATAATGCACCATATAGATTGAAAGCTTCCATAGAAAATTCATCTTCGAATTTGTCACCGTAAATACTTTCTCCACCCATACCAGTACCAGTTGGATCTCCACCTTGAATCATAAAGTCATTGATCACACGGTGGAACGTGATGCCTTCATAGTATCCTTTTTGTGATAACTGAATAAAGTTCTCTACAGTCTTTGGTGCGATTTCAGGAAATAACTTAAACTTCATTACACCTTTATTTGTATGCATTGTTACGAGTTTTTCATTTTCAGAAATTTCTGTACTTAATTGAGGAAAATTAGTCATTTTTCTCTCTCCTTCATGATATGATGTTTACAATAAACCATTTTAACATAAAGGATGATGAATATGTATTTTAGACTTATGCATAAAACAGGAATTTATATTGTAGAACATCTGGAATCAAGACCAAACGGCGAACTTGTCCAGGTTATAAATGTTATCACCCACCCTACTCAAGGTGATCTACATAACCGTAACGAAGTGGAAAATGTATTTTTCCATGAACGCCGTGCACTAAGCTTCAAAGAAAAACGCATCGTTGATAAAAATTTATTGAAACCTTATGAAGAAGATATCATATCATACGAAGAATCTCTTCAAAACGCACTCCTTAAGATGGAAGATAAACTTAATAAAGAGGACAGTGCATTTAATCAACAATCATTGGCTATGCTTCAAAATTTAAAATCGGAATACGAAAGACAATATAAAGTTAAATTTTAAGATTATATTGTTACAATTTTGTGAACTTTTAATTTCAGAAAATGTGTTTTCTTCTTATTTAAAGAAATATGAATTTTAGATGTACAATGATATGTTATTCCAAGCAGCGTCATTAATAAACTCACATTTTTCTGTATAATAGAGAGTATGAAATTTAAAGGAGGTTCAATCGGTGTCTATATTATTAATCGTATTACTTCCAATCTTCGCTAGTCTTCTACCTGGCATTTTGGCAAAGTATATAAAAGGCATACATACAGGATATTTCGTCTTGCTTGTACCCGTTATCGCGTCACTCTACTTTTTATCGTTAATTCAAACTGTGATGCACGCACCCATCAACAAACACTTTACCTGGATGCCAAGTATCGGTCTCAACTTTGATATCCGTCTAGATGGCTTGACATTGTTATTTACATTACTTATTTCAATCATTGGAACACTTGTCGTGTTCTATTCGATTCATTACCTGCATAAAGAGGAAGCGCTGGGTCGTTTCTATACATACTTATTATTGTTTATGGGGGCAATGTTAGGCATTGTAACAAGCAATAACGTCTTATCGCTCTATCTATTCTGGGAACTTACAAGTATCTCAAGTTTCCTACTGATTTCATTCTGGTATCATAAAGAGAAATCAACGAACGGGGCGTTGAAGTCGATGCTGATTACGGTGTTTGGTGGATTGATGATGCTTGGTGGGCTGAGCATCCTTATCGGTATTACAGGGACACCTGTTATTTCTGATATATTCGCTCAAGCACCAAAAGTGCAGTCACACTCATTGTTCACGTTAGCAGCTATACTTATTCTACTTGCAGCATTTACAAAATCTGCGCAGTTTCCATTCCATATCTGGTTACCAGATGCGATGGAAGCACCGACACCTGTCAGTGCTTACCTGCATTCTGCAACGATGGTTAAAGCCGGCATTTATTTAATTGCAAGATTTACACCATTATTTGCAGTAAGTAACACCTGGACATATGCAATCGTTATCATCGGATTGTTTACAATGTGTTTTGCTTCTATTAAAGCGGTCAACCAAATTGATTTGAAAGGTATTCTAGCCTTTAGTACAGTGAGTCAGCTCGGACTCATCGTGAGCTTACTCGGTATTGGGTCAATCAGTTTAAAAACAGGACATGAAACAGCGTATTATATCGCGATTACTGCCGCTGTGTTCCATATATTGAACCATGCAACATTTAAAGGCGCGCTATTTATGCTCGTCGGAATTATCGATCACGAAACAGGGACACGTAATATTCATAAGCTCAACGGCTTAATGTTCATTATGCCAATCACATTTACACTTACAACGTTAGGTGTACTCAGCATGGCTGGTGTGCCTCCATTCAATGGATTTATCAGTAAGGAAATGTTTTTAGAATCTGTATTATTATCAACAGAACATGGATTATTTAATACATTGCTAAGTGGGTTCCTGCTACTATTGATGTTTGTCGGCAGTATATTTACATTTATCTACTCTTTAAAACTGATTAAAGATGTATTCCTGCCAAATAAAATCGAAAATAAAACTGAAAAGAAACCACACGAAGCACCGATATTATTTTTATTGTCACCGATTATACTTATTTCAGTGATGTTAATAATATCAGCATTACCAGATATGTTCCGACCATTATTGCAGTCCGCAACAAGCGCCATTGTTAACGATAATGTCACTCTAAAGCATATCCATCATTTCCATGGTATTAATATGCCTTTTTTAATTACGCTGGCAATCATTATTATAGGGAGCGTAATGCTCTACTTTATTACAAAGTGGCAGAAGGTTTACCAGCTATGGCCTGCGCAAATAAAGCTGAATAACTTATATAATATTGTATTAGATCAATCACAAAAGCTGAGTTATGAAGTGAACAGAAGGCTTGTCTATCACTCTATTCGTTTCAGCATTGTAAGTATATTCACAACGTTATTATTGATGTCTGTCTATGTGTTTTTAAAAACAGATTTCTCAATATACTTTGAATCCATTGCGAATATTCGACTTTATGAACTTGTCCTTATATTAATCATCGTTATTGCAACGATAATGATATTAAAGGCCCAGTCGCGTTTATTCAGTATTATAATGCTGAGTGCAATCGGATATTCCATCGCTTTACTCTTCGTGTTCTTTAAAGCGCCGGACCTTGCACTTACACAGTTGTCAATCGAAACCATTTCAACTGCTTTATTTCTGATGTGTTTCTATCATATGCCTAAGAAATATCGTCATGCTGAGGAAAAGAAATTTAAAATCACAAATGTCGTCATCGCTATTACGACCGGCATAATCGTATCACTTATTGCGTTAGTATCTTACAGCAATAAACACTTTACATCTATTTCTGAATACTACATCAAAAATGTATATGATCTTGCAGCCGGTAAAAACATGGTCAATGTTATACTCGTGGATTTCCGAGGATTTGATACATTATTCGAATCAAGTGTACTGGCCATTGCAGGAATCGGTATCTATACACTCATCAGACTAAGAAAGACGAGAGGTGAACATAATGAAGAAACAAGATAATGATGTGATATTACAATTCTGCACGCTTGTCGTCTTCTTCATTATTGTAATGTTTGCATTCTCTATATTTATGAACGGACATTATTTACCTGGTGGTGGTTTCGTCGGTGGATTATTAATCTCTGCGGCGTTACTGATTATCTTAATTGCATACGATATTAAGACTTTGTATCGTATTCTGCCAATCGACTTCAAAAAAGTTATCGGCATCGGACTTATATTCTGCTATGCGACACCGTTTATCAGTATACTGCAAGGCAAACCATTTTTTACACATTCATTCGGCGAGCTGCATATACCTGTACTTGGTGCAATACATTATCATACAGCATTATTTTTCGATATCGGTGTAATGCTCGTCGTGATTGGAACAACACTGACCATTATCCTAACGATTGGAGAGAGTGAATAATGGAAATATTAATAATTATCTTAAGCGGCTTTTTAGTTGCTGCTGGCGTCTATTTAATTCTTTCTAAAAGTTTACTTAGAATTATAATCGGTTCTTCAATCATTTCACACGCGGTCAACTTGCTGCTTCTTACAAGCGGCACTTTAAAAAATGCGGCTTCTCCAATCTATTCTGGAAAGCAGAAAATATATGTGGATCCTATTCCACAGGCATTAATCTTAACAGCTATCGTTATTAGTTTTGCGGTAACTGCATTTTTCCTAGTGCTCGCTTTTCGTAGCTATAAAGAACTCGGAACTGATAATGTAGCTGATTTCAAGGGGGTACCAGATGATGAGTAACTTAGTTATAATGCCAATCATTCTGCCCGCAATTACCGCAATTATATTAATCCTGATTGGTAAACGACCAATCATAAAGCGTATGGTTGCTTTTTTCGGCACATTAATCACACTTATTGCAGCTGTGATTCAGTTTATCCATGTATACAAGAATGGAACAACATATCTAGAGCTTGGGAACTGGAAAGTACCTTATAGTATCGTCCTTGTTTCTGATATGTTTGCTTCGATTCTTGTAGTAACTTCTACATTCATCACATTGCTCATGATCTTCTACTCATACCAGACAATCGGAAAAGATCGTGAAACTTATTACTACTATACTTCTGTAATGTTTATGCTTGCTGGACTTAACGGCGCATTTACAACAGGAGATATCTTTAACTTATTCGTATTCTTTGAAGTCTTCTTAATTGCTTCCTATGTTCTTATGATCATCGGAGGAACAAAGATACAGCTACAGGAAAGCATTAAATATATTTTGATTAATGTTACATCTTCTGCCTTTTTCGTATTGGCCATTGGGATGCTTTACTCAGTGGTCGGTTCACTGAATATGGCAGATATCAGCAATAGGATATCAAGTATACAGAATCAGGATATTATTATCGTTGTCTCTATTCTATTTATCTTCATATTTGCAACAAAAGCCGGAATGTTCCCGCTTTATTTCTGGTTGCCTGGTGCTTACTATGCACCGCCGATACCAATCTTGGGATTGTTTGGGGCATTACTTACGAAAGTCGGTGTCTATGCAATCTATAGGACATATAGCTTATTCTTCAGTTATTCAGGACCTGTAGTAACAAATATATTACTTGTCCTTGCATTGTTAACGATTGTCTTCGGCTGTATTGGAGCGATAGCATATTTCGATATGAAGAAGATTATTATTTATAACATTATGATTGCTGTCGGTGTAATTATTATGGGAATCGTAATATTTACAAGAGAATCTGTAATCGGTGGCATATACTATTTAATTCACGATATGATCATTAAAGCAAGTCTTTTTATGTTAGTCGGTGTTATCATCAAGATTACTGGAGAAACAGATATCAGAAATATTAGTGGATTAATTAAACGTTATCCTGTGCTCGGATGGGCGTTCTTTATTTCAGCATTAAGTCTGGCAGGTATACCACCTCTCAGTGGATTCTTCGGTAAATATTTTATCGTAAAAGCCGCCTTTATAGAAGGCTATACTGCGAGTGCAATCATCATTTTGATCAGTAGCTTAATCGTACTGCTATCTGTTATCAAAATCTTTATCATGGTATTTTTCGGCGATGATAAGGGCATTGTATATGAAACCAGACCTTACCATAAGATGCTGATTGCTGCTGTTATTATGACAACGGCGGCTGTATTGTTTGGATTATGCAGCGAACAACTTTATCCGTATATCTCGACTGCAGCTGAGCATATTTATGATCCAATGTCTTATGTTAAAGCTCTGGGGGTGAAATAATATGGCAATACAACTTATTATTCATATTGGACTAATGATTATGTGGGTGATCATGACCGGCTCAGCTTCACTCGGTAACCTCATATTAGGCTATCTATTTGGTTTGTTTGCCTTGTATATTATGCGTCCATTTCTGCCAGGTGGATTTTATCTCATTCCGTTTCTTAAGGTATTGCGATTATTTGTAATTTTTATTATCGAACTTTTTAAAGCAAATATTGGTGTCTTAAAGATTGTTATGTCACCAAAAATTGATATAAAACCTGCATTTTTCACATATGAGACATCTTTAAGGAAGGACTGGGAAATTAGTCTATTGTCTCTGCTCATCACGCTTACACCTGGTACAGTCGTTGTTGCTGTGAGTGATGATAAATCTAAACTTTATATTCATTCTATTGATTTTAGTGATATCGAATCTGAATGTGAAGGAATCAAACAGTCTTTCGAAAAAGCGATAAAGGAGATTGGTATCCAATGATCAATATGGATTTAATAATTATTATCGCACTGATTCTCGTTTCATTTGCGATGCTCGGAATACTTTACCGCGTAATAAAAGGTCCTACCCTTGCAGATCGTGTGGTTGGTCTGGATGCATTAGGCATTTCCTTGATGGCAATGATTGCTCTATTCTCAGTGTTGTTAAATACAAAATATTTTATCAGTATCATCATGCTGCTCGCAGTTCTCGCTTTCTTAGGTACAACAGCGTTTGCAAAATTTATGCAAAAAGGAGAGATTGTTGAATATGATCGGAACAATCGTACAGATCATTAGTATTATCTTTATTATGATTGGCGCACTGCTGTCATGTGTGAGCGCAATCGGGCTTATTCGTCTTCCTGATGTATATACGCGGGCGCATGCTGCTGGTAAATCATCAACGCTAGGTGTCATGTTTATGATGTTCGGTGTTTTCTTATACTTCCTGGCACGAGATCATCACTTTGAACCAACACTACTTCTTGCAATTTTATTTATCTTTACGACAGGACCTATCGGATCTCATCTTATTATGCGCAGTGCCTATTACAGTGGTACGAAGTATACAGACAGTACAGTTAGAGATGACTTAAAGGACATTAAATAAGTCCACAAATAAAACAAACGCATCCGTCGCTTTAACGGATGCGTTTGTTTTATTTCTTCTTCTTGATTGCTATGGTCGCTCTGCTAATACTGATAAGCGTTTCACCTTGAACTACTTCCATCTGCCAAATATGTGTAGACTGACCTTTATGGACGATCTCCGCACGTACTTCTACCGTCCCGCTATTCACACTTCTGATGTGATTGGCATTGATTTCTAATCCTAGCGGAATTTCATCATCTGAAGCCAGAAGTTTTGATCCGAGTGAAGCAGCTGTTTCACATAAGGCGACAGTGGCGCCTCCATGGAGATAACCAAAAGGTTGCGTCACCTCTTCTAAGACTGGCATCGTAAGGACTATCGTCTTACCATCAAAAGAGTGAAACTTCATATTTAAGTGGTTCAATAAATTGTTCTGTTCAAATAACTGATGAATCGCTTCCATATAAACTCCTATCGTTTTTAACTATAATATCATTGCAGCGATAAACCCACAAATAATTAACGGTATATTAAATAGCAGGAATGTCGGTACACAGGTATCCCAGATATGATTGTGCTGACCATCCATATTCAGTCCAGCGGTTGGACCTAACGTAGAATCACTGGCAGGACTACCTGCATCTCCTAAAGCACCGGCCGTACCGATAACTGCGATAATTGCGGCAGTTGATAAACCGATAGATTCACCAAGCGGAATAAATAATGCTGCAATAATTGGAATCGTTGCAAATGATGATCCTATACCAAGTGTTACGATTAGTCCGACGATTAACATGAATATAATCGTCAATACTTTTGAACCACTTGTAAAGTTCACCATACCCGCAACTAAACGTTCAACATCACCTGTTTCAGACATTACACTGGCGAATCCATTCGCAGTAAGCATGACGACACCGATATATGCCATGATCTTGATACCTGAGACAAGTTCTTCATCAAGCGTCTTCCATTCAAATGCAAATGACAGGAAAAACACCATAATCCCAGCTAGCGCACCGAAAATCATGGATTCTGTAGTAAGCTGTACTAGAAAGGTTGCAACAATTGCTACTATAGACACCATGACAACGTATGGTTTCAATACTTTTCTTGTGACTTCTTCTTTAAACTGAATCATCTTATATTCGCGTGGTTTCCTGAATATTATAAATGCTATTATTAATCCGATGATAAACCCTAAAGATGGGATGATCATCGCAGGAAAAATCTGATTCATTTCTATAGGGTGGTTTGCTTTATCAAAACCTTTTTTGATAATGCCATGAAAGATATAACCGAAACCATATGGCATTAACACATACGGAAAGTTTAATCCGAACGTAAGGATTACCGCAATTAGTCGTCTATCTATTTTGAGTTCATTGAATAAACTTAAAAGCGGCGGAATAATAATTGGAATAAATGCAATATGTACCGGTAAAATGTTTTGAGACATACATGAAATAATGATAAGTGACACAAGTATCGTCACTTTCGTCACTGTTCTAGTCTTTACTGTATTGTCCTTTTTAAGCATATTAATAATTTTCTCAACGAAATAATCTGTAATACCACTATAAGATAATATCGCTGCAAACCCTCCAAGCAATGCATAGCTCAGTGCAACTTCACTACCGTCGACAATTCCTCCAGTAAAGGTAACAATCGTCTTATCTATCCCAAGTCCAGAAACAAGCCCTCCTGCCAACGCACCGATAAACAATGACAGCACGACATTCAGTCGACATAAACTTAATATAACCATTACAAGTACTGCGATTAAAACTGCATTCATCTTCTCAACCTCACTTTAGTTCTCTAATATATTAGCATACTAAAGTATTTTTTATTTTTCGTCAACCGCTTTAGCTAAATTATTTAAAATATACTGATAATAGCTCGTTAAATTCCAATATTGGCCGATATCGATCCAGTGAAAACATTTACTTTCATCAAACAGCAGCCTTCCTGCTGTAGCCTCTGTCAATATAGACTCCGCTGCTGCCACATCATAATTAAAGCGAACAGGAAGTGATAAACTGATCAGAGTATCGATATATGCACTTGATGTTCCAGTGATCGTTATACATGCTTCATCGTTAAGGTCCGTCAGAATTACGGCCTTCTTTCTATATTGCTTTGCATAACTGAGTGCATCATAGATGATAGCATAGGGTACGGGTGCATCGATGTCAATCTGACGATTATTATATGCAATTCTCGCCGCTTGTTGTGTATCAGACTGATAAACAATCTTCATCACATCTTCATGCTTCAGTTCAACATGGTAGAGGGCACTTCCCTGTTGACTAATAATAATATAGAGTCGTTCATTGTCTCCGATTACTTCTTCTACTTTCTCTATTTTGTCATAAGAGAGCGGAAAATAACGTTCGATTTCAGATGCTTTATGATAGTATACTGCTGCATCATGAAGCATCGTTTCAGTGTTCCTTATCTCTTTTCTTTGTTTCAGCTGTATCAATTCTGAAATCATATTCACGAATTCACTGTCAAGATAATGAGAGAGCAATGTGAAATCGACACTCACTTCTGTTTGTAATGAGTGAAGCGTATTAATCTTATTCATCAGCTTTCTTACATCACTGAATTGGTACTGTTTTAAATTACCACAAGGAATTAAAGTGTAATTTTTCTCATTAATTTCTCTGCTGATAATTTCGTTACTATGCAATGGATATACCGTCTTAATATCATTAAATAAGTCGTTATCAATATAAGGTTTCAACTGGCTTATTTGTGATGGTAAAAAACACATATAGCGTGCTATATGTGCCTTAATTTCATTATTCATCTATTCACCTCTAAAACATACTGTAACCGCTACGACGTAAATTACGAATCACAAATCCTGCTGTAATAGCCCCTATAAATCCACCTGATAACATTATGATATCGGCAGGCATCAAATGTGTGATTCCGCGTATGAGCTGGTTGAATGCAAATTTTGGTTTAAGTATATAATCTGCTGTAGAAATCTTATCGACAATCGCAAATACAACAAAAGGATAAAGCACTGTCATAATCCACGTAGATTTTAACAGCATATTGAGAATAAACGCAATTCCGAAAAACAATACAAAAAACAAGAGGGTAGATATAATTAATTGTAATAATGCTGTCACTTGAATCCTCCTATAAAAATAAATGGTAATGTGTATAGTTAAACTGCTTGCCTGGAGAAGTCGTAGACTTTAAACGCAGAGGTGCCTGCATTTCATCAATCAGCGCTCTAACCATGGGGCTACAGTGATCATCCTGATATAAATCATCAGTGCTTCGAAACTGTACATCTTCAATCTCTTCATCAGGAATGTCTTGACGAATCGTTGTATGCGCAGGACGTACTAAAAAGATGATCATATTATCCGAAATGATATCTTTAATAACCCCTGTACGTAATCCAATTACACCTTCAACAGAACCTTCGATACCCGTCTCTTCATATATCTCTCTTAATACTGCCTGGTCTGCAGTCTCTCCATTATCGACAAAACCTGCAGGAAAGCTCCACATCCCTTTCATACCACCATATTGCTTTGTAACGACAAGCCATTCACCTTGCTCATTTATTACAAGACCACTAACGCCAAGCCATACTTTATCTCTTTTCATCTATTCACCACTTTATATAAAATAAAAAGGATGGGACATTGCATCCCATCCCTATAAACTTAGCTTCTTTATACAAATTTTATAACGATTATAGAAATTTACCTTTTTTGAATGCTATACCTGTACCACCAATTTTAAATACAGCACGTGTATCGATTAATTTCTTCATAAATGCTGCTTTCTTACCAGTGATTTCTTTACCGAATACAACACCTACGCCATCATGTGAACCTAAAGAACATACTGTTCCTTTATCATCATATTCGAAAGTAGCTAATTTCTCATTGTTTAATAAACGTCTAACTGCATCTGCAGTGAATTCACCCTGCTGCATTGCAAGTTGAGCTGTCGTTGGTAATGGGCGTTTGTTGTCACCCTCTCCAGCCATAACTGCTGAACAGTCACCGATAACGAAGATATCATCGTAACCGTCGATACGAAGGTCTTCACGCACTACGATACGACCACGTTTAACGCCATCAAATGATTCTTCCATTAATTTAGAACCACGTACACCTGCAGCCCAGATTACAGTGTTTGCATAAAGTTGTTCTTCTTTCTCGTCAACTTTAACAACGAAACCATTCTCGTTTGCTGCAACGATAGGTGTTGCAATCTTGAATTCAACGCCACGTGCTTCAAGATAATCTACAACGTATTTCACTAATGTTTCAGAGAACATCGGTAACATCTTTGGTGCTGCTTCTACACAAGTTACTTTAACTTTAGATTGATCGATATTATATTCTTTACATAATTCAGGAATACGTTCAGTAAGTTCACCTAGTAGTTCGATACCAGTGAATCCTGCACCACCCACTAAGATTGCTAAGTCTTTATCATCTTTGTCTGTGCTGTTTGCATAATGCGCAAAACGCTCTTCGATGTGTGTAGCGATACGACGTGCAGTATTGATATTCTCAATCTGGAAAGCATGTTCTTTCATACCAGTGATACCGAATGTTTCCGCTTCGAAACCTAATGCAACGACTAAAATATCAAAATTAAACGTACCTTTAGTCGTTTCAACTGTCTTCTCATCTTTGTTAATCTTTGTAACTTCAGCAGTAACAAAGTCAACTTTAGACTGATTTAAAACACTCGCAATCGGATATAAACAATCTTGATATTCACGTGTACCTGCTGATGCTTCATGTAACCAAGTTGATTCATAGTGATATTCATTCTTATTAATTAACGTAATATCACAATCTTGTGAACTTACTAACTTTTGAAGTTTAGTAGCTGTTTGTAACCCAGCATAACCTCCACCTAAAATCACGACTCTCTTTCTCTCAAAACCCATCGATTTCACCCATTCTTATATAATTTTGTTTCAATAATCTTGTGATATATGTCACAAATATAATTTTAAGTATTCCACCTTTTATAATAATCCTTTTACACTTTGAATTCAAGCATATACAGGTAAAATAAAAACTGCTTAACAGTTCTCAGGTGTACCAGCGACGTCTTTTGTTCTGAATGAGCTGCCACAACCACATGAAGCAATTGCATTCGGATTCTCGATTGCAAAGCCGCCCCCCATTAATGATTGTTTAAAATCTACAGTGGTACCTTTCAATATTGGTGCATCGGCTTTGTCTACAAGTACTTTCACATCATAGAAATCAAGCACCTCATCATTATCTGCCGGCGATTCCTCTGCACTCATACCATATGATAAACCGGTACAACCTCCACCTTTTACTGAAATTCTTAAGAAACCTTCCGGCATACCGTTTTGTTCCATCATCGATTTCACTTCATACGCTGCTGCTTTGGTTAATATTACTGTCGACATTGTATTACCTCCTAAAAAATCCATGTTTCTTCTATGTGCTGATAAATATTCTTCTTTAACGCTTCAGGTGTCTCACCAGTAACGATATCACCATTAACGAGTGCATATAGACTATCGTTACATTGCCCGCAATAAGTCAGACAGCCATATTCAAGTACGTCTAGATGCTCATCTTGAGACAACTCATCAAAAACGCTCTGGCCGCCTTTAGCTAAATTAGAAATACAAAATTCTACGATTGGATTCATCTGATCATCCTTTTTTCATGATAACTATTACTTATCAAGAATCATTAAGTTTTTTTATAGCGAGAAACTGACAATCGCTATAAATTAAAGTCAAACTATATTATAATTTAAATTGTACAAAAACTATAGAACTTTGACTTATAAATGGGGAGAATACAATGAAAAACTTAGTGTTACTTGGTGGGGGATACGGTAATATGCGTATTATGCAACGTCTTTTGCCTAATACATTACCGGATGAGTACAATATTACTTTGATTGATAAGATACCATTTCACGGACTTAAGACGGAGTTCTATGCACTTGCTGCTGGAACGGAATCGGATAAAGATGTACGTGTAGAATTTCCAAAGGACAAACGTCTCAATATTGTCTTCGGGGAAGTAACACATATCGATTTGAATAAACAGATTATTTCACTCGGTGAAAATCATGTAGATTACGATGAACTGGTTATTGGACTTGGCTGTGAAGATAAGTATCATAATGTGCCAGGTGCCGAAGAATATACCTACAGTATTCAGACGATGACGAAAGCACGCAAAACATATCAGGCAATCGCCGACTTGCCAAATGGCAGCTGCGTTGGAATTGTTGGCGCTGGTTTAAGTGGGATAGAACTCGCAAGTGAATTACGAGAATCAAGAAAGGATCTCAAGATTCGATTATTTGATCGTGGTGAACGCATACTTCCTGCATTCCCAGAGAAGTTGAGTACATATGTTAAGAAATGGTTCGATAAGAACGACGTTGAAGTGATACCGAACTCCAATGTTGTCAAGGTGGAGCCAGGGAAACTTTACAATAATGACATTACCTATGATGTAGACATTTGCGTTTGGACTGCAGGCATCCAACCTGTAGAATTAGTCCGTACACTACCTGTCGAACTTGCTGAAGGTAATCGTGTAAAAGTGAATCAGTATCACCAAATACCAGAGCATCGCAATGTCTTCGTAGTAGGCGACTGTGCTGCACTACCGCATGCACCAAGTGCACAACTTGCCGAACTTCAAGCAGAACAGATTGTGGATGTTATGAAACATATATGGCAGAATAAACCACTCCCTGAAACAATGCCAGAGCTTAAAATACAGGGATTCATGGGTTCATTAGGAGATAAAGAAGGCTTTGCATTCTTGATGGAAAAAACCGTTACTGGAAGACTTGCACGACTGATGAAGTCAGGCGTACTTTGGTTATATAAATATCATAATGGATAACATAAGAACCCATCATTTGATGGGTTCTTATGTTATGCTTGATACCTTAACAGTAATGTTGCTCTACAAACTTTGTTACTTGTGGCAATTGAATATAACCATCTGCAACAATTTCATCATCCATCGCAATCAGTGGATAGAATAATTCATCATTGTTAATCTGTTCAATGATATTTTCATCATGATCCGTTAAATTAGAACTATTATTAATATCAATATAGCTAAAATTAAATGTGAGTTCCGGAAATTTCCGTTTTAAATTTGGCTGAATCCAGTCATAAATATCCTTTGACGTCGGTGCATTAACACAGCTTGCACACACAACATCGGCACCATAGATGATAACATTTATCATTTATAAGCCATCCCCCTTAATTTTTTCATTAAAATATGCTATATTGATTATACTAAAGAAATGAGTAATTACATAGTAATACTCTTGGAAAGGAGTTATTATGACAACTGAACAGCAAACAATGTTTGACCAAGTCAATGAAGTGCTTGAAAAGTTACGTCCATTTCTTTTAAGAGATGGTGGCGACTGCGAATTAGTTGATGTTGAAGATGGTATCGTTAAATTACGTTTACTTGGTGCATGTGGTACATGCCCTTCTTCTACAATCACATTAAAGGCAGGTATCGAACGCGCATTACTTGAAGAAGTACCAGGCGTGGTTGAAGTTGAACAAGTATTTTAATAAAATCCCAAATCAACATCGTTGATTTGGGATTTTGTTTTTATGGGTTTACTTATGGGGTTGTTATCGGACGATGATGAATATGATTATCCATCTGTTCATCTATATATGCCCACCCTTTCCAGCCGATATGTACTGCGTCGCTTAATACATATGGTTCGTACTCCTTATCACTTAAATCATAGAGTTTAAAACCAGCTGAAGCGATTTTCTTGTTGATTTTATCATATACTGGCTGTCTTTGTGATTGCGGAATATTGATATGATCATACCATTTTCCATTTGCAGGAATTGAGATAAATATCGGGTCTGATTTGCTCTCTTTTAAAATATCAAGCAATAATTGTAAATCATTAAATTCTTGAGAGTTGATATAAAATTCACCATTTCGATATAATTTTTTTTGATGTTTTTGTATCATATCAAAATATTCATTTCTCATAAAATATGGGTTGTTAGTTGCATGCCTACTTCCAAATTTCACTGCTAAATCTCTGATTTCTTCCCAGGATTTATGTTCTAGGTCAAGGTGCTTTCTTTTTTTAAATCGATTTCCAGGTATCATGAACTTTGATTTAACAATATCATTTTTCTCCATAAGGTTTTCATAGATTCCTCCTGAAACTTCGCTATCATCCGCTTCATTATTTGCATACACATTGACTTGTGCATCATCCTTAGTCGCAGAAAAATGCATTAACCTCTTACTTATTCTATGCTTTAAGCCTGGAGATATATTTGGATTGCTCAATAGTTTGTCTAATTGCAATTGAGAATATCGTGCAGAAAAATTGTTATCTTCCAGTCCTTTTTTTGTAAACCATTGCGGTGAAATGATAATTGCAAGCTTTTTGTTCTCGATATGCCCAACATGACTCCCAATATTAATGGCGTGAATTAGGTCAGTAGATCCACCTGTACCAATAAGAAAAGGGATTTTACCGAATTTCTTCTCCTTGAATATGTGCGTCGGATGAAAGGGATCTCTTTTCTCAAGTTCACTTGAACCAAATATCGGATAGAATTTCTTGTCTTCGAACATCTCTGTCTGAATCGCACTTCCTTTAAATGTTATTTCATTTAAATTGACACCATCACCAGTTACTGTCTTAAAAGGAATATATCTTTTTATATAGTCAGATGGCATGGCTAAAAAAACTATAAATAGACTGATGGCAATTATTGCCGGTAAGAACTTTTTAATCATCTTAATTCTTCTAACACTTCTGCGATCATGTTTGGTGTCGCCCATTCATCACGATCAAAGTCAGTGATTGTAAGGTCCATATCTAATCGATCATTTAATGCAAGTAATAATCCGACTGTTGCAAATGAATCAAGAATATTCTCATCAAATATTCTTACGTCCGGATTTTCTTTTACGATATTATTTTCTGCTACTTCTGCGATTACATCTAATACTTCTTGTCTAAATTCCATTATTCTTCACTCCTAAAATAGTTTTCCTGAAAAAATTAAAAATCCAAATGCTACAACGTGGAACGTAATTAAAATTCCTATGACATCCACTACCTTTGCTGGTAACTTATAAGGATGTTTCTTTCGATATTGTTCATAATAACCATATAGTACAAATAGGATACCGTGGTATATTCCGTATGCTATATAAAACCATTCAATGCCATGCCAGATACCCATGATAAGAAAGTTCAGCATAAAACCTATGTTACTTGTCGTAAAATTATTCTTAATATATTTATTCTTTGAAATAAAGAATACAAAACGCATATACACCATGTCTCTAAACCAAAAAGATAATGACATGTGCCATCTATTCCAGAAATCTTTGATATTCTTTGCTTTAAAAGGCTGATTAAAGTTCGGTGGTGTTTCAACACCCATAATATAACTAAATGCAATGGCGAATAAACTGTACCCTGCAAAATCAAAGAAAAGATAGAAACTATAAGCATACATATAGATAAGCTTCATCCATAAATCTGAATTCTCAAAAGTTATATTTAATATTACTTTCTGATTAATAAAATACGCAATGATATATTTATATAAAAATCCAATAAAAATATAATGAATTGCTTTTTGTAAAAGATCAGAATATCTTTCCTGAGTC
>NZ_PPRM01000027.1 GCF_002902665.1 Macrococcoides caseolyticum
TAACTCCTTATGTTTTCTTTGGTCGGAAATACATATTGAGTTTAGCACAGAAGGCTTTTTTAGTTGTCTAGCTTAATTTTACAATCGACGATTCAAAAAAATATTGAAATATTTAAATTTGAAGATATAATAAAATTAGCAATAAATTTTATAATTTAAATAAGAGGTGTTTTTAATGAAGAAGAGTAAACTAGGTACTATTGTTCTTTCAACAGCAATAATTTCATCTGCTCTAGGCATCGTTGATACATATGAGGCTCAAGCTAAGAATCAAAGTTTTAAGCAACTTGATGTAAATGGAAATATTCAATCAAAGAAAGAAGTAAAAACAATTCTCAAAGATCTTCCGGGTTATAAAAATTTGAAGAAGAATTATAAACAATATGAAGTAACAAATGTAGAAAAAGATAATTTAGGTTATGTACATTACACTTTACATCCCAAAGCAAAAGGGAAATTTGCTACAGACCAAGAGATTAAAGTACATACAAATGACAAAGGTGAGGTTATACTTGTCAATGGTGCTATAGAAGCTAAGACTATTGCACCTACAAATAATGTTAATATCGACAGTAAGACTGCTATCTCTGAAGCATTTAAATCACTTGCTATCAATGAAGACAAAGCAGATAACCTTGGAGATAAAGTTATTAAAAGCTCCAATGTTGTTATTGATGGGGATAAAAATAAACTAGTATATGATATAGAAATCACTACTGTATCTCCTAAAGCTGGACATTGGAAAGTGAAAATCGATGCAGATAACGGACAAGTATTAGAGAAGCTGAATCTAATTCAAGAAGTTGCTACTGTAGGAACTGGTCGTGGCGTACTAGGAGATACTAAAAGTATCAATATCAATAGGATCAGTAAGGGTTATGCATTACAGGATTTGACAAATAAAGGACAATTATCTGCTTATAGTCTGAATCAGTATAATGGTAGTGCCAATCTTATTACAGACTATGACAAAGTTTTCAATAGCAATAACCAGCGTGCGGGAGTAGATGCTAACTATTATGCTGCTCAGACCTATAAATTCTATAAAAATAGATTTAATCGTGAATCTTATGATAATAATGGCAGTCCAATTAATTCTATTGTCCATGTGAATAATTATGATGATCAAGATAATACAAATAATGCCGCTTGGATTGGCGATAAGATGATTTACGGTGATGGGGATGGTAGAACTTTCACAGCCTTATCAGGAGCAAACGATGTTGTTGCACATGAGATTACGCATGGTGTTACTCAACAAACTGCGAATCTTGAATATTATGGTCAATCAGGTGCATTGAATGAAAGTTTCTCTGATATCTTTGGTTATTTTGTAGATCCTAGCGACTGGTTGATGGGGGAAGACGTATATACACCAGGACAATCGGGAGATGCATTGAGAAGTCTGTCAAATCCAGGTGCCTTTGGACAACCTGAAAATATGAGTCAATATGTCAATACGCAGTCAGATAATGGTGGTGTCCATATCAATTCAGGAATTCCAAATAAAATTGCATATAACACCATCCGACAACTAGGAAATCAAAAATCTGAACAAATATATTATCGTGCACTCACACAATACCTAACATCTAATTCTAATTTCTCTGATGCTAAAAATGCACTTGCACAGTCTGCATATGATCTTTATGGTCAGAATGATGCTGATATCGTTTGGAATGAGTGGAGTAAAGCTGGAGTACAGTAGGATAACAGTATTTTATCGAGTAGAAGAACACTTTATTTTTTAAAATAAAGTGTTTTTTTCAGTTTAATTTTTCTAAACGTTGATTGTAAAATTAAGCTATATAACTAAAAGAGTCTTCTATGCTAAACTCCTTATGTATTTCCGACCAAAGGAAACATAAGGAGTGAGTACAGAATGACCTACAACCATCTTAACACGGATGAACTCATGTCCATAGAATCATATTATCATCAAAATCTTTCAGCAAAAGGAATCGCAAATAGATTGAAACGCTTAAGACAGACGATTCATAGTATTGAAAATTATATAAAAATCACTTTACGTACAAAATTTTATAATCCCCCAAATAAAATTTGGGGGATTATTGGTTTCACTATTTCAACACTTCAAAGAATGTCATCAGGAACTTAATCTTACCGCGATACTCATAATCATTAAAGATATAAGGCATCACTGTTTCTGGAGGCACTGGGTTTTGTTCGATTGCATAATCTATGTTATCGAAATAGTTCTCGATATCGATGATGTTCAGTTTGGGTCCGTTCTCTTTAAATAAGTCATAATCACCAATCTGGTCCTTATATTGATCCAGTCCTTCATGATATGCATATGCGATTTGCAGTAAGTTATATTTAATGCTCTTGAATTTGCTGCCGAAGTTATAGTTAAGTTCAGATGTACTAAGCTGTTTAACTTGTTCTAATAGTTCGTTTCGTGAGTTCTTTACTTCATCATATAAATTATTCATAGCTTCACCTCTTTTAATATATATCTATATTCCTATATACCCTCGAATTCAATATTTATTACAAAAAGAACAGTTTGAGGATTATTTCCTCAAACTGTTGTCATGATTATAGGTGAATGAGGCGTTCTACGATAGAGTTGTAGATTTCCTCCCAGAATTCTGGTGAGTTTTTATATTTTTCGTGGATTGTATGGTGCACTGCTTTTTGTTGCTCTTCAAAGTCTGGTGCATCTTTACTAGGCAGGTCCTGGCGTACTTCTGTGACATAGTCCTGGACAACTTGTGCTCGTGGACCCCACACTGCATATTGATGGTCTGTAGCATCAAGGAATACGAAGATTGGAATCGAACGTGCAGTGCCATTCGTTAAGTACTGATCCATGAGTTCCAGATTGTCATCTCGTAATGAGAAGCGTAAATCAATACTTGCTGCTTCAGCGATACGCATGAGTACTGGAATATTGACCATTGCATCCCCGCACCAGTCTTCTGTAATGACGATTGCCTTTAAATCTTTATCTTTAATTTCTTGTAGACGTGCATCATCTGGTACTTGAAAAGCATCATATATCGCAAGCATTTCATCTTTATTGACCTGCATATGCGCTAAGTATTGTTCAAGTGTTAAACTATTATCGTAATGCGTTTTAAGTGTTGTCATGACGTTCATCCCCTTTAGTTATTATAATTGTATTATAACAATATAAGAATTGTCAGACAAAACTAACGCTCTAGAAGTCGAAAGAATAAACTAATATTTTATGTTATTATAAAGAAAATAAATGAGGAAAGTGGGCGCTCATGAAGAAATATATATTTACAATTATTGGACTGTTTATTATCTTCGTTTCCGGCATGCTCGTTTATAATTATTGCACGACTCCAGATAATGATCTAAGTCAGGAACGCATCGGAAACTATATGTTACATCAGCATCGTAATGTACTACTAGAAAGTTTTAAAGAAGATGATAATGCGAAAGTGGAAGGTAAATCATTTTATCGATCAGATGCATTGCCTGGTCTGATTATTAGCGTATCGAATAAGAAGCAGCAGATAAGTGCGCTTATCTTATATCGCAATGATAAATTGTACACAGAACGTAATATTGGCATCGGTGACTCGAAAGCACAAGTGATTGAGGCTTACGGTACGACATATAAGAAATCAATACTGAATAACCGTCAGACACAGTATCATTATATGGATAAAGAAAATCACATAGGTATGAAGTTTATCTTTAAAGATAATAAGGTGAAACGTATCGAATTATTTGATGCTTAATATAAGTATACCGGAACAGCTGTTGGTGAAAAAACTCATAGTTGTTCCGGTATTTTTGTTAATGATCAATACTTTTCTTTTTTGTTTATTTTTCATTCGGAAACCGATATAATGGAAATAATAGAATGGAGGAGACAGGTTATGAATTATATTGAAACAGTAGAGAAATATGCACAGACCGTTGTGACAGTAGGTCTGAATGTACAACCAGGGCAGACATTGGTCATCAATTCAGATATCGATGCGATCGACTTTGTCAGAGCAGTAACGAAAGCGGCATATGAACGTGGGGCGCATAATGTTATTCAAAAGCTGACAGATGGACCATCACGTCAGCTAGACTTTGAATATGCACCTGTAGAAGTGTTCGAAACGGTGAAGCAGTATAAGATAGACGAAGTAAACGACTTTATCGAGCAGAAGGTCGCACATCTACGTATTTATTCACAGACTCCTGAGTTATTGAAAGATGCAGCACCTGATAAGATTGCAGCACTTGCTAAAGCGAGTGGTGAGATGAACAAAGACTTCGCACGTGCAGTAGGGCGTTATGATTTCTCATGGTGTATCGTGGCATTCCCGAATGACAAGTGGGGAGAACTTGTATTTCCAAAAGAAAAAGGAGAGGCAGCAAAACTTAAGCTGCTTGATGCGATGATTAAAGCGGTACGTGTGGACAAAGAAGACCCTGTTCAGGCATGGAAAGAACATAATGATAATTTGAATGCACGTGCAGAAAGGTTAAATGAACTGAACTTCGATAAGCTTCATTATTATTCTGAACGTACGGATGTTGAAATTGGTTTGACGAAAGGCCATCGATGGTTAGGTGCAAGCACGAAGAATGCAGATGGTGTTGAAATTCAAGTGAATATGCCGACAGAAGAAGTATTTACATCACCGGATTATCGCCGTGTTAACGGGGTTATCGGAAATACTAGACCACTTGCATATCAAGGTGCAATTATTGATGATTTTAAATTAACGTTTAAAGACGGTGTCGTGACAGACTTCGAAGCTGGACAAGGTTATGAAGTGCTAAAGAACTTATTGAATAACGATGAAGGTGCCAGACGATTAGGAGAAATTGCGCTTGTGCCAGATGATTCTCCAATCTCAAATTCTGGAATTCTATATTATAATACGTTATATGATGAAAATGCATCGTGCCATGTTGCATTAGGACGATCATTTCCGAATGCGATAGAAGGCGGAAAAGATTTATCAAAAGATGAGTTATTTGATAAAGGATTGAATCACTCACTCGTACATGTAGACTTTATGATGGGCAGCAGTGATCTGAATATCGATGGTGTCTATGAAGATGGATCAACAATTCCTGTCTTTAAAGATGGGAACTGGGTCATCTAATACGAAAAACCCGGACATTGCATTATGCAGTGTTCGGGTTCTTTTTGGAATAACATTATTTAGTTTAGAGAAGCACATCCAGCAAGTAATCCACCGTTGCAATTGTGTGTGTTGGCTTTGCTGCCTTTATTTCTTCTGCGCTCCCATAACCATAGAGGACACCGATACTATCGATATTATTTTGATGAGCACCATTGATATCATACATACGGTCACCAATCATCACTGTCTTATCTGGATTTAACTGATGGGTATTCATAACTGTCGCAATCACTTCTGCTTTATTCGTGCGTGTGCCATCCATATTGCTGCCGACAATTTCATTAAAGTAACCATCAAGTTTGAAGTGCTGTAATATCGGAATTGCGAAATCAGTCGGTTTACTTGTCGCGATGAAGAGTTGCTTCCCTTGTGCTTTAAGTGCCTGCAGCACAATTTCAATTCCTGCATATACTTCATTTTCGTACATGCCTTTATCGCTGAAATAAGTTCTATAATGCTTAATTGCAGTAGCGTTATCTTCATCTTGCAGGTTATAGACCGTTCTATAGCTTTCATGTAGAGGTGGTCCGATGAATGGGATAAGCGCACTGTTATCTGGCGCTTCAATATTCATCTGTTGTAAAGAATAGATGATGCTGTTCGTAATTCCGATATAAGGATCGGTTAATGTACCATCCAGATCAAAGAGTACATAATCGTACATTAATGAATCCCTCGTTCGTATTGTTTTGGAATTTCGACATCATCTCTTAAAGATTTCACCGCATGAATTGCCCAATAAGGATCATTTAGCATGCCACGTCCGATGGCAACCATATCGATATCATCATTGTTCAGCACCATTTCAGCAGTTTCTGCATTATCCAGCATGCCTACTGCGATGACAGGTATGTTGAATTTTTCTTTAAATGCACGTGCGAATGGCACTTGATATCCTGGATAGTTGCCTGGCTTTTCTTTGCCAGCGGGTGCCTCTCCACCTGTTGAAATATGGAAAACATCCACACCTGCTGCTTGATAATCTTCAGAAATGTGCAGTGCATGTTCTAAGTCATAACCGCCATCCATATATTCACGAGCAGAAATTCTGAAGATGAGCGGCATTCCTTCAGGCATAACAGACTTAACCGCTTGTATTACTTCGCATCCGAATAGAGATAAGTCTTTACCATATTCATCTGTTCGCTTGTTGATTGAAGGTGAGTGAAACTGATGAATGAGATATCCGTGTGCACCGTGAACCTCAATCGCATCAAATCCCGCTTCAACTGCACGTCTCGCACTTTCTTTATACTTATCCACCATAACCTTTACTTCTTCCGTTGAAAGCGCGCGAGGATAACGTATTGGACCGAACTTTGTCGGTTCATCGAGCGGTGTTTCTGAGCTTGAGACAGGTGTCTCTATATGTGTCGCTTTACGTCCTGCATGTGCGATTTGAATTGCGGCTTTAGCACCATTATCATGAATTCCCTGGACGATACGCTGATAAGCTGGAATTTGAGCATCATCCCATAATCCAAGACAGTGATCGGTAATTCTGCCGTCGGGTTCAACATTTGTCATTTCCACAATAATCAGTCCTGTGCCTCCAACAGCACGCGAAGCATAATGTATATAGTGCCAATCTGTCGGTGTGCCATCTTTCTTTTCGACGGAATACTGGCACATCGGAGGCATAACGATACGATTTTTAAGTGTCAGATCTTTTATTTTTATATTTGTATTTAATTTTGTGTTCATTTGAATCACTCCTTATATGTGTATTTTATACTGAATAAATATAGAATTCGAATATTTGAACTGTTAAATATATTCGATGTCGTAAAAATTTCATTTGTGAAATGAAATTTTATATAGATTAATGTATGATAATGGTAAACGAAGAAGCAGGTTAGGAAGTGTAGCGATGTTTGAAGTAAAGACTGAAATTAGAATTATTCCTGATGGTTATGAATCTACGAATGCTTATTTTCATAACCACGTACTTAACAATTATTTAGAACTCGGTGTCAAACTGATTGGTAGATGGGTGAATGAAGATTATACTGTAATCACCGAAATATGGGGTTATATTGATGAGCAGCACTACCGTGAATTCTTTGAAATGCGCAAGAAAACAATACACTACAAAAACAGTCTTCCAGAAAAGCTTGCAAACGATAAGTGGATCATCTCTAAGAAGGAAATGATTATCCATCCGACAGGAGATTACAAACAAGATTTACATCTCGTATCAACCAATGTTTATGTAACAAATGATAAGAACGAAGTACTCCTTGTAAGAAGCTTACATCGTAGTGATACATTAGAATTACCAGGGGGACGTCTGGATAAGGATGAAGATGTAATCCAAGGAGCAATACGAGAAGTCAAAGAAGAAACGGGACTTGACGTAGAGCTTACAGCGTTGCTTTACACATCGCATAACAAAACGACAGGTGTAATCAATTTTACATTTCACGGGAGAGTGACAGGAGGCGTACTAAAAGATGCACCAGAAGAGACCGTAGATGTCGCATTTTATCCTGTGACAGCAGCCAATATCGATCAGTATGTCACTCTTCCGTTTCAGAAGCAGCGTCTGCTGAAGGCTATGGACTTACGTCATCAGCAATTTGATCTATTTGAGAATAGACCATTTAAGGTTCTGACAGCCTTTCAATAAATCAAAAAGACACCCGGAAACAAAAACCGTTTCCTAGTGTCTTTTCATGATTTTATTCGTATCTGAGCGCTCGTGTCACGATTTTTTGACGGCGTTCCACGAGCAGACACTTCTAAAAATCAAAAAGACACCCGGAAACAAAAACCATTTCCTAGTGTCTTTTCGTGATTTTATTCGTGTCTGAGCGCTCGTGTCACGACCTTTTATTCACTTGCGAATGTTAAATGCGTGTCGATTTGTCCGGTTATCTCATAATGAGGTAACGGTTTGCCATCTAGCCAATCCTGCAAGCTAAGGGTCACGGGGGTTCCGTTGCTGCCGAGCGTGATGTCGCATGTCATATCTTTCGGATGATAACAGCTCGTATGAATCGTACCGCTCCAGCTAGAATAGAGGCTGCTGAAGATACCTTGGCTGGGATCGTTCATTAAGCGAAAGGCAGTGTGCGCATCAATGTGAGAAGTGAGCTGCTTCAAGTGTTTCATACGCATATGTGAGTCATCAAGCACCCGTCTATTCTCGTGGGTGAGTACTTCGAAATGATTTGTGCAGTAATGATGATTACGCACCGTTTTTTCTCTCGGTGTTGCTTCGACAATCTTAGTGATACCTGATTTATCCAGCAATATGTAGCTGAAGCTGGAACGATGTGGAATTTCTTTCAAGAAGTCGACTGCTTCTTCGATGTCTTTACAGTATTCTAAAATCATACGTCCAATCATATAGCACACAAAGCCGTCTCCAGGAGCCTTACGATGCATAAAGTTATAGCCCATTACAAGGCCATGCTCATTCATTCCATCCATACGGCCTGTAATACGTGAAACAGGTGCCATCGTTGCATAGCCGATATCACTCGGTTCATAGAACGTAAATCTACCATCATATGTTGAAGGATGATAATCATAGTTCCTTACCATATAATCTTCTGTTGTAAACACGCTGCATCCACTTGGCTTCGCATACACTCTATAGTGACCGAAATTAAGCAGCACCTGTGTCATATCCATGTGGAGTCCATCCTGTAATCCGATGAGTTCCTCCCATATACCGGGTGCATATTTCATGAATGCATCCATTGATTCCTCGATATTAATATCGAATCGGGGACGACGAAGACGCCACTCTCTCGCTCTGTTTTCCATCATGAGTGTCGTCTTCAGCCATTCAGCCTGATGCCGTCCGAAGTCATAATGGTTACCTCTAAACTCCGTGATCATACTTTTAACTTGTTGCATGATTTCCCCAGCTTTCCTAATTGTTTGCTACATTATTTTCAATATATGCACGAATAAGTCTTCTCGCGTCACCATCATCATCAAATGTTAATACACATAACCCGGCTTCTTCTGATGATTCGAAGTTACCACTGCTTATAGAAACTTTTATCACAACAATATTTTCAGAACCACGTTCCGTTTTATGCATTACGTCAAACTGCCAGTCCCAGTCGTTTTTTATAGCGACTTCAATTGATTGTTGTATTAAGGCAGTCAGTGTCTCATAATTCATTTCAATTGTTGCACCATTTTCTTTAGTTAAGAAAACATGCACACGTTTAGATATAAGTTGTTTTATTTTATCGATGTCGTTATGCTGCCAAGCAGCAAGTAAATGTACATGAGCCATCCTGTTCATCCTTTAAATGTATTTGCTTTATTATATATATAATCGTTTTAATTTGAAATAGTTAATGTCAAATATTTTTATGATGAAATTATTTATGATAAACTAATGGCAAAAGTAAACTTAGGAGTGAATACGGATGGAATTGATCAAAGGATTATTTAAAGCAGTATTTATCTTGGTCTTAGTATTAAGCGTTATTTTGACAGCAGGTGCTGCATTATTCTTCATCAGCTTTAAGAAAGACTTCGAAGATATCGAACGTCGTACGAAAGAAATCGTTTCACAAATTGAATCCGAACACGCGTAGAACTCAATTTATTGAGTTCTTTTCTTTTTGACTAAATTAATAGACGAGGTGTTTATTTGAATACCGTTCAGCATGTTTTAGACATTGATCCGAGATTAGAATCAGAGATGCTTACATTGATTGCTTTGATGAAACAGAATAAACCTGCTATCCATGATATTGTAATCGGGTGTAGCAGGCATGACGCTCATATTCATGAAGCATATCAGTTTAAAACATTGTGGGAGGCATATGGCGGACCATTTGGTGATGGAGGACAAGTGCTCGCTGTTGTGGACTGGAATGAACGCGCTAAGTCATTTAATAAATACATAAGAAGGATAAATAGACATCATCCTGATGCCTTTGTAGCACTTGGTGCGACAGAAGGCTTTGAACAGGTGATGCGCAGATTACATCGTCTGACGGATATAAAAGCGCACCGCACATACGTCATGTCGACACTTGCTTCTCAAAGCATGATTAGTAGTGGTGGTATGTTTATATTTGAAGGGATGCGTGGCATAACACCTTTTGGTCATGACTTTGTTGTAGAAGGTGGCATACTGCAGGTAAATGGTCACAGTCGTGCCGAGGTTCAAATTAATCGGCTGATATAAAGCATGCAGCCGCCATACACGGTAAATAATACAGATAATAATAGTGGATTAGTATATGCATCTCCTGTATCGGGCAGCGTTTTATCTACTGCCTGTTTTGCTGTGTATTGGTCATCAGGGTCTTTAAAGTTCATAGAGGTTGTTTCTTCAGTTGTTACTTCTTTCGTCCCTCGTTCTTTTTGAATGGGTGATTCATATTGTTCTGCAGCATTATAGGAGGAACTTTCATCATCTTCTACAGGTGACACCGGAATCTGTGGCATTACTTCCTTATACGCTTTATTGTTGTTTTCTTTCGAGATGACTGGGCGTTTCGTATACGTATATTTCTTTTGAGTCTGCTGCTCTTCGTTTGATTGTTCCTCATCTGCTTCATCGTTCAGCTTAATATTGAGCTTGTGTTTCTCAGGTGCGTTTTGTGGTATTACACGTGCTGCTCTTACTTTCGGGGGCGGGTCGTCTGTCTGCACTGTAATACGACGTGTTTCCCCTTGCTTGATACGAATGGGTTCTACTGCTTCGTCAGTAGTCGCCGTATATACCGTATCACGCTTTAAGTTATCGAAATGAGCGGCACCGTCTTTTGCTTCGCTTGTCGCGATACGTTTATGTCCTTCGTTAAGATATACATGGACAGCTTCAGGTGGAGTGAATGCAGGTGTAAATACTTTGACGGTTGTATCGTTATTTGACGGTGGTTCAGTCTCTTCATCATGAGGACGAGAGACTTCTTCAAGGATATCATCTACCGGCTCCTCCACATGAATAATATGTTTATGACCTACTTTAATAGGGATAATCTGCCCGTCCACTTCAATTTCATTGACGGTATTATTGAAAATATAATAACCATCGTCGTCTGTTTCGTAGTAGAGGTTATCATTTACTGTAAAGTGATATTTCAGTGGCTGGGCATGCTCATTTTCAAAGTACAGGATTGTAGGGGGTAACTCGCTAGCATATAGCGGCGATGGAAACAGCAGCAATAACAGTATTATAATTGTTCGCATTATAGGCTCCTTTAGTTGATTTGCTTATATTATGCCATGTGCTTCGCGTTTGTTGCGGTGAATTACCGATTCTTATCATTCATTTAGCTTCAGTTCACAATCCTTGTTTGAACTTTAATAAATTGTAATAAATCCGTTACTTTATTAATATTATTATGCAAATTTTGGATATTAATTATTAAATGCTTTCTGTAATAATCTCAAGGTTTACAATATCTAAAAATGAGACGAAGTACATGTAACCTTCGTTTACCGTCGTGCCGATAATAATGGCAGCCCACTGATCAATCTTTTCGATATACATCTTTGTATGCTGAATTGTGCCGTCGATGTAATAATCAATATAAACTGGCTGCTGCTTACTGAGTGCGCTATGCAGCACCTCATTAATTTCCTGTAAGCGGCTTCTGATAGCTCTGGGCGTTCAATCTTCGTTTGTGCATCAATCTGGCGTTTAACATCCAGAAATTGTTCTGGCATCGTCGCAAAGGGTGCCCACTTAATCATGCCACGTCCTTTCGGAATATTTCTGTTCAATTGTGCAGGGTCGATTTTACGGTAATCTGTTTCACCATAGATTGGATGTATCATTTTTATCACTACTTTCAAACTTTTCTTCTATTATACGAACGTACGTTCTATTTTTCAATAAAAAAATAATCTGAAGGAATGAAACTTCAGATTATAAAATATGTTACTTCGTAATCGCAAGCATCAGTTCACGCGCAACTTTCGCTGCAACTGCATTAGAAACACCACTATGGTCGTATGGTGGTGACAATTCTACGATATCTGCTGCAACAACGTTCAGTTGTTCGAATACTTTAAATGCGGGTTCAAGTTCTCTATAAGTTAATCCGCCGGGTTCAGGTGTTCCTGTACCAGGGAAGATAGATGGATCTAAGCAATCCAGGTCGATTGTGACATATACAGGCGTATTACCGATAATACCAGGTAAGTCCTTTAATGTATCGATTGAGAATTTCTCAAGTACCGTATGTGTGTCGCTCCAGTCAAACTCTTCTTTCGTACCTGAACGAATACCGTATTGATAGATTCTGTTATCACCAATAAGGTCATGTATACGGCGTACGACTGTTGCGTGAGATAATGGTTCCCCCATATAGTCATCACGTAAGTCCGTATGTGCATCAAGCTGCACAAGCATCGCGTCCGGATACTTTTCTAGGACGGCACGCATAGGGCCGAGCGTCACTAAATGTTCGCCACCGATCATAAACGGCAGCTTGCTTGCATTTAAGATTGTACGCGCAGTCTCTTCAAGTTCTTCTAATACCTTTACTTTGTTACCGATTGTAATATCGACATCGCCTGAATCCATGATGCGCACATCTTCTAAGTCTTTGTTTAAGAATGGGCTGTATGTTTCAAGGCCGTATGATTCTGAACGAATTGCATCGGCTGCAAAGCGTGTGCCAGGGCGGTTTGAAACCGTACCGTCAAATGGCGCGCCATATATTACTGTTGTCGCTTCATCGAATGAAGCTTCGCAGCTCATATATACATGTTTATTCGGTTGCATCATCGAGCATCTCCTTAACGAATGTTGGAAGGGCGAATGCACCTGTATGAATATCAGTGTTATAATATTTTGTTTTTAAGCCAAGTTTGTTCCATGCATCTAAGTCAGCATCTTTTAATGGATCGAACTTTTTAGATGCAAATCCGAATAACCAGTGACCTGATGGGTAAGTTGGCATATGGAACTGGTACACACGTGTAATCGGGAATAAGCCTTTAATTTTAGAATGTGCACGCTTCATTTCATGTGCGTAGCTTGGATAATAAGGTGATTCATGCTGATTGATTAATATACCGTCATCTGTTAACACTCGGAAACAGTTGTTATAGAAGTCATGTGAGAATAAACCTTCACCAGGACCGATAGGATCAGTAGAATCTACTAAAATTAAATCGTAGTAACCATCTTCTTTATTCTTAACATATGCTAAACCGTCTTCGAATAATAAAGTGACACGTGGATCTGAGAGTTTTCCTGCTGTAATCGGAAGATATTCTTGAGATAAACGCACAACGCGCTCATCAATTTCTACCATGTCGATTTGTTCGAGGGAGGCATAACGTGTCAGTTCTCGTACTGTACCCCCATCACCGCCACCGATAACGAGTACTTTCTTAATATTAGGGTTTGTTGCCATTGCAACGTGTGTAATCATATCGTGATATACGAATTCATCTTTTTCGTTTACCATCATTAAACCATCTAACGTAAAGAACGTACCAAATTCTTCAGACTTGAAGAAATCAATTTGCTGGAATGGTGTTTTTTCGGTTAATAGATGTTCTGTTGTTTTAATAGAAAATTTTACGTTATCCGTGTGATTCTCTGTATACCATAAATCTAACATGTACAATTCCTCCTTATTTAGCTGCTACTTCCACAGGTTTGAATGATTCTACGACGATTTCACCATTAGAATATTTGTGAATCTTATCAGCCATACCACGACCGATTTCATATGAATCTGAAAGTTCAGCTTTCAATGCTTTTTGGAGATAATCTTCAGCACGCCAAGGGTCAACTGTATCTCCACAAGTAAATACATCAACTGATGCATAGCCATATTCAGGCCATGTATGAATTGTTAAATGTGACTCTGAGATGATAACAGCACCACTTACACCGTACGGATTGAATGTATGGAAACAGCTCTCAACGATTGTTGCACCACTTACGCGGGCAGCTTCATTCATGATTGCTTCTACTTTATCATGGTCTTTTAAAATATCTTTGTCACAGTTATAGTATTCGATTAAAACGTGTCTTCCAAGTGTCGTTAACTTCATTATTAAATATCTCCCTTATGATCAATTATAAATACTTCATTTTTGTTTTCTGCGCCAATCTTGATGATGGGCTGGTCGTTAATAAATTTCCAGTAGTCGATGACTTCCTGGGTAATCATTTCACCAGCCATCAGGATTGGTATACCTGGCGGATAGATCATTAAACTTTCTGCACATATTTCATTAAGTGCATCTTCAATCTGAACAACTCTAGTCTCTGAATAGAAGACATCTCTTAAGCCCATCTTCTGCATTGGAATCGACATCTGCTTCAGAATCGGTGGAACGAAAGGTTTGTCAGGATTAAAATGTCTAATGCTAATGTGTGCGAGTGCATCATAGAGCTTATTGAGTTCATCTTCATTATCCATAAATGAAACAATCCCCATCACGATATTAGGTTCTGCAAGTTCCATCTGGATATCATAATCGCTACGCAGCATGTGATAAACTTCAAATCCTGATAAATCAAGGCGATGATCAATATAGATCGTGAGTTTAGTTTCGTCTAGCTGCTGCTGATATTTGTTGCTAAACTTTTCTGGTTCTAACATGTAAAATCCAGGGATTTTATTGATTCTCTCTCTGAATGACTGAACAAGTGACAATACATCGTTAATCTTCTCTGTACCGTGCAGCGCTAAATGCTGACGTGCAATATCAAGTGATGACATGAGCAAGAATGACGCGGATGTTGACGTCAGCATATTGATAATACTTTTTACTTTATGCTTATCAATCAGCTTACTGTTAAATAATAATGCGCTTGTCTGTGTGAAAGAACCGCCGGTCTTATGTAAGCTCGTTGCTGCCATATCAGCACCAGCTTCCATACTGGACAGTGGTAAATGTTCTGAGAAGCGGTAATGTGCGCCATGTGCTTCATCCACAAGAACAGGTATCCCAGCGCTATGCGCAATTGAGACAATCTCCTTCAAGTCGCTTACTGCACCGAAATAAGTCGGATTCATAATGAATAGTGCCTTTGCATCAGGATGCGCAGCAATCGTTTTGCGTACCGTTTCAACACTGATGTTGTGTGCAATTCCATACTCGGTATCGAACTCAGGCACCATATAAACAGGTGTAACATCAGCGAGTGCCATCGCATTCAGTACTGATTTATGAACGTTTCTTGGAAGTAACAATTTATCTTTGGGTTTGAGTGCTGACAGAATCATCGCCTGAATACCAGACGTTGTACCATTTAATAAAAAGTGTGCTTCATCTGCTAGAAACAAATCAGCCATTAAAGCTTGCGCATCATGTATCACACTTGTCGGATGATCAAAGTTATCTAAAGTCGGCATAGAATTCACGTCATGACGTAACGTGCGAATGCCATAATAGTTGAGGGCATAATCAGAATCGATGCCACGCTTATGGCCAGGTACATCAAAGCTTGTGATGTTTTGTGCTTCATATTCTTTTAAGGCAGTAAATAAAGGCGTAACGTTATGTTTGCCTATGTCAATACTGTGTAAAACCTTTTGGGAATGTGTATGAATCATTGGACACTCCTTAAAATTGGTAAAGATTTAAATATTAGTTTTACTTAACAAATAGTTATGTAAGACTGTCATTTATTAATACCAAACAAATTGTAATGTATTACTAAACTTAACGCAACAAAAATTTTTGATTTTTTTTAAGTTTTTTTAAGGCTCTCATGAGCAATGCTATATAGGATTTGTTAATATGACTATGAGGAGGCGTTAACATGACTAAAATTAAAGGGTTATTAGGTTCTTATACAAAAAATGATGGCAAAGGTATTTATACATTTGAAATAGATACTGACCTGAAAAAGATTACATCAGTAGAAACAGGCTATGAAGTAGGGGCATCGACTTACATCCAAAAATATAAAGATAAATTATATGGCATTAAAAAAGAAGAACGAGGTGCCGGAATCCAGAGCTATCAGATTGGTGAAGAACTTACAGTAATCAATGATTTACTGGAATCTACAGACAGTGGTTGTCACTTATGGATCAGCCGTGATGGAAAGTATCTATTAGAAGCGGTGTATGGATCAGGAATGGTAAGACTGTATGCATTAGATGACAATGGAGCAGTAGTACAACTTATCGATACACATCAGCAGCAAGGTAGTGGACCGAACGAAGAACGTCAAGATAACGCACATACGCACTATATTCAGGAAACACCGGATGGATATGCAGTTGCTGTAGATTTAGGAACAGACGAAGTGATTACATTTACGTTCGGTGATGAAGGATTTAAACAAGTCGGTGTATTAGATGTAGAACCGGGTATGGGGCCAAGACATTTAATCTTCCATGAGAACGGGAAGTATGCGTACTTATTTACAGAGTTAAGCAATGAAGTTGTGGTCTTGTCTTATAATGACGGCAAGTTTGAAATGAAAGAGAAATATTCAGCGCTACCTGAAGACTTTACTGGCCACTCACAAGGTGCAGCCATCAGAATGAGCCACGATCAGCAATTTGTTTACGCATCAAACCGTGGACATCAGTCGATTGCAGTGTATAAAGTACAAGGTGAAGGGGAATCATTAGAACTTGTTGAAATTATAACGACACAAGGTGATTGGCCACGTGACTTCAATATTGATAACAGCGATAAATATTTAGTGTGTGCACATGAACGAGACGGCGTATTAAGTTTGTTCGAGCGTGACGAGCAGACAGGACGCTTAACATTATTGGATGATAGTGCACGTGCACCAGAAGCAGTATGTGTGCAATTTTTATAAGGAAGATGATACCGGACGAGGATGTCCGGTATTTTTTGCAGATGAAATTGGCATGGCGCCAAATTCGTGAGAGAAAAAGCAGATGAAATTGGCATGGCGCCAAATTCGTGAGAGAAAAAGCAGATGAAATTGGCACGGCGCCAAATTCGTGAGGGAAAAAGCAGATGAAATTGGCATGGCGCCAATTTCACTCATAATAAATGATGCTTCCTAGCTGATGACGTCTATATCGTTTGTTTAAGAATAAGCGAATCTTCTCACGACTCACTAAACTTTTAGTCCACGCTTTTAATATATGTGTCGTGATACGTTCGTCAGGAAATATTAATTTAATCTCTTGAATCGCACTATCCAATAAGTGATCACAATCAATGATTTTATTACACGATGAGCATTTATATTTTCTGTTAGAATGTTTTGTGTAAAATGATTTCATACATTCACACAAGACTCCTTTTTTAAAATTGTGAAAGTTGTGAGGAGTTCTGAAATTAAAGGGATCCGAAGTATCTTGTAAACTTAGTAGTTTTTCACAACACTCTATATCATATGCACCAACAGGCATTTGACTGTTTTCGCTAATAAATTTACATATTCTAGCTTGTTCTAAAATTTTATCTGTTGCGTGATAGCCATATACTTTATGTGTGGGATTGATGAAAGCGTGATAATAGTGGAAGTTATAATGCAGTTGAGAATTTTTTAAAAGGAGAGTAAATAATTTAGGTGTTCGTTCCATCTGGTTATTGATTCGCTCACAAGGTGATTGATCTGCATAATAATATTGTCCATCAACATAGTATAAATCTGATGTAAAATCTTTAACTTCAAATATATATAAATCACCATTCATTAAAATTAAGCTGTCTATCTGAAATATTTTATTGTTGACGATGTAATTCAAGTTTCTTAATGTGATGCCATTATTCAGGGATTTATCCGATAATTTATCAAACGCCACTTCACCAAAATAACCTCTAAGGCTATATTCTAATTCTTTAATTTTATTGTTGCTTACTTGAGTTCGACGAGCAATCTGTAATTTGTAGACAAGTTTGTTATCCATTTTGCGATGTTGTAATATCATTGTCTGCTCCTTGTATTGTGATATTTATATTATAATTACTAAGTGTAAATGTGGTGTAAAAGGTGAATTTAGAACTGTAAAAATTAGTATTAATTATTTTTTATACATGTAAGTATATAAAAAACGAAAGGAGTTTTAAAATGAAGTGTGCAATCTATCAAATGGAGATTATTCCTGGAAATCCTGATGAAAACATTGCAAAGATAAGGAAGTGGATCAGCGCACTGGATGAAAGTATAGAGATTGTCGTTCTTCCTGAGATGTGGAATACTTCTTATGTGTTGGATGAATTAAATGAGCTTGCGGATGAAGATGGCACTCGCGAGATTTGTGCGTTACAAGAGATGGCGAAGATGCATCATGTGCATATTGTCGGGGGTTCAATAGCTGTAAAGTCTCACGGTCGTATCTTCAATAGGAGTATTGTTATTGATCATGATGGAGAAATTGTGCACCAATATGATAAAGTTCATCTCGTACCAATGCTGGATGAACCGAAATATTTAACAGCGGGGAATCATATTCAAACCTTCGCATTAGGCGAGATAAAGATGGGTGTCATCATCTGTTATGACCTGCGTTTCCCTGAGATTTCAAGGAAGCTTGCTTTAGAAGGTATAGAAGTGCTCTTTGTCGTTGCGGAGTGGCCAGCTTCACGCATTGATGCTTTCAATAAGCTGCTCTATGCGCGTGCGATTGAGAATCAGGTCTATGTTATCGCGTGCAATAATGTCGGTTACTGCAGGGAAGAGCAGTTTGGCGGGCAGTCGAAAGTGATTAATCCGCTCGGCACGTTAGTAGAAACACTGGAAACAGCAGAAGGAACGTTAAAGGTATCTGTTGACCTGAATTATAGTAAAGAAGTGAAGTCGTCTATACCAGTAATGGACTCAAGACGTCCGGAACTATATTAAAAGCAGTCGGGAATTGATATCCCGACTGCTTCTTATTTAAACAACTGTTTTACATATTTGAATTTCCCTTTATAGGGCGGGAAGAGTAAGCCAGATTCAAGCTTTGTGCTCTTTGTAATATAACTCTTTTCATGGCTGAATAATTCAAATGAATATTTCCCGTGATAGCTTCCGATGCCTGAGTGACCAACACCACCAAAAGGCAGGTTTGGATTTGCAAGATGCAAGATCGTGTCATTAACACATCCTCCGCCGAATGACAGACGATTAAATACTGCTGTTATTTGATCACTGTCTTCTGTGAAGAGATAAAGTGCAAGCGGCTTCTCATATTGTTCAACGATATCATACACTTCATTAAATGTATCGTAGCCGATAATCGGTAATATCGGACCGAAGATTTCCTGCTGCATGACACTGTCGCTGAGCTTAGGGTCAAGAATAATGGTAGGCGCAACAAACAGTTCATCAGCATTGCTCTCTCCACCATAAATGACTTGTTGACGACTGTCTTCTATTATATTGACTAAGCGGTTGAAGTGATTATCATTAACGATGCGACCGAAGTCTTCACTCTGTTCTATTTGAGCACCATAAAACTCCTGGATTGTTGTCTGTAATGCCTTCACGAACTTCATCTTCACTGTGTTATCTATTATAACGTAGTCTGGAGCGACGCACGTCTGACCCGCATTCATAAACTTACCGAATGCGATGCGTTCAGCAGCCACTTTAAGATTAGCAGTATCATCGATAATGACGGGGCTCTTGCCACCAAGTTCTAGTGTTACTGGTGTTAAATGTTTACTCGCTTTCTCATAGACGATTTGTCCGACTTTGGTGCTGCCTGTAAAGAAAATATAGTCGAAGCGCTCATCGAGTAACTGTGACGTTACTTCTTTCTCGCCTTGGACAACTTTTACGTAATCTTCAGGGAATACTTCTTCTAATATTTCCTGAACGACCATGCTTGTCTGCGGTGTCATTTCTGAAGGTTTCACGACTGCACAGTTCCCCGCAGCAAGTGCACCGATAAGCGGTGACATCACGAGCTGAAATGGATAGTTAAATGGACCGATAATAAGCACGGTGCCGTATGGTTCATATTTGATAAAGCTCTTTGCTGGAAACTGCATCATCGGGGTTGTAACAGACTTTGTCTTTGCCCAGTTTTTAAGTTCTTTAATAATATATGATAACTCTTTCATAACAAATCCAACTTCTGTTGCGTATGCTTCCACCTTATTCTTTCCAAGGTCACTTTTCAGTGCATCTAGAATATCAGATTCATGTTTCTTTATAGATTTCTTCAAAGCTTTCAAATATTTCTTTCGGAATTTTATATCTTTTGTCGATTGTGTCTGAAAGAAATCGCGCACATTTTGAGTTTCTGAATTTAACATAAATTTAGCCTCCATCTATTTAGAAATAGGGTATACTATAAAAAAACTTAATTACGAGGTGTTACTATGAAATTTGGACTTATCGGAACGAACTGGATAACAGATCGTTTTATCGAAGCGGGCAAAGTAACGGATGGATTTGAACTCCATAGCATGTATTCTAGAACACTGGATAAAGCAGAGATGTTTAGCGAGCGTCACCATATTCCGAACTTTACTGATAACTTTGATGCATTTCTAGAAGATGAAGCACTCGATGCCGTATATATCGCTACCCCCAATATACTCCATCATCAACAGGCGATTCAAGCAATGAATCATAAAAAGCATGTGCTATGCGAAAAGCCAATAACAACTTCTTTAAAGAACTTCAATCTAATGGTGCAGGCACAAGAGAATAATGGCGTATACTTTATGGAAGCCATGAAAAGTATCTATTCTCCTGCCTATTTAAAACTAAAATCATGGATTGAAGAGATTGGCACGATTAGACGTGTTAACTTTCATTATAACCAATATTCATCACGATATGATAAGTACAAGGAAGGAATCATCGAAAATGCCTTTAAACCCGAACTTGGAAATGGTGCATTGATGGACCTTGGTGTGTACACAATCAGCCCGCTCGTTGATTTATTTGGCTATCCTAAAAGCGTGCAGTCAACTGGGAAAATTTTATCGACTGGTGCAGATTGTCAAGGAACCGTAATTTGTAACTATCATGATATGACAGCGTTATTAAGCTTCTCAAAGATTATCGACAGTCATCAGCCTTCAGAAATCATAGGAGAAGAAGGTATTATTACTATAGATAAAATCTCCGCACCCTCTCAAATCGTAAAAATGAAGCGCAGTGGCGAAGTCATAGAGACATTTAGCTGTGATGGTCAGCCGATGCAATATGAGATTGAGCATTTTATTAAATGTGTCACTGCGCAGCAGGATGATATGAACAATAAGACATCACGTATGACGATGCAGTTAATTGATGAACTAAAAGCACAGATGGATTTATTATTTTAATAAAGATACAAAAATAATATTGATTATTCAGATAATTCAGTTTATAATAAATGCATACCATTTTTTCATTCTTTCAAATCGAAAGCGCGATTCGTATTTACGAATCGCGCTTTTGTGTTATTTAATGAGTGACTGCATCTCAGGGTCTCTTTCCATTACAACACGCGCATAAGGGCAGAGTGGTACAATCTTCAAGTTATGCTCGCGCGCGTAATCTACTGCACGTTCAACAAGCTGTTTCGCGATACCTTGTCCACGCAACTTAGGGTCTGTATATGTGTGATCAATTACAATCGCATCGCCTGAGGGCTGGAACGTAATTTCAGCGTCAGGTGATGCTTCATTACCAACATAGAACTTATTATTTCCTTGTAATATTTCCATCATTCTCACTCCTTATTCAGTAAGTGCTGCAGTTAATTGTGGTACAACTTGCTTCTTACGAGACACAACACCTTCTAATAGTGCTGTATTTTGATCAAGTGCGACATTAAAGGCTTTCTCTACTGCAGGCTGTTGTTGTCCTAGTGCTAAAACTTTAGAGTTTGAGTTTAAGATATCCGTCACAACAAGTACGAATAATGCATAGCCTTCTTGTGCAGTTTCAGCATTAATCGCTTGTTCTAATTCATCCTGACGTGCCAGTACTTCGTCGATATCAACAGTGTTAACTTGCGCGACACGTACTTCATGTTCTCCCATCGCAAATGACTTCGCATCGATGTTTAATAATTCCTCAGCAGTTTTGTCTTTCGTAGATGCACCTGCTTTTAACATTTCAAGACCGTATGACTGGAGATCGATATTCGCGATTTCTGCTAACGCTTCAGCTGCTTTAACATCTTCATCTGTACAAGTTGGTGACTTGAATAATAAAGTATCTGAGATAATTGCAGATAGCATTAAACCAGCAATCTCAGGTTTAATCTCCACATCGCTCTCTTTATACATCTTACGTAAGATCGTTGCAGTACATCCTACGGGTTCAGCACGGTAGTAAAGTGGACCAGCAGTTTCAAAGTTTGCGATACGGTGGTGATCAACTACCATTAAGATTGTCGTTTCTTCAATACCAGGAGCGGATTGCTGGAATTCATTATGGTCAACTAAAATAACTTCTTCCTTATCTAGGCTCTTGATTAAGCGTGGTGCTTCAACACCGAATTTGTTTAACGCATATTCAGTTTCGCCGTTAATATCACCTAAACGTACAGCTTCGATATCTTTACCTAAAGCTTTTTGCAAGTCAGCCATTACTAAAGCTGAAGTAATAGTATCTGTATCTGGATTTTGATGTCCGAAAGTTAAAATTGTCATAGTTCTTCTCCTTTAAATATGTTTGTTATTAGTGTATCACGATTATTCGGCGCTATCTACAGTCATGCCCAGTACATTTTTGAAATGCTCTAATGCATATCTGTGCCCAGTCGCATTGAACGATGCAACTGCACGTTCGTCAACGTACATTTCATAACCTAAGTTATAACCGTCGATTGCAGTATGTAATACACAAATATCTGTACATACGCCAGCAAGCTCAATATTGTTAATATGGCGTTCAGTCAGCAGCTGATGTAAAGGTGTGCCACTGAATGCACTATAACGACGTTTATCTAACCAATAGACATTATCCTTCTCTTTATCTTTATGATATAACCCATCAAGCTTTCCATATAGCTTTCTGCCATCGGTCCCTTCTATATTATGCGGCGGGAAGAGTTTCGATTCAGGGTGATGTGTATCATTTTCAAAATGTAAATCCATCAGCACATATACCGGTTTTCCGGCATCGATATATTGTTCCCACTTGGATACAAGTGCTGATTCTAAAGCAATTGCTGGCTTACCACATGTCAATTTACCATCAAGCGCAACGAAATCATATGAATAATCTACAATAATTAAAGCATCCTTCAAAACAATCACTCCTTAACATAATTTACGTAAAACGGGTATACTCAACATTATAATATAAAAGAGATGCAGGTGGAATTATTGAAAAAAGTAAACGTGTTACATTATGGCGCAAAAGGTAAAAATATTATCTTTGATACGATAGGATTTCAGCGCGCGCTTAATATTGCAAAGCAACAACCCGTAAAAATATATGTCCCAGAAGGTAAGTATTATATATCTAAAGAGCTTGTCATTTATAAACATACGCACTTACAACTGCATAAAGATGCAGAAATTATGAGGATGAGCCCGTTTGCACTTCTTAAAAACGGCAATAAAGGTGATCAGTATAAAGGATATGAAGGAAACGGATTTATTACGATAGAAGGTGGGACGTTTAATCAGAACGGCCACGTGCTGAACTTTAACAACACGATTATGTCGCTTGGACATGCACGAGAAATAACCATTAAGGACGTTACGTTCAAAAATGTCGTCCAAGGACATGCAATAGATGCGTGCGGTCTTGACGGATTTAAAGTAACAGAATGTAAGTTTCTTGGATTCCGTGATGACAGTGGGGAACGAGCATTTAGTGAAGCGATACAAATTGACTTGCAGCTGAAAGACTCGTTTCCGAAGTTTGGTGCATACGATGCAACGCCGACGAAAAATGTTATTATTGAAAACTGCTATTTCGGAAACTCTGGAGACCCGTTAATGAAACCGTGGAACCGTGCGATTGGCTCACACGCGAGTCATCATGATGTATTCTATGAGAATATAACAGTGCGAAATAATACATTCGAAGGAATGGGCGACTATGCACTGACATTCCTGAAATCAAAAGTACTGCATATTCATGACAACGAATTTATCGACTGTGCAGGCGGCATTCGATACCGTTCTACAAAAAGCGGTAAGTATACGACGGACTTATCCGGCAACGTGCATAAAGGAGCAGCGGGAGAGCTTACAGTTATTAGACGAAACACATTCAAAGGTATTCAAGCCAAACATGCAATACTCTTCCAGAGCTATGAAGGAACGAAAAATAGAGATATATACATCGTTGATAACGACTTTGAAGGAGAATCATGTTCCGTTAAGATAGGACACGCATCTCACGTTGTCTGTGCACAGAATAAAAACTTGAAAAATATTAAAAAAGAAGAGGTGGATGACTTCTTTGATGTGATTGAGGTTGCAACGGAAAATATAGGGGAGAAGTAAGTCGTGAGACGAGCGGTTAAACACTAGAGAACAATAAAAAGATAGCGAGAAACAATTGTTTCTCGCTATCTTTTTATTGTTCTCTACGTACTGAAAGGACATTTGCCGACCTTTTTCTTGTAATAGAAATTCGGGTTGTTGTATATATTCTTATAACCCTTATGGAAGTTGTGCACGATTGATGGTGAGATCGGTGGTATGAGCCATGTCCAGTCTCCTGTTACACTTCTGCCTTCGTCCGCTTCATTTTGTTCGAAGCGCGCGAATTGTCTACTTGCGGTATAGTGATCCACAATTGAGACACCGTGCTGTTTGAATGAGTGATATACCGCATAGTTCATCTCTACAACGGTTCTGTCTCTCCAGTAACTTGTTGTTGTCGTCGTATCGAATCCGAATGCTTCTGCGATTTCTTTCATCTTATCATAACGGTAGTCATCGAGGAAGTTCCTGCTTGCGATTTCGCTTTCCATATACCAACCATTAAATGGAACTAGCGGGTATGTGATTCCGCCAATTTTTAAGTCCATACTTGAAATAATCGGTACCGCATACCATGCGAGATTTAATTGATTGAATGCTTCGTGTTCCGGGTGTGTGATAGTAACTTCTTTAATGATGTCCGGGTTGATTTCATATGTCTTAAATGTGCCATCAATCGAATACAGAAGAGGTAAGAACTTACCGAAATTTGTATACCCTGTATGTTCGATGAGTGCTTTCGTCTCACGCACAATCGGGTCATCACTATAACGGATGAGCTGGTCGTTATAGAGGTTTATGCGCTGTTTATTTGCATCAGCAAATATTGTAATTGTCGGTATGATCATTCCATCGTTCGTTGCGCTATCAATATGATGTTCGATTGCTTCGATAAATGCTGCTTCACTTTCAATATGTCTGTTATCTATAACTTTCAACTTATCCCAGAATAGTCTGCCGATACAGCGATTGCTGTTACGCCATGCAACACGTGCGCCGTATTCCAGTTCTTCAGATGTATGTGTATATGTACCTGTTTCCTCTATTTCTCTTTCTACGTCTTTAATACGTGCTTTCATTAATTGTTCGCTGAAGCACTGTTCTTTATAGAATTGTGTTATGAAAGCTTTTGCTTCATTGATGACCATGTCATCCCTCATTTCTAATTGTCAGTCGTTTTCTGTAATCGTAAATTGTAGCCATACTGATGAGTAAGAGTATGACAGCAATAAAGCTGAAAAATTGTGTGTTATGCGAGAACTGAATCGTCATCCCACCGATGATCGGTCCTGTAATACTACCGATACTGAATATGAGACCACACATTAAATTTCCTGCTGGCAGTAATACTTTCGGTGTAATTTCTGTCATCAATGTCACGCCTAGTGAATAAAGTGACCCGATAAAGATTCCGGCGATGAAGAAAAGCGTAAGTAATACATAACCATTACTTGTAAAGAATTGACATAATATAAAGATACACGCACCGACAAATGTCACGATGGATAACAACACATTACGATTAACCTTATCTGAAATCATGCCGAGTGGTACCTGGAACAGAATCGCACCTAGACTGTATGCAGGGATGATTAAGATGATTAAGTTTACATCGACGCCATTTTTCATAGCGAAGACCGGGAAATTGCTGTTTAAACATGCTTCCAGCACACCATACATCATAGGAAATAAGAATGCGACCCAGCTCGTCTTCATCACCTTGCCAAAGTTTGCAGTTGTGTTTTTAAGTGAAATGTTCGATGTCTGAACTTCAGGATACTGGTTTTTCAGTAATAGTATTAAACTGCAGGCGCATAGTGTGAGTATACTGCTTGCTACAAAAGGCAGTGCTTCGTGTATATCATATAGTTTAGATAATAACGGTCCGACCATAAAGCCAGCTGAAAAACTTAATCCGTAGATTGAAATAATACGACCGAGTTTATGTCTCGGTGTTGATTCTGTAAGCCATGATTGTGTCGAGAAGTGCAGCATATTATCTCCAACCCCGACGAGCAATCGTAATATGAACCAGATTGTCATATTCTCAAGTATCGGAAATAATCCGAGTGATAAGAAGATGATAGCTCCGCCTATAATAATAAGGTTCTTATAGCCGAACTTCCTAAGTAATCCTTCTAAGAATAATGATGCTAAAAAGACTCCGATGTATATGGAAGAAGCGTGAAGTCCGTTGACGAATGTCGATACATTATCGTGTTCGAAGATAATCGCGATGAGCGGCAACAGCATCCCTTGAGTCATTCCGGAAATTGATACGATGATAGATAAAATGATGAAATTTTTCTTGAACATATGATGCCTCCTTACATTAATTGTAACAGAATGTTAAAGCGATGCCTAAATGAATTCACTATGGTAATATGAAATTAATATGAGCTTTTGAATAGGGGAGAAGAGGATGTACAAGTACGAAGATGATAGCTTGATGTTACACACAGATCTATATCAGATTAATATGGGAGAAACGTACTGGAATGATGGTATTCATGAGCAGAATGCAGTATTTGATGTCTATTTTCGTAGCATGCCGTTTGATAATGGATATGCAGTGTTTGCAGGTCTTGAACGCGTGATAGAGTATGTGAAAGGCTTCAAGTTCTCAGAAACAGATATCGCATATCTGAAGACTCTCGGCTACAAAGAGGACTATTTATCTTATTTGAAGGATTTGAAGTTTACAGGTAACCTCCGTGCGATGCAAGAAGGAGAAGTATGTTTTAACAATGAACCGTTATTACGAATAGAAGCACCTTTAATTCAGGCGCAGCTACTTGAAACAGCGATATTGAACATCGTCAACTTCCAGGTACTGATTGCTACGAAGGCGAGTCGTATTAAACAAGTCGTTGGCGATGAAATCGTCATGGAGTTCGGGACACGTCGTGCCCAGGAATTAGATGCAGCAATCTGGGGGACGCGCGCAGCCTATATCGCAGGATTTGATTCAACAAGTAACGTGCGTGCGGGCAAATTGTTCGGTATTCCTGTTGCAGGCACACATGCGCATGCGATGGTTCAAGCTTATGATGATGAGTATGTGGCGTTTAAAAAATATGCAGAACGTCATAAGAACTGTGTGTTCCTGGTAGACACTTTCCATACGTTAAAGTCAGGTGTGCCAAATGCCATTCGTGTTGCCAAGGAATTAGGCGATAAGATTAATTTCGTCGGAATCCGACTTGATTCAGGAGACTTAGCCTATCTTTCAAAAGAAGCACGTCGCATGCTTGATGAAGCAGGTTTTTCTGATGCTAAAATATTTGCATCTAATGATTTAGATGAAGAAACGATTATTGCACTTAAGCAGCAAGGGGCTAAGATTACAGCTTGGGGTATCGGTACGAAACTGATTACAGCATTCGACCAGCCTGCACTTGGTGCAGTATACAAGCTTGTTGCAATAGAGAATAAAGCGGGCCAATTAGAAGATCGTATCAAAATTTCGAATAATGCAGAAAAAGTGACAACTCCTGGTAAGAAGAAAGTATATCGTATTATCAACAATCAGACAAATAAGTCTGAAGGAGACTATATTACGCTGGACTTTGAAGATCCTTCTAAAGAGAAACCATTAAAGATGTTTCATCCGATTCATACATATAAGCAAAAGTGGATCAATGATTTTACTGCGAGAGACTTGCATCAGGACATCTTTGTAGGTGGAAGACTTGTATATGAAGTGCCGTCACTGGAAGTCTCACGTAAGTATTTACAGGATAATTTGAATCTCCTATGGGAAGAGACGATTCGTTATTTGAATCCTGAAGAGTATCCAGTAGATCTGAGCTTATTATGCTGGGAGAATAAAAATCAGGAAATTTATGAAGTTTCCAATAAGGTGAAAGAAGTGAAATAGATGCTCCAACAACAAATTATTGAAATGTTAAAGACAAAGCCATCCATTGATACTGCAGAAGAAACACGTGAAATCATTGACTTTATCAAGTCATATGTTCAGCAATATCCATTTATAAAATCACTTGTGCTCGGAATTTCAGGAGGACAGGATTCAACACTTTGCGGTAAGCTTTGCCAGATGGCAGTGGACGAACTTAAGTCAGAGCGCGATATCGAATTTATTGCAGTGCGATTACCATACGGGGTTCAAAAAGACGAGCGGGATTGCGAAGACGCAATAGCTTTTATACAACCTGACAAAGTAATTACGATTAATATTAAAAAAGCTGTAGATGCTAGTATTGAGACATTGAAAAGAGCAGAGATTACGCTAACAGATTTCCAAAAAGGTAATGAAAAAGCGCGTGAACGTATGAAGGCGCAGTACTCTATTGCTGCTGCAACAGAAGGCATTGTTATCGGAACAGATCATGCGGCAGAAAGTATCACAGGGTTCTACACGAAATTTGGAGATGGCGGAGCCGACATATTCCCCCTTGCCGGCTTGAATAAGCGTCAAGGTAAAGCTATCCTGAAGTATTTAGGGTGTCCAGCGCATCTATATGAAAAAGCTCCGACAGCTGACCTGGAAGAAGATAAACCACAATTGCCTGACGAAGTCGCACTTGGTGTAACTTATGAAGCAATCGATGACTACCTTGAAGGTAAGACAGTGGATGCCGAGTCTCGAGAAAAGATAGAAAGTCATTATATAAAAACGCAGCATAAGCGTATGCTTCCGATCACTCGCTATTCAATCGAGGAACTCATTAAATAAATTACCATTGCAAACCCTTATCTTCAGTAGTAGAATTTAAGAATGATTTTTTATAGGGGGGATTACAGTGCCGGCAATAGATAACCCATGGATTACCGTGTTATTAATATTTGTTATCAATATTTTTTATGTGTCGTTCTTGACGATGCGTATGATTCTGACACTCAAAGGTTATAGATATCTCGCAGCCTTTGTTTCAGTATTAGAAGTACTTGTCTATATCGTAGGATTAGGTATGGTAATGAATGGTCTGGATAAGATAGAAAATATCATCGCTTATGCATTAGGATTTGGTGCAGGGATTATTGTAGGGATGAAGATTGAGGAAATGATTGCACTAGGCTACATCGTTATCAATGTGACGACAGCTGAATATGATAAGGAAATTCCAAAAACTTTACGTGACTTGGGTTACGGTGTAACGCACTATGCTGCGCATGGCCGTGACGGGGATCGTCTTGTAATGCAGATTTTAACCCCACGTCGTTTTGAACTTAAGTTAATGGACACAGTCAAGCAACTTGATCCGAAAGCATTTATCATTGCATATGAGCCTAAGAATATTCATGGTGGATTCTGGGTTAAAGGTGTGCGCAGTAAAAAGTTAAAGGCGTATGATACAGATGAAATTTGAAGTGAATGACAATGAAACAATTGCGCAATGTTTAGAACGTATGAAGCAAGCAGGTTATGCACCGGTAAAAAGATTTCAAAAACCAGTTTTTCGTGAAAACGAAAAGGGTGAAATAGAAGTATATAAAGAACAGATTATTTTCACGGGTAAAAAGATTCAATAATGAAAACGGCCGTTCGGGGCCGTTTTTTTAATGGGAATTTTATCTCATCGAAATATCTGTTAAAATAGAAAGTGTAGCATAAAATACACGAACTTTATAAATGAATAAATAAAAAATGTACGGAATTTTAAAAGTTTGTTATACTGATTAAGATAAAACATTTACGGAGGAATCTATTCATGATTGAACGTTATTCAAGAGAAGAGATGTCGAACATCTGGACGGAACAAAACAGATTTGAGGCTTGGTTAGAAGTTGAGATACTTGCAAGTGAAGCTTGGGCAGAGTTAGGATATATCCCTAAAGAAGATGTGAAGTTAATCCGTCAGAATGCTCGTGTTGATGTTGAACGCGCGAAAGAAATTGAGAGGGAAACACGTCATGACGTTGTTGCTTTTACACGTCAAGTATCCGAAACATTAGGAGAAGAGAAGAAATGGGTACACTACGGTTTAACGAGTACAGATGTAGTGGATACAGCGTTAAGCTATGTGATTAAACAAGCGAATGACATTATCGAGAAAGATCTTGAAAGGTTCATCGAAGTATTAAAACAAAAGGCATTAAAGCATAAAACAACACTCATGATGGGTAGAACGCACGGTGTGCATGCTGAACCGACAACATTCGGTTTAAAGATGGCACTATGGTATATGGAAATGCAGCGCAACTTAAAGCGTTTCAAAGAAGTGCGTAAAGAAATCGAAGTTGGTAAGATGAGTGGCGCGGTAGGTACGTTTGCAAATATTCCGCCTGAAATTGAAAGCTACGTTTGTGAGAAATTAGGGTTAGGGTATGCTGAAATTTCAACTCAAACGCTGCAACGTGACCGTCATGCTTACTACATTGCTACATTAAGCTTAATTGCGACATCAATTGAGAAGTTTGCAGTAGAAGTACGTGGTCTTCAAAAGACTGAAACACGTGAAGTTGAAGAAGCATTTGCTAAAGGTCAAAAAGGATCTTCTGCAATGCCGCATAAGCGTAATCCAATCGGTTCAGAGAATGTTACAGGTATCGCACGTGTTATTCGTGGCTATTTAACAACAGCTTACGAAAACGTACCATTATGGCATGAGCGTGATATTTCACATTCATCTGCTGAACGTATTATGTTACCGGACGTAACGATTGCGTTAGACTATATGTTAAATCGTTTCACAAACATCATCGATAACTTAACAGTTTATGAAGATAATATGAAAGCAAATATGGAGAAGACATTCGGCTTAATCTACTCGCAACGTGTCATGCTTACGTTAATCGATAAAGGTATGGTTCGTGAAGAAGCATATGATACTGTTCAACCGAAAGCGATGGAATCGTGGGCAACGAAGACGCCATTCCGTGAGTTGGTTGAACAAGATAGCAAGATTACTGACCTGTTATCTAAAGAAGAACTTGATGAGTGTTTCAACGAGAAACACCATTTAAATCAGATTGATACATTGTTCCGCCGTGCTGGATTAGAATAACAAAATGCTTAAACCCTTATAAACACTATGTTTGTGAGGGTTTCTGTGTGTCTTTAGAATGAAAAAAGGACAGAAAAAGGACACAATCTGAAAAAAGTAGTAAAATGCAGTAATTTAAAATAAAAAAATGAGCCTATATTTTAGACTCATTTAAGCTAGTGCATTTAATTTATTAATTGTATCTTCTTCCATTTTCGCAGTTGCTTTCTGATAAATGGTTATTGTTGTTCTGTAGTCTGAATGTCCTACACGTTGCATAATCTGTTTGAGTGGTACATTCAATTCAGCTAATAGAGTAATGCCTGAATGTCTTAATGTGTGAGAAGATATATGCTTATCAATGCCACACGCTTTAGCCCCCTCTTGCAAGTACTTACTAACATTCACATAGTTTGTAGGGTTACCCTTTAAGTTGGTGAATACAAACCCTCTATCGTTGTAATTGCTATCCCACTGTTTTAATTTTTTGTTTTCTAGTTGTATTCTTTTTAATATGTCGATACATGTATCATCTAACTTAATAATACGATTAGATGCATCGGTCTTTGTTGTGTCTTTAAAGCCTATAATATCATCCTTACGAGTCCATAAAATTGTACCGTCGATAGTGAGCGTTTTATTATCATAATCAATGCTATCATTCTCTATAGCTAGCACTTCACCAATCCTCATGGCAGTAAGCATCTGAAACAATGCTATGTTACCAGCAAGCCAAACACTTCTTTTACCAGTAGCAAACTTTTTGTTATCTGACTCATTTATAAGATGTTCAGATATTTCTTTTACTTGATCTAGAGTTAAATAGTTTTCTTCTTTAGCTTTCAATTCTTCTCTAGTTTTAAACTTCTTAGGAATTGTCACATATTCCAGGTATGATAAATCACCTATATTGTATTGTGCATTAGCATAATGCATGGCACGTTTAAAAGTACCATATCTTTTTACTATCCCTCTATCTGAAATGCCTTTCTCTAGCCCTTTATCCACTACAGATTGTGCAATCTTCTTATTTACTGATAAAAGTAATATATCTTTATCTATTGCCTCTTTAATCATCTTAACGTGGTAAGAGAGTGTTTCTAACGATGTGACTTTACAACCTGATGTAGCTTTATGGTAGTTATACCACTCATCTAATAAGTTGTGAAACGTCATATCTTTAATATCATCAGTAGATAACTCTTTAATCTTTTCATTTATCTTTGCATCTAAAAGCCTTTGCGCCTCTTTTTGTGACTGCTTACCATTCCTATTAAGCACAACAGAGGTACGCTTGTATTTGTTAGTTAGAGGGTCTTTATAACGTTGTACGTATCTATATTTCTGTTTGCCATGCTTATCTATGAATGGCTCTATAAACATTGTTATTCCTCCTTAATGTTACCTGATGAAATGTCATCGATTTTATTAATCGTTTCTTCATAATTTCTTATATGATCATTTAAGCTTTCTAGCGCATCATCTAATTCTTTTATCGAATACTCTTTAAAATTGAATTTAACTGTTGCTGGAAAGGTAATTGATTTTAGATTGTCTTTAGAATAGGGTGCAGAGTAATTATTTCTTATGTTAATTAAATTTTGTTTAATTTTATTTAAATCGTCAAGCATAGGTATATAG
>NZ_PPRM01000028.1 GCF_002902665.1 Macrococcoides caseolyticum
GTATAAGAGACAGGTATATATATTTTAACTATATTTTCTGAATATATACATGTTAACATAGTATTTAGAAAAACGAATCATTTGAGGAGTAAAAAAATGAAAAAATTCAAAATATTATCATTAATAATGACTTCTACTATAACACTTACTGCCTGTGGCGGAGGTGCTGAAACAGAACTAACAGAAAAATCGACCGACTTAAAGAAGGAAATTAAAGTACTAAAATCTAAAATCGAAGATCAAAAAACCGATTTAATCACAAAACAAAACACTTTAAATGCTACTGACAATGAATTAAAACAACTACAAGGGAGCATGCAGATGTCTAATCATGAATTTACAACGCACTTTAATTCATATGCTGCTTCACTTGCAATGGCTATAAAAATGTTTTCAACCATTGAAAACAAACTATCAAAACAAAATGATATTCAGATTAAAGAAAAACTAAGCACAATTAAATCTGACGTCAAAGACACAATCCAGCAATATAATCATGTATTTAAAGATAGCCAGCCACCTGCAACATTTGCTGATGTTCACCATCAGGTAAATGAAGCAAATCATAAATTCGAAAAGGCAGTCAGTTTGATTCATAGCGGCTATGAAAAATCTGACACAAAAAAAATATCACAAGGCAAAGCGATGCTTCACGATGCGATAGATGCATTTGACAAATTAACAATTGAGTAGGTAAGCGCATGCGCTTACCTTCTTTTTAACCATTCTTCACTTCTATATTTTTCTATTAGTAAAGAAACTTCCTGTTCAATCTCAGCAGTTACTTCAAAAGGCTTGAGCTTAATGTCGAGACCTTGCTCAAATCCTTTATAAAATGCTTCTTCCATCATTGCAATGGTAATCTCTTCATCGGTCAGATCAGCAATACTGACTGCTTTGGAATAGAAACTACGTTTCATTCGTTCTTTCAGTCGTTCACTACTAAAGATGAACAAATCAAACAGTTCATCAACATCAATCGACTGTAATATTGAACCGTGCTGCAGAATCACTCCTTTTTGGCGCGTCTGTGCACTGCCAGCTATCTTCTTACCTTCAACGACTAATTCATACCAGCTCGAAGCATCGAAACATACTGAACTTCGCGGGTCTTTTAGGCGTTCTCTATCTTCTTTCGTCCTTGGCACCGAAAATTCCGCCTGGAACCCTAAATTCTTAAACCCTTCTAACAGCCCTGTTGAAATCACTTTATAAGCAGCAGTAACCGACTCCGGCATCATAGGATGAGACTCAGGTACGATCACACTGTACGTCAGTTCTTTATCATGCAGAACTCCTCGACCGCCTGTCGCACGTCTCACTAGTCCATAACCCCCAGCATTCACTTTATCAAGATCAATTTCTTTTTCTAGTTTCTGAAAATAACCGATCGATAAAGTTTTAGGAGCCCATCCATAAAATCTTATCACAGGAGATAGCGCGCCCTGTGATACTAAGTTGAGCAAAGCTTCATCCATTGCCATGTTATAATATGGATTATTTTTATGTGTATTGATAAATAACCATTCTTCCTGCATATGCAACCCTCTTTACTGTATGTCTATAGTTTTAAAAAATACTTTGAAAATAAAGTATATTATATCTATAATATATCTATGAAACAAAAAGGAGGAATACCTGTATGAATTTCTGGTATGTGTTAGGTATTGTTCTTCTCTTACTATTCATCTATATACTTGTTAATTACTTTATTAATCGTAAAGCTGTTACTGAGTTAAGTCAAGATGAGTTTCAACAAGGGTTAAGAAGAGCACAAGTAATCGATTTACGTGAAAAAGCTGACTATGATTATGGTCATATCATCGGCTCAAGAAATATTCCGATGTCAATATTTAGAACACGTATGCTAGGTTTACGTAAAGATCAGCCCATCTACTTCGTCGATGCGAACGGTATTTCAAGCTATCGTGCTGCACGCATGATGAAAAAGCATGGTTATACAGACCTTTATATGCTTAAAAACGGCTATAAAGGCTGGACTGGCAAAATCAAATCAAAATAAAACAAGGTTAAGACATGCGTCTTAACCTTGTTTTTGTACTACTTCTCGTTTGAACCTTCATACTTTAAAACTGGCTTACGTGCCGCCAATGTTTCATCTAATCTACCGATTACTGTGTGATGCGGTGCTTCTAATACGATATCCGGATTCTCTTCTGCTTCTTTAGCAATTTGAATCATCGTATCACAGAATGAATCTAATGTTTCTTTAGACTCTGTTTCTGTCGGCTCAATCATCATACACTCTTCAACATTAAGAGGGAAGTAGATTGTTGGCGGATGGAAATTAAAGTCTAACAGACGTTTCGCCATGTCTAATGTTCTTACGCCAAGTTTCTTCTGCTTAGATCCACTAATTACAAATTCATGCTTACAGTGACGATCGTACGGTAATACGAAGTAATCCTGTAGACGGCGCATCATATAGTTCGCATTTAATACTGCAACTTCTGAAGCTTCTTTCAGACCGTCTGGTCCCATCGTACGGATATACGTATAGGCACGTAAGTAAATACCAAAGTTACCGTAGAATGGTTTTACTCGTCCGATTGATTCTGGTCGGTCATTATCAAATTTATAACCATCTTCAGTCTTAACGATATGTGGTTTTGGTAAGAATGGCACTAAATCTGCTTTCACACCCACTGGTCCAGAACCTGGCCCGCCACCACCATGAGGTCCAGTAAACGTTTTGTGTAAATTCAGGTGAACTGCGTCAAATCCCATATCTCCAGGGCGTACTTTACTCATAATCGCATTTAAGTTTGCGCCATCATAGTATAACTTACCGCCGGCAGCATGAACGATTTCACGGATTTCCAGAATATCTTCTTCAAATAAGCCTAAAGTATTTGGGTTTGTTAACATAATTGCAGCCGTATCATCACCTACAACACGCTTTAAGTCCTCGATATCGACTAGTCCAAATTCATTTGATTTAACGGTTACTGTTTCAAAGCCGGCCACTGTTGCTGAAGCTGGGTTAGTACCGTGTGCTGAGTCGGGTACGATGACTTTCGTACGGTTATGGTCACCATTCGCTTCATGATAAGCACGAATCATCATAAGTGCTGTCCATTCACCGTGAGCCCCTGCAGCTGGTTGAAGTGTTACTTCATCCATACCTGTAATTTCTTTTAAGTGTTCTTGTAAATCGTAGATTACTTCTAAAGAGCCTTGAATTGTTTTTTCATCTTGAAGCGGATGAGCGTTTGCAAATCCTGACATACGCGCGACTTTTTCATTGATCTTTGGATTGTACTTCATCGTACAAGAACCTAGTGGATAGAATCCAGAGTCTACACCATGATTTTTATTTGAAAGTTCAGTATAATGACGCATTAAATCTAGTTCCGCTACTTCAGGCAGCATCGGACGTTCTTTACGGATAAACTTACTATCTAATAATTCTTCAACTTTTTTATTTTCTACTTCTAATTCTGGTAATGAATAGCTGAAACGATTTTCTTTTGAACGTTCAAAAATTAACGGAGAGCTTCCCTTAAGCATTGAACACACCTACTTTCGCGATAAATGTATCAATTTCTTCTTTCGTACGTAATTCAGTTACTGCAATTAACATATGATTATGATATTGCTCTTCAACTTGACCTAAGTCATATCCACCAATGAAGCCTTCATCAAGAAGTTTCTCATTAATCTCTTTAACCGGATGATTAAACTTCACTACGAATTCATTGAACGTCGTACCTTCAAGCACTTCGAACCCTTCTTCAACCATACGTGATTTCATATAATTTGCTTTTTGTAAGTTCTGGTTCGCCATTTCATAGACACCATTCTTACCTAATGCACTCATTGCAACTGATGCAGCTAAAGCATTCAAAGCTTGATTAGAACAGATATTTGATGTTGCTTTATCACGACGAATGTGTTGTTCACGCGCTTGTAATGTTAATACAAATCCACGGTTCCCTTCATCATCCTGTGTCTGTCCAACAAGGCGTCCTGGCATTTTACGCATCAATTTCTTCGTTGCTGCAAAGTAACCGCAGTGTGGTCCACCTAGTTGTGCTGGAATACCAAATACTTGTGCATCTCCAACAACTAAATCCGCCCCGAATTCCCCAGGTGGCGTTAATAGACCTAGACTCATCGGATTACTTGAAACTACGAATAAAGCCTTCGTACCTTCAGTGAAAGATTTAATTGTTTCTAAATCCTCTATACTTCCGAAGAAGTTAGGATATTGAACCATCACACATGCAGTATCTTCATCAATTGCAGCTTTTAATGCATCTAAATCCGTAACGGTATCTTTCACATCAATTTCAACTACTTCTAGATGTTGACCTTTTGCGTAAGTGTGTAATACTGCACGAGATTGATCGTTCACTGCTTTTGAAACAATAATCTTCTTATTTCTCGTATGACCACATGCAAGCATTGCTGCTTCCGCAAAAGATGTACCTCCATCATACATAGAAGAGTTCGCACAATCCATACCAGTAAGTTCTGCAATCATCGTCTGGAATTCAAAGATAGCTTGTAATTCACCTTGTGAAATTTCAGGTTGATAAGGAGTATATGCAGTATAGAATTCACTACGTGAAATCACATGATCTACTACTGTCGGAATATAATGATCATATACGCCTGCACCTAAAAATGACACATGTGTATCACTCGTTACATTCTTGTTTGCAAGCGCCTGTAATTCTCTTAGTAATGGAGTCTCAGATTTACGTGGCTTGATATTTAAATCGCCCTGGAAACGTACTTTCTCAGGTATATCCTGGAACAACTCATCAATTGAGTTGATACCTATTGTTTCCATCATTTCTTTTTTATCAGTTTCTGTTAATGGTATATAACGATGACTCATTTTCTTCGCCCCTTAATTTTTATGGAATGGAGTTTTAACAACTTTTGCCGGAATACGTTTTTTACGAACTTGTACATAAACTTCTGTATCAATTGCTGTAAAATCTGTATCAATTAATGCTAAAGCAATTGAACGGCCAGTTAATGGTGATTGCGTTCCACTAGTAATATAACCGATTTTATTATCCTCTTTATCAAACACTTCATAGTCAGTACGTGCAATACCGCGTTCTAAAAGTTCGATACCAGCAGATTTACGATTTACACCTTTTAACTTTTGAGTTTCAAGTACTGACTTGCCGATAAAGTTACCCTTATCAAGTTTAACGCTGAAGCCCATCTTAGCTTCATAAGGTGTTATCTCAGTTGATAGATCTTGTCCATGCAGTGGTAATGCCGCTTCTAAACGTAACGTATCTCGAGCACCAAGACCACAAGGCGTAACACCTAAATTAAGCAGTGCTTCCCAGATTGATACCGTGTCTTCGGCTTTACAATAAATTTCAAAGCCATATTCACCAGTGTAACCTGATTGACTTAAGATTACGTTTTTACCGAAAATTTCAACATCTTTTAAAAATTCAAATAATTTCATTTCTGAGATGTTTTCTTTAACTTCAGGTGCAAGCTTTTCTAGAGTTTTAGGACCTTGCACTGCAATTTGTCCATATTCAGAAGATACGTTCGTTATCGTTACACCATCTTTTTTATGTGATTTTAACCATTCGAAGTCAATATCAGTATTTCCAGCATTTACTACAAGTAAGTATTTATTCTCTTCTAATTTATATACAACAAGGTCATCAACAACCCCACCATCTTCATTACAGATCATTGTATACTGAGCTTTTTTATCGGTCATTTTAGATGCATCGTTTGTAAGTACATATTGAAGATATTCAAGTGCATGCTCACCTTCGACAATAATTTCACCCATATGACTGACATCAAACATTCCTATGTCTTCTCTAACAGCGATATGCTCTTCTTTAATGCTAGAAAATTGAACAGGTAAAGCCCAACCAGAAAAATCAATTACTTTCGCACCATCTTCTAGATATTTTTCATAAAGTGGTGTTCTCTTTAATTCTGACATGATATTCCTCCTAATTGTTAAAAATAAAAACAGCATAGCATCGTGCTATCCTGCTTCATTACAGGGTTTGTCCGGAAATTATCCTTTTGCCTGAGAGTTTAATATAGCGATGCCCCTTCGGCGATGATTTCTCATTCTCTCTAATTTCCTTCTTCCGCAATAATAAAATTGTGAATTTCCTGCACACAGTCTGACAGTTCATCATCATTGTTAACGCTAATGTATGCGATTTCATTATAACGTGAACGTCTTCTAAAGTACAAGTCTTTAATTGCATCAAATGATTTATTCATCGCATTCGGACGATTAACATCATTTACAATTCTATTATACACAGTGTTAATGTTCGTATCTACCCATATATTTATTTTATTTTCTTTTAAAAGAGAAATATTGTTCGGATTTTCTATAATTCCACCACCTGTAGCTAATATAATATTCATGTTTATATGTTGTTTTAAAATATTATGTTCTAACGTTCTGAAGTAAGTTTCTCCGTACTGCTCAAATATATCCTTAATCTTCATATTCATTTCCAGCTCAATCTGTTCATCGATATCAATGAACTTTAGCCCAAGCTTTCGAGCTAATAAATTACCGATTGTTGTTTTTCCAACACCCATAAATCCTACAAGTACATAAGCCAACTAGACACCTCTTTTTTCCACAGACTTTAGAATCTCTTCATAATAATATTGTTCAAGATGATCCATCGTCTTTAATTTTAACATGAATCTGTTGCTATAATAACTTAAAAAAAAGACTGTTAAAAATAATAGAATCAGCAAATATGGCGTTATAAATCCATTATAGAACTTGATATTTCTTTGCGTGAGATTCGTTTTTTGATTGCAGAGATATGTATAGATGTTCATCTTCTATAAAAAAGACTCCTTTCTTAATGTCTTCCAGCATGATGATATAACCCTCTCCATTTACCTTGCATACGATGCGATTATGCACATATTCATATGTAATCAAATCTGTTCGAAGTGCTATTTGAAGTTTATCATCAATTACTGTAATATCCTTCGCATTTTTAAGCTCAGTAGCAATCTCCCTTAAAAATAAAGCTGTATTTATATCATGATGATCTGTGGAACGTCCATTAAATTGATATATCTGAATTAAGATCATCGGTATAATCGACATGATAATCATAACTACAGCCATATTAACAAGCATCTCAAGTAGCGTGAATGCTTTATTTGAACGTATGGCATACTTTAGATGCTTTAATACAGATTGTATGTGCTTCACGCGTATACTCTCCTTCTCTAATTACGATATGCATATACAGTAACCGAACCTTTTCAAGCGTAACTTGTTTCCTTTGATATGTCATGGACATTTCGTTATACATCGGAAGTAGCAGCATGACAATTAGGATGATGATAGAAAATGCAAGCATACTATCTATGAATAAAAAACCACTATATCGTTTCAATTCTCATTCTCCCCCAATGAATCTGAAAGATTAGACGATATTTCTTATCGCCTATATGATAAATAACTGAGCCACCTTTATTGATCCCTCTCCCATCAAAATAATACTGTATATTATACGAACTATTGTGTCGATCAATATAACCGTCATCTATTCGATAGGAAGCATTAATGTCGAGCGCCGATGATTTGATATAAATGGTGTCACTTCCCGGAGGAAATGACACATAGATATTCACCTTATATACAACTGCTTTTGTCTGATAGTAATTTAGTAGTGAAATTATTTCATCATTAATCTCTTCATGTTTTATTTCATCTAATTTAAATCTGTTTAAAGGTACAACAGCGAGTATAATGGTGACAATCATCAGTACAATGAGCATTTCTATATACGAAAATGCTCTAAGCACCTAATAATGCCTCACCATTATTGATTATTATGTCTGTTCCATCTTTACATTTCACTTGATTTTCTTTCAAATATTCAGGAACAAGCTCATTTACTGTAGACGGTGTTTTACCAGTATCGATCCGATAGGCTTCGATCTGACCTTGTACCATCTTTACCTGAGCTTCGCATCCTTTAGCTTGTACAGTCTTAGATTGTTTAGCGATGTTTGGAATAATGACGATAATTAAAATCGAAATTACGAGCAATACTAATAACATTTCAATTAAAGTAAATCCATCATCCTTACTAAACTGTTTTTTAAACCTGCGCGCCATACGTTTCACTATAACCCCTCCTTATTTTATACCTTCCATCATTTGTAGCATCGGTAGTATAATGACGAGATACATGGTCACAATTAACAATGCTAATATCATAAAAATTACTGGCTGAATTGCTTTTATACAGCGTAATAATCGATGTTGAAATCGATCAAATATAAATTCACTGTAATATTTTAATTCTTTATCCAATTTTGAATTTCTCTCTCCATGCTCCATAAATTGTACAAGTGACGGTTCGAATATATTCATATCCTTGACAGCAGCAGGGAGTGGCCTCCCTTCTAAAAGCTTGTGATTGATCATGAGTGCAATGTATCGAAAGGTTTCATTCTTATTTTGTGATGATAATATTTGTAATATTCTTTTCATCATCACACCATTGGACAGGAAAAAAGAAAGCATTTCACTAAAGCGATAAGTAATGTACAAGCGATACAAATCTCTAATCAGCGGTACAGATAATAATATTTTAAGCTGACCAGCAACAGACTGTTTCCTAAAATAGAAAGTATAAGCTAAAATAAGTGCTATGAATAAAAGTATAAAACTGTAGATGATATAAGGTAGAGAAAATAAAATTGCAGTCATAACTTTTATTTCTATTCCTACATTTACATCCATAGTGTCATACATAGATTGAAATTGAGGAAGTACTGTTAAGTTTACTGTAAATATAAGCGTAATAAATATGAGGATTAAAATAAGAGGGTATTGAATTGTCTTTATAAGTTGTGAGGCAAGCTTTGCTTTACTTTCTAAATAATCATAACATCGTACCAATGTCATATTTAAATCACCATACTGCTCAGCAAACTGTATCTGCATTACAATATCATCGCTATAGTTGAAATAGTCGAGCAACTCGGATAACTGCTTTCCTGATTCAAGTAATTTTAATGCCTCTTCCTTTATCTCTTGGTCAATTTCTATATATTGCGTATTCAAGAAAGAGACTGCTTCGTAAAGAGTGAACCCATTATTTGTCATTTCAGAAATTCTAATCAAGAAATCTTTATGATATATTCTCAGACGATTTTTAAAGATCAAATTTTTCAAATTCATGTTGTGAAATCTGATTTGTTTCATACATCTCCTTTAGTATGTCAGCCAACGTTCTATAGTTTATGTGCTTATTCTTTAAATATTTTTCAATATCCTTTTTTGTCAGAAATTCATAGGCTAGAATACGCTCCTTTTCATCTCTTTTTTTAATCAGTCTTTGATTGATTATCAAATTGATACTTTGATAAAGATCAACAGCATTAATTCCCATTTCTTTTAACCGAAATAATGCGCCAATACAATCATTCGCATGTAATGTCGTTAAAACTAAATGACCACTCAGCCCCGCATTGATAACTTGCTGTGCTACGACCGAATCTCTTATTTCACCTAGCATAATGATATCTGGATCACATCTAAGGATTGCCTTAATTGCGGTTTGATATGTTATTTCTGCTTTTTCGTTAACATTAACTTGTATGATACCGTCAAGATGCTGCTCCACAGGATCTTCTATTGAAATTACTTGGCGTTTCAATGTGTCCTTTGCAAAATGTACAAGTTGATACATTAATGTACTCTTACCACTTCCAGTTGGCCCACTAATAATAATTATACCGCTTGATTTTTTCATCTGATCGAACAATATCTGATCATCTGTCTGATATTCATCTATAAAACTTTGTCTGATGATTCTCAATACACATGCTTCATCGCCTAATGAACGAGGTAAAGTAGATGCGCGAATATTATATCGTAAGTTATCCAGATTAAAATGTATTATCCCACTCTGAGCCTTATTCTTTTCTGATACATCAAGATGTGCTGTAAATTTAATATATGAAAGTAATTTTTTAAATAATATATCGTCGATGTCACTATATTCTTCGATATCACCTTGTACCCTAAATTTAATAGATACATTTTTATCACAAGGAATGAAGTGTATATCTGATGCACTTTGTAAAATTGCCTGCTCTATTATTTCATTGAATAATTTCTCCATCTCTACCTCCTCATCTATCATATAAACTTATTCTTGATCTTTCTTCTTAAGCTATTTAATATCATATAAATAAATAAATTTATCTAGATTTTAAAATAAAAAAGAAAAAATTGGATGTTACAAATTTCGTAAAATTAAGGTTTACTTATCTTATCGTTAACTTTATAATAATAAGTGATATGAAGAGTCTGAGATTAGGGGGAATTGCCAAATGGATAAGGTTTTTAAAACTTTAGGATTCTGGACAGCAATCTTTGCAGTAATGTTCTATGTAGGCGGAATGTCTATGATGTCATTTGTATTCATTGCTCAAACAGGATTTTTTGTATTACTTGGATACTTAAACTTATCAGAAAGAATGTACATGTATATTTTTGCAGCATACTTAATCGTGTGTTTCGTAGGCTTCACTTATTATTCTACATTTTTATTAGAGCCAAGCTTTGGCCACCACGAATAAAACCTTCCAAAATAGGAAGGTTTTTTCTATAGGTATGGATTGTGTGTTTTTTCATATCCGACAGTCGTTTCAGGGCCATGACCCGGACAAATAATGAACGTTTCATCTAATGAAAGTAATTCCCTGTCGATGCTATTGATTAATTGTGACATATCTCCTTGATAGAGATCTGTTCTTCCGATACCTTCCTTAAACAAAGTATCCCCAACAATCGCGAAATTCTTAAATATAAAACTCAAGCTCCCTGGTGAGTGTCCTGGTGTATGGCGTACTTCAAAACTAAATGTTCCGATTTGATGAAAACCGTTATCCAGAAATTTCGGCTGCTGCTTCACTATTGTGGGTTCTATTCCATATTGACTGAATTTATCTGAACCATTTTTAAGCGGGTCTGTTAAAAAGTATTTTTCAATTTGAGACATATAAACTTCACACTGATAATAGCTGCATATTGCATCAACTGCTCCAATATGGTCAAAATGTGCATGTGTCAGCAGTACACCACTTACTTTTTTATCTGTATTACCGATTGCATCGATGAGCCTATCCGCTTCATTTCCTGGATCAACGATTAAAATTTCTTGTTCATTCTCTAATATATAGCAGTTCGTTTCAATCATACCTAAAGCAATTTTCTTTTTCTTCAAACTGAATTCCTCCTAAAATGTACTCGACAAATATATACTTTAATTATACAATATTAATGATAACAAAAGAAATTCATGGGGGTTATACTATGCCATTTATTAACACGGGCGAACTATTTGAAGTTTTTGGCGTAAAAATTCACATTGGTGTGAATATTTTTGCGATTCTAATGTTTTTAGTTTTCTTATTATCAATAAAAGCATTATTAAGTTCATTAAAGTCTAAAAATGTATTAGGCATTATTTTTGGTCTACTTGCAACTTTATCTTTTGGATTCTTCTCGTTAGCAACAATCTTCACCTATGGTTATCCAATTTTACATCATTAAAAAGACATCATTCGATGTCTTTTTTTTAATGCATATGTTTCTTTACAGCGTCAAGCTTGTCATTCATCTTTCTTTGCTTATCTCTTCGATCATCAATCCTAATATTCGTACACACCCGTTCAACCCCTGCCTGAAACGGAGATTCATGAATGCGTTCTAATGCTACTAGACAGTCATGAAGCTCTCCTTCAATCAATGTACTCATCGGTGTCAGCTGATAATCTATCTTTCCCTCTTGTTTCATCGCTTCAAGTATATTCTGTACTTCTGCAACATATTTACTGATACTGATAGATTTTCCATCCATCGGTATGATTACAACATCTATTATCGCCATTATATCTTCTCTCCTAGAATATAAATTTTGATTAAACCTGCAGCACCAATCATGCCTGCATCATTGCCTAGCTCAGCAGTTACTATCTTTGTTCCTTCATAAGCTGGAAGGAACGTTAAATCTTTATAATACTGTTCGATATGATCTACAAGAAACTGTCCTGCTTTAGAGACCCCTCCGCCAATGATAATGTGCTTAGGATTTGTCATGACACTGATAATACTAAATGCATAAGCGAGATGTTTCGCTACTTTCTTAATCACATATACTGAAAACTCATCCCCTGCTTTTGCGGCATCAAATATCATCTTTGCCTGAAGCTCTTTATTTCTGATTGCATCTTCGATTACAGTCTTAAATTGCAGCTCTTCGTAATAATGATAGGCTAAATTTACCACCCCTGTAGCACTTGCAACCGTCTCAAGACAGCCGTGTTTTCCACAGTTACATTTAAATCTCTGCTTCGTATCTACAGTAATATGTCCGAATTCTCCTGCTGCACCATTGAATCCATGAATGAGCTCATGATTACTGACGATACCCCCACCTACGCCTGTACCTAGGGTTACACATACGACATCAGGCTCATTTCTACCCGCTCCTCGAAATTTTTCACCGAGCGTCGCTACATTTGCATCATTATCTACATATACTGGTAATCCGCTTAGTGCTTCAAACTGCGCTTTAATATTAATCTTACCATGCCAGTTTAAGTTAATCGCTCCATTGATAATACCATTGTTAAAATCTACCGGACCTGGTACACCGAGACCCACACCTATGCAGTCTTTAATGGTTAAATTTACAGCACTTAAATGTTTAATAAATGAATCATAAATGTTCTTTAATATATGTGTTCCGTTATCATCTTTATTCGTAACGATTTCCCATTTTTTAATAATATTGAGGTTTGAGTCTAATATACCTAGCTTACAAGTTGTTCCACCTATATCTGCTGCTAAAATCATAGTTTATTCATCCTTCTCTGATTGATTAGTAAACGCGACTGGATATAAGTCTGATTATCAATTAACATTGCATCATGCAATGATTTTAATTCTTCATCCATCATCGCTAAAGTATTCTTTTCATCTTTAAAATAGATAATAATTCCAAATTTTTGCAATAGTTTTTGTACGTCATAGAATTGCTTCATCTTATCACCTGAATTCCTGAATCTCTTTCTTTAATTTTATGTATTCTCCCTTTTTATTGATTGTAATGGTCCTATCAATATATTTCTCTGCCTTCGGGTAGTCGTCCATTGCACGGTATGCTAATGCAAGCTGAAAGTTCAGCCGTTCACTATCAGGATATTTTTTCAGAGCTTCTAACCAGACTAATAGAGCACTTGATAAACTTTCATCTTTTGTTTTCCACAGTCCATAAAGTACATAAGTTTCATCATTTTGATAGCCTCTATCAATGGTCTTACGAATAATCTCAATGCCCTCACTATCTTTTCCTTCAATCAAATATTGTTTAGCATATTCATTGTAAATATGATGTTCACGCTCAGAAAAAATATTGATGATGAGTAATCCTAAAATAACAACCAGGCCGAGTGCCATATAATAGAAATATCTTTTATTGTATCGATAAATAAAAAACATTGAAGCAATGAACATTCCACCAAATAATCCACCAAAATGTGCATAATGATTTACGTTCTCAAAGATCGCACTGCCAATCAAGAAGATAAGAATACCGATAAAAGTCTGTACAAGAAATTTTTTCTCGAATTTCCCACTGAATACCAAATGGCTCATCAGTGCTCCGATAAGCGCGCAGATAGCACCACTCGCTCCTACAGATATTGATACATTATCAAATGTCAGTGAAATCAGATTACCAATAATACCACCTATAAAATAAATACATAGATATTGCCAGCGCGGATATAAATATTCTACAAGCTTACCAAATATAAAGAGGGTCATCATATTGTAAAGCAAGTGCTGCACATCGAAGTGTATGAAGATAGAGGTGATGACCCTATAATAATCTCCATGCACAAAATTAAAATGCGTAAGTCCTCCTTTATCAATGATCATTTCTACTTCATGAATATGTTGAACGATACTCATAAGAAGAAAAATAACGACATTGAGCAGTATAATTAAATATGTCAGTGGGGAAAATTTTCTCATTGCATTTTCAATCATATTTCCATTTAGTACACTTTTCTTATACGTTTTAATTGCCTTATCCTTATTCTTACCTGTAAGCTTCTGATATGGATGCCCAAACAGACGCTTTAAATCGCTCTCGTCATTACACTGTTCAATAAATATATGATTCGGCATGTCATCCTGAAAATGATTTATCTGATTTACGAGAATAATTTCAAATTTATTGATTGTATGACCAACTGTATTCTCAATATCATCAAAATGATCCATAATCTTCTGTACCATAAAGAGTGTGGACTGTGCTGTCTCTTTTTTTAGGATAATTCTCTTAATGAAACCTTTCTTTCTATCAATCAGCCATATATCGTCTTCCGCTTCTCCGTGTGTAAAATACTCAAAGTCACTGTATTTTGTGTATTCATAGATCGTTCTCCATATCTTTTTTTGTTCTATCATTGCTTCATACCTGTATGCCATTCTCTTTCTTCAGTAATGATATGGGCTACGGGAACATCATGTGGCTCAATGATCACTTCTCCTATCTGCGCTTCAAATACAAGACTAATTGTATGCCCTTCATATACACTTAAATATTTATCATAATAACCGCCACCATAACCTATACGATATCCCGATTCATCAAAACGTACACCAGGAACAATAAGAAGTGCTGGCTGCTCACTTCTTCCGTCATTATGTGTCATTACATCAATTCCAAAACGATCTTGAACTATATCTTCCGGAGATGTAAAGAACGTAAAATACATTTGTTGTTTACTGTAATCACACTTTGGGACAAATACAGTCTTACCAACCATTTGTGCATAACGGATGATAAATCGTGTATCCATCTCATGGTCCATGGATAGCGTTATACCAATAGACTCCGCATCTTTAAAATGCTGATTATTTATTAATTTCTCAATGATTATATTTTCTTTAGTATACTTGTCCGTTAACGATTTTAACTGATTTATCGTCGACTTCCTCAACTCTTTTTTAGTCATAACATCACCCATATATAATTATACAATAAACTGATCAAAATTTTATGATTTAACAAAAAAACAGACACAAAATGTGTCTGTTAAAAATATTATTTAGTTTCTCTGTGTAAAGTTTTCTTATTATCTCTTGCACAGTATTTTGACATTTCAATACGTTCTGGGTTATTACGTTTATTTTTTTTAGTGATGTAGTTACGGTCACCACATTCAGTACAAGCTAAAGTAACATTAACGCGCATAGTTGTTCCCTCCTCACGTTTCTAAATATCCATACGACTTTTATATAATACCACGAGACGCATGATTTATCTAGTGTAAATTTGTGATTTAGGCAAATCTTTCACCAGTAATCGTGAAATAAACACTTTCCGCAATATTTGTAATATGATCACCGATACGCTCAAGATATCTACCTGCTAAATGCGCCTGACCTGAAATATATGGGTCATTATCAATTAAGTAAGCACTGTTGATAATCTCTTTATATAAATCATCGATGTCATTATCACGCTCAATAATCTCTTTAACCAAATTAACGTCTTTACTCTCATAGGCTTCCTTTAAATCAGCGAGCATCATCATACTAAGTTTTCCCATTGTTTTTAGACGTGTGAGAATATAAGCATCTTCAAACTTTACACGTTTACGAATCTTAGCAATGTTCGCGGCATTATCACCCATTCTTTCTAGTTCAGAAGATACTTTACTTGAAGAAAGAATCATCCTTAAATCTGTAGCGATTGGCTGCTGCTTTGTAATCAGACTAATTATCTGGTCATCAATGTCACTTTCCATCGCATTGATAACATGATCATGTTCAATAATTTCTCTTGCCATCGCTTTATCACTATCACTCAGTACATTGATGCTTTTTTCGATTGTTCTATACACTTCATCAGCCAGTTTAAGAACACTTGCCTCCAGGTGCTGTAAACTTTCTTCGTAAATTTCTCTCATATTAACCAAACCTTCCTGAAATATATCTCTCTGTCTGTTCATCAGCTGGGTTAGAGAAAATCTTATCTGTTGCATCATATTCATTTACATATCCATTCAAGAAGAATGCAGTTTTATCAGAGATACGTGCAGCTTGCTGCATGTTATGCGTAACAATGATAATTGAATACTTATCTTTAATTTCCTGTACTAATTCTTCTACCTTTAATGTAGAAATTGGGTCTAATGCTGATGTAGGCTCGTCCATCAGGATAACATCTGGTTCAATCGCTAAGCATCGTGCGATACAGATACGTTGCTGCTGCCCACCAGATAAACCGTAAGCATTCTTGTCCAGACGATCTTTCGTCTCATCCCAGATTGCAGCCCCACGCAAAGATTTTTCAACAATTTCATCTAATATTTTCTTATCAGTAATACCGTGAATTCTAGGACCATAGGTAATATTATCATAGATAGATTTAGGGAATGGATTTGGTTTTTGGAAGACCATTCCTACACGTGTTCTTAAATGCTCAACTTTATAGCTTTTATCAAATATATTATCTCCACGGTAAAGAATTTCACCAGAAGTGCGCACGCCAGGAATCAATTCTATCATTCGGTTTAATGTTTTAATGTATGTCGACTTACCACAACCTGATGGTCCGATAATTGCAGTTACTTCATTCTCTAAAATATCAAGATTGATATTCTGTAAAGCATGATGGTCCCCATACCAAAGGTTTAAATTTTTTGTCTGATAAACGATCTTACGATTATTTGGATTTGGTGTCTCACCTGTAACTATCGTATGTTCTTTATTCGTTAATGCAGGTTGTTTTTCAGTAGCAACTTCCTTATTATCAGTTGAAGTTTCATTCCTATTAATAATGTTTACTTTTGAATTCATTATATTGACTCCTCTCAAAATGAGCTAGAATTTTTTCTGATATTTATTACGGATAAATATAGCGATTGAGTTCATTGCAATTAAAATAATAAGTAACACGATAATCGCGGCTGATGATACAAACTGAAACTCTGCTTTTGGCAATTTCGCCCAAGTAAAGATTTGCATCGGTAATGCCTGGAAACGGTCCATAATATTATCTGGTGTTTTCATAAAGATCGTCGGAATACCAATTACTACTAAAGGGGCCGTTTCTCCAATAGCACGCGATAATGCAAGAATTGTTCCAGTTAACATCCCAGGAATAGATGCTGGAAGTACGACGTTCGTTATCGTCTGCCATTTCGTCCCACCTAATCCTAAAGATGCTTCACGAATGGCGTTTGGCACTGCACGAATTGCTTCTTGCGACGACACGATAATAACCGGTAAGATCATAAGAGACATCGTCAATGCTGCAGCTAGAACAGATTTCCCTAATGAAAGTGCTTCTATTCCGCCGCCACGAACAAATAATGTTAATCCTAATAAACCAAATACTACAGATGGTACAGACGCCAGGTTTGCAATATTTACTTTAACAAAACGTGTAAAAAAATTATCTTTAGCATACTCTTCCATATAAATAGCCGTCGCTACTCCCAGAGTAATTGCAATCGGTGCAATCGTCATCATAAGCCATAATGTACCGATTAAAGCCCCTTTGATACCAGCTTTTGAAGGTGTAGTACTAGAAAAGTTCGTAAAGAATTCTGGTGTTAGATAACCTGCACCCTTTCTGATAATGTCAAAAAGAAGCATTGCTAGAACGATTAATCCAATAATCGTACATAAGAAGAAAATAAACTTAACTATCGCATTTTTAGTAAGTCGTCCAGAGAGTTTTTTCGCGACTCTTTCCTGATTAATTAATTCCATTCTAATACTCCTCTCTGAATTTTTTGGTGATCCATTGTGAAATCATATTCATAATTAATGTAAATACAAACAATGTAAATCCAACCGCATAGATACTATAGTAAATATCTGAACCAAATGTTGCATCACCAGTAGCAACTTGTACGATAAATGCTGTCATAGTCTGCAATGAATTTGTAAAATCTAACGAGAATTCTGGTGAACTCCCTGCTGCAAGTGATACGATCATCGTTTCACCAATTGCACGTGATACTGCAAGGACGATTGATGCTAAAATACCAGATAAGGCAGCTGGGAAGACGACTTTAAGCGCTGTCTCTAATCGTGTTGAACCTAGTCCTAGTGCCCCTTCTCTAATCGCTTGTGGTACTGCACTCATGGCATCTTCAGAAAGACTTGCAATCATTGGCACGATCATTATGCCGATGACTAGACCAGGACTGATTGCATTAAATGAACCTAAGTCTGGCCAAACAGAACGAAGCATTGGTGTAACAAAAGTTAACGCAAAAAACCCGTATACAATGGTTGGAATCCCTGCGAGAATCTCTAAGATTGGTTTAATGATTCTTCTTACTTTGTCACTTGCATATTCGCTTAAGTAAAGCGCCGCTCCCAGTCCAACCGGAACAGCAAAAATTGTCGCGATAAGTGTCACTTTCAATGTTCCTAAAATTAAAGAGATGATCCCGTATTTTGGATCCTGTCCGAAAGCATTCCATGTCTTCTCAAGGAAAAATTCACTGAATGATACTCTTGTAAAGAAAGTAATCGTCTCAGTTAATAATGTAATCAGAATCCCAATTGTAGTTAATATAGAAATAGATGCAATTACAGCAAGTATTATCGGGATAAACTTCTCGATAATATTTTTAGAACCCTTACTTTGACGCTGCTGAATCAATTCCTGTACAGATACTTTATTTTCCATAGCATTGACTCCTTCATTTTAAAAGGGACGAAAAATTTCGTCCCTGAAAAATTTCTTATATATTATTAACTATTTAACTTCTTCTAATTTCTTTAGATCTTCTTCATAAACTTTATCTTCTAAAGGCACATAACCTGATTCTTTAGAAGCATCTTTAGCATTTTCTAGAGTAAATTTCATAAATGTATTAAATGCTTCATTACTCTTAAGTGAATCGTTTTTAGCATAGATGAATAATGGGCGACTTAATGGATAAGAACCATCTTTAACTGTTTCTTCAGTCGCTTCAACACCTTCACCTTTACCTTCTTTTTGAATCTTAACTGCTTTTAAGTTGTCTTTATTTTCTTGGTAGAAGTTATATCCGAAGAATCCGATACCCGCTTTGTTATCTTGTACTGATTTTACGATTACGTTTGTATCAGCGTTTTTCTCAGCTGTAATTTCACCTTTATCTAACACTTCTTCACTAAAGAAGTCATACGTACCGTGTGATTGGTCAGGAGAGAATGCTTTGATTTCTTCTGCAGGGAAGTCAGCACGTACATCTTTCCATGTTTTTGCTTCGCCAGAGTAGATTTTCTTTAATTCATCAAATGTTAAGTAGTCAACAAAATCATTATCTTTATTAACAGCAACGGTTAAGCCGTCACTTGCAATTTTGAATTCAGTATATTCGATTTTTTTATCTTCTAGTGCTTTTTTCTCTTCATCTTTAATATCACGTGAAGCATTTGAAAAATCAGTTTCTCCAGCGATAAACTTCTCGAAACCACCGCCTGTACCTGAAGTACCGATTGAAACAGTAACATCTGGATATTCAGTTGCAAATTGTTCATTAATCTTTTCAACTACAGGTGCTACTGTCGTAGAACCATCCCCATTTACTTCACCTTTGATATCTTTAGCTGCTGTATCTGTGCCTTTATCTTCACTCTTTGTGTCAGATTTATCAGCTGCTCCATCACATGCCCCTAATAATAATGCAGTACCTAAAACAGTTGTTGATCCTACTAATTGCCACTTTTTCATTGTAAAGAATCCTCCTAATATAAAGACGAATAAATTTTTTGATTTGTTATTACATTTCTAACTATATAGCTTTATTATTAATTTAGAATGAATGTATTGTAAATTTTATGTAAAGAACGTACAAATAAAAGAAGCAGCCGACTATTTATCGGCTGCTTCTTTATCTTTAAAATATTCATTGATAATTTCTTTTCCTAGATCTCCACCTGGTAACCACGGAGGTGGTACTGGCTGATTCGTATAGATGATAGAAAAACTCATTTCAGGTTTTTTCACTGGTGCATACCCTATATATGTTGAATTTACTCTAGCTTCACCATCTTGAGTTACTTCAGCTGTACCTGTTTTACCTGCAGCTTTAACAGCAGTATTACTAAAACTAGCATATCCTGTTCCTTCTGCTTGATTAAAAACCATTTCGAAACCAGACTTTACTTGTTCAATTTCTTTATCTGTATTATTAATCTTATTTAATACTTTTCCATTAAAGTGACTTTTAATAGGACCTATTTTACCTGTTTTAGACGCGCCTCTAATTTCTTTGACGATATGCGGCTGAATACGGTATCCATCATTAGCAATCGTAGAAACATATTGAGAAAGCTGTAATGGTGTATATGTATCATACTGTCCGATTGCTAAATCCAGAAAATTCCCTGGATTATTTTTTAGAATACCAGTTTGGCCTGTCACTTCATTCGGCAGATCAATCCCTGTCTTTACACCTAAGCCAAATTGATTCATACCTTTTCTTAATTTCTGCCCTGCCTCAATAATATCGTCTGGTAAGCTCATGCCAGATGAATAATCGAGTCCAGCAAGTTTGAGCGCTGTCTTAAACATATAGACGTTTGATGAGTGCATCAATGCCTGCTTATCATTGATAGCAAGACTACCACTTTGGTTAAAATAAGAACGTTTCTGTATCCCACCTTTAAATACTAACGGCTGATCGATCATCGTCTCTCCGACACTAATTGCACCATTACTATAACCTGTCAGTAACGTAGCACCTTTAACCGAAGACCCCACTGCATATTGTGATGTGAATGTGCCATAATGATAATCCGTTATCTTGCCTGACTTATCAATCTGACGGCCTGCTAACGCCAATATATCTCCATTATGAGGATCTTGTACAACGACTAGTACTTTATCCATATCTCTAGCACCCATACTTCTCAGTTTTCGAATATTGTTATCGACTAACTTTTCTACTTTGAGCTGCAGTTCTATATCGATGGACAGAATGAGGTCGTCACCTCTGGATCCTTCTGAGAGGACTTCTGAATCTATAATCTTACCTGATTTATTCGTAATATACCTCATTTTTTTCTTTTTACCGCGTAGGACATTTTCATATTGATATTCTAGATAACTTTGCCCAACTCGGTCATTTCTAGAATATCCTTTCGCTAGATAATAATCTGTAAGTTCCTTAGGTAATCCTTCTTCTTTAGAGGATACACGACCAAACATAGTACGCAGCGTATCGCCATATAAATACTTTCTATCCCAGTCCATAGAAGTATTGACACCCGGTAACTCCCCTAGATTCTGAGATACCAATGCATATTCTTTTTCTGTAACATCTTCATTTTTTATTATTTGTGGGCTTAATTGGCTACCACTAGACATTTCTCTATAAATTGCTGCAACTTGCAGTTCTTTTTTCGATAGTTTATTGATTTGCTGTGCCGTTAATTTATTATAGAGCGCTGTGTTATAAGCCTCTTCTGTAATTTCTCCGTTTTTAAGTAATGTATTCTCTTTTTTCATCAATTGATCCACAGCTTCTTTATGGGTCAATATATAGAAATCCTGCTTATCTCGTTGTGTGAGTGCATCTGTCGGCATATCAATGATCTTTTGCAGCTTCTTTGCAATGATTAATATTTCTTTACTCGTCGTCATACGATCTCTTGTATAAGTGATTGATTTTTTTGATGTATTATCGACCAGCAGTTTACCATTTCTATCATAAATTCTTCCACGCGGTACCGATTCATTGACTTCTATATTTTCATTATTATCTACCGCCTGTCGATACGCTTCACCTTTTACAATCTGTAAATAACCTAATCTCAATACAAGAATTATTAGCAAGGAAACAATTGCCATAAAAATGACGCCGATTCTTCGATTAGTCATTCGTTTTTGCTTTAGTTCATTGGATTCCTGTTTAACACGTTTCAAAAAAAATCCCCCATTGATACATTATCCTTCTATAATATATGAAATGCTGTCAGTTTTCTATAATAATCATAAAAAAACACCGTTCATAAGAACGGTGTTTTGAAAACATTACTTAGCTGATAAGTATAATTCGTTTACTTTATCCCAGTTAACAACATTCCAGAATGCTGCGATATAATCCGGACGTTTGTTTTGATAGTTTAAATAGTAAGCATGTTCCCAAACATCTAATCCTAAGATTGGTGTTTTGCCTTCCATTAATGGATTTTCCTGGTTTGGCGTTGAAGTTACTTCAAGCTCTCCGTTATTAACAACTAACCATGCCCAGCCTGAACCGAAGCGCCCAGCTGCAGCATCAGCAAATTCTTGTTTAAATGCATCTAAAGAACCAAATTTTGATTCAATCGCATCAACAACTTCACCTTTCGCTTCTTTACCTGGAGCAAGCAATGTCCAGAACAATGAGTGGTTATAATGACCGCCACCATTATTAACTACAGCAGTTTTCTTGTCTGCAGGAACTTCATCAATTCTCTTCATCAGATCTTCGATAGATACATTCTCAAACTCCGTACCAGCCACTGCATCATTTAATTTCGTTACATAAGTGTTATGATGTTTTGTATGGTGAATCTCCATCGTTTCTTTGTCGATGTGTGGTTCTAATGCATCATATGCGTACTCTAATTTTGGTAGTTCAAATGCCATAATAAATCATCCTCCTGTGTTTTACGAAAAGTATTTACAATTAAATATTATCAATTTTATCGGATGTTCTCAAATAGTTTGCTTATTTTAAGACGATTTCTGATAAAATAATAGAAGTCAGGAGGTAATTCATTGTATATTCAACATCTAATGCGTTTATTCCAGCCAAAACGATACCCTTTATATCGAATCGTCAAAATGAGATATATCTTATTACATATATTGCTACTTTCAATAGCTATGGCTTCGCCAGCAATGATTAATTATTTTAAAACATTTCAAGCTATTAATCAGGTTAGTCATGAGGAACTTTCGGCTATTCCAGATTTTAAAGTTGTAGATGACTCGCTTATCCTTTCACAGGAAAAGCAGATTGAACTGAGTACTCTCACTTTATTATTCACTGAAAAAAATGTAGAGCCTTTGTCAAATTTTATCATTTTAGATAAGGATGAGATTTTAATCAGTAAAAGCTCACGTATCAAATATTCAAATATCAACATGTTCCAGGATAAGGAGACATTGATTCAGTTTCTTAAAACATTTACAGACTCGATTTATTTTTATTTCCTCATCCTGTCAATACTGATAATCAGTTCTCAATATGTTATTACTATTTTGAAGATTATCATCATAAGTATAGTCAGCCATATCGTATCAAATATTTTAAACAAGAAATCACGCTATATGAACTGGTTGAAAATCAATACATTCTTGCTTACACTGCCTACTTTAATATTATTGTCGGCCATTATCCTGAAATCTGTCGTCTTAACAATAGCTTCATGGATTGTTTTGATAATACTTAACTTAATAACCATCAAGAATCTACCGAAAAACAAGCATAAAGCTAAACAAATTTGATTTCCAACTATATAATAGAAGTGTTATTCTAGTAAGGATAGTAATTAATAAGTTTAAATTATGAAGGAGAATTATAATGCCTGAAATTACACATAGAAAAAATACACGCCCGGTTAAAGTCGGCGATCTTACTATTGGGGGTTCAAACGAACTTGTAATCCAAAGTATGACAACAACGAAGACACATGATGTTGAAGCTACAGTTGCAGAGATCAAACGTCTTGAAGAAGCGGGATGCCAGATTGTCCGTGTAGCCTGTCCTAAAGAAGAAGATGCACTTGCAATCGCAGAGATTAAAAAACAAATTAATATTCCATTAGTCGTCGATATTCATTTCGACTATAAACTTGCATTACTCGCAATTGAAGGTGGTGCGGATAAAATCCGTATTAATCCGGGAAATATCGGTCGTCGTGAAAAAGTTGAAGAAGTTGTAAAAGCTTGTAAAGCGAAGGGCATTCCGATTCGTATCGGAGTAAACGCAGGTTCACTTGAGAAACATATATTAAAAAAATATGGTTATCCTACAGCAGATGGTATGGTGGAAAGTGCATTGCATCATATTAAAATATTAGAAGACCTGGATTTCCATGATATTATCGTTTCGATGAAAGCAAGTGATGTTAACTTAGCGATTGAGGCCTATACAAAAGCTGCGCAAGCATTTGATTATCCACTACATTTAGGTATCACAGAGAGCGGGACATTATTTGCCGGGACAGTAAAATCAGCCGCAGGTCTCGGTGCAATTATGAGTTTAGGTATTGGTAACACGTTGCGTATTTCATTATCAGCAGATCCCGTAGAAGAAGTTAAAGTAGCGAGAGAACTATTGAAATCTTTCGGTCTGGCAAGTAACGCAGCAACGCTTATTTCATGTCCGACTTGTGGTCGAATTGAAATCGACTTAATTTCAATTGCCAACGAAGTTGAAGAATATATTTCAACGATCAAAGCACCACTCAAAGTCGCAGTTTTAGGATGTGCTGTAAATGGTCCTGGTGAAGCACGTGAAGCAGATATCGGTATTGCTGGTGCGCGTGGTGAAGGTCTGTTATTTATGAAAGGTAAAACGGTAAGAAAAGTGCCCGAAGAAACAATGGTTGAAGAATTGAAGATGGAAATCGATAAACTTGCTGAAGAATACTTTAAAAAACAGGAAGCAGAAAAATTAGCAAATGCAGAAAAATAAAATAAGATTCGGTATTGATATCGATGGTACTGTTACTTGTCCGACAGCACTTGTGCCATACCTTCAGAAATCCTTTAATCCAGACTTTAAGTACGAAGATATTACTGCATACGAACTAACAACTGTATTAGGTATTAGCAGTGATGAAGTTGCACAGTGGTTTGAAGAAAATGAACGTGCTTTATATAAAGATTCGCCTGTGCATAAAGATGCGGACTTAATATTAAGACAATGGTCAGAAGAATTTGAGCTGTTCTTCATCAGTGCAAGACACACCTTACTTACTGATATTACTTATGACTGGTTCGATAGACATAATATCCCCTATCACCATATCGAACTTACAGGATCGCATAATAAAGTTGAGACGGCGCGCAATCTAAAAGTTGATGCTTTCTTTGAAGATAAACTTGATAATGCGCTTGATATTCAACAGGCGCTTGATATTCCGGTCTACCTGTTCGATACACCATACAATCAGGCAGAGTTACCTGAAGATGTGTTTCGTGTGCACTCCTGGATTGAAACGAATCGACTTATTCAACAACATTTTAATACAAAATAAAAAAGATGCTTCGGCATCTTTTTTATTTGCATTTTTCACATAATCCATAGAGTTCAATTTTATGACTTTCTATTTCAACATCTGGAAGTTCATCCTTAAATATTTCAATTGGACAATGTTCCACAACACGCGTATCTCCACATTGTCTGCAGATAAAGTGATGGTGATGATGATGACTACAGGCAAGTCTGAACTTTTTCTCTCCTTCTAACTCAGTTGTTTCTATAATCCCTAATGATTCAAATAGATGTAGGTTGCGATAAATCGTGTCAAATGAAATACCAGGATATTTATCGTTCAGAGCTTGCTGCATCTGTTTAGCGTTTAAATATTTACTATTATCATGCAGAAGAGTAATCATATCTTTTCTTTTGTCAGTATACTTGTGACCATTATTCTTCAATATTTGTATTGCATCATTAATTTCCATTTAAACTACCTGCTTTTTCTTTATTTTTCTTGATTATAATCGATAATATCAAAATCGCTACAAGTAACATGACAATAACACCGCCTGGCGTTATATCAAGATAGAATGCTGTTACTAAACCAGCAATAACAGCAAATTCACCGATGACGACACTCCATACCATCAGTTCTTTATAACTTCTTGTCAGTCGCATGGCACTAGCGACAGGTAACGTAATTAAACTAGATACTAGCAGTATTCCCACGACACGCATAGATGCAGAGATAACAAGCGCGACCATAAGCATAAACAAAATATGTACATACCTTGGCACGCCAATAATCGAAGCATATTCTTCATCAAATGAAAGGATGAATAATTCTTTGTACAGCAGTCCAATAAACAACACTACGACTATAAAAATAGAAAAGATGACTACAACATCATTGAACGTTACAGCACTGATACTTCCAAATAAATAGCCGAATAAATCCTGATTGAAACCATCTGCAAAAGAAATAAATATAACACTCAATCCGATACCAAGACTCATAATTATCGGAATTGCAAGCTCCTGATAATGTTTATAGACACTTCGTAATCTTTCGATCATAAGTGAACCTGCAATTGAAAATAATATCCCCGTCCATACAGGATTAATCGTAAATGCCAATACTTTAGTCAATAACATACCAAATGCGATACCACCAAGTGTAACATGACTGAGTGCATCCGCTATTAATGAAAGTCTTCTGACAACGATAAAAGTTCCTATTAATGGTGCAAGTAATCCAATCAGGATTCCAGATATAAATGAATAACGAATAAAGTCAAATTCTATTAGCGCATCAATCAGACTCATAAACAGCACTCCCTATCATGTCCACTATGATCGATGAACTGTACAGGATGACCATAAATTTTAGAAATTTCTACTTCGTCAAGCGATTTAAATTGATGTGTTGTTCCATGGAAATGCAGATGTTCGTTGAGACAAGCGACTTGTGTTGCTGTATCAACAACTACACCAATATCATGGGAGACAAGTAGAATTGTGATACCTTCTTGTTTCAGCTGTTCAAGTAACGCATAGAATTCCGCCACATTTTTTGCATCAATCCCTACTGTCGGTTCATCGAGCACAAGCACCGATGGATTTGATATCAAGGCTCGCGCGATATATACACGCTGCTGTTGTCCACCAGAAAGATCAGATATATTTTTATCTTTTAGCTGATCAATATGGAGACGTCTTAAAATGTCATCCACTTTTTTATGATCATTCTTGTCAAATCTTTTAAACATAGGTTTTATCTGTATTAAACCGCTTCTTACAACTTCAAAAACATTTGCCGGGAAACCTGAATTTCCTGCATTTGATTTTTGTGACACGTAACCAATGCCCGTACGATTCTTTAGTTTACGAATGTCCGTACCATTCATCAGAATACTGCCCTCTTGCAAATTCAAAATACCAAGCATCAGTTTCAGCAAAGTAGATTTCCCAGACCCATTCGGACCTACAATTGCCAGAAAATCACCTTGATAAACACTAATATTGATATGGGATAACGCTTTCTTATCTGGATAACTGTAAGATACATCTTTAATTTCAAATACGGGTTCCATATCCTCATCCTTCTATAAACAAAAACAAGCATTAATCATAGATTAATCCCTGTTTCTATTGTCAAATTCTACTGCAATTTAATCTTTTCTAATAATTCAGGATTAAAAGTTCTACTTTTAATCATATCGATTTCAAATTTATAAGGCGGCTTTTTATTTTTCTTATCGTCACCAACTTGAACGTAAGGAGTTTCTAGAATCTTAGGAATATTTTCAAACGCTTCATGATAAACGAGTTTTGTTAATGCATCAAAACCAATATTTCCAAAACCAAAGTTTTCATGTCTATCTTTTCTTGCTCCTATAACATTTTTACTGTCGTTCACATGTACAACTTTTATACGTTCTAATCCAACGATGTCATCAAATTCCTGTAATACTCCATCTAAGTCATTGATAATATCATATCCTGCATCATGTGTATGGCATGTATCAAAACATACAGACAGTCGTTCATTATGTGTTACACCTGAAATAATTTCGGCAAGCTCTTCAAATGATTTACCACATTCAGAGCCTTTACCAGCCATTGTTTCAAGTGCAATACGCACGTCGTTATTATTTGATAAAACTTCATTCAAGCCTTCGATGATCTTCTTAATACCGGCTTCTTCCCCAGCTCCCACATGTGCACCTGGATGCAGCACAATATCTTTTGCACCAAGTGCTTCGGTACGCTCAATTTCCTTTTGTAAAAATTCAACACCTAAAGCAAATACTTCAGGTTTTACTGTATTTGCAATATTGATAATATAGGGTGCGTGGACAACAATATTTGATAAACCATTTTCTTTCATATGTGCCTGTCCTGCTTCAATATTTAAGTCTTCGATTGCTTTACGTCGTGTATTTTGAGGTGCACCTGTATAAATCATAAACGTTGAAGCACCGTAGCTTGCTGCCTCTTCTGAAGCCTGCAGGAGCATTTTCTTTCCGCTCATTGAAACATGTGATCCGATTAACATAAGTTTCACCTTAACCTTTTCTGTTCTGCTTGTTTACACGTTTAGAGTGTGCTTTCTTTTCATTGCGTTTAATCTTATCTAATTCATATCTGAACTTCTTTTTATAACCTGGTTTTACCTTCTTTTTCTTCTTCACTTTATGAACTAAAGATTTTTCAATATTATCTTCTTTTTTCTGACGACTTCTACGCTCAGTACGATCTTTAATTTCTGTGAGTTCTCCGTTTTTAATATCCGAATGAATAAATGAGAAGCCTTTTTTCTCGATCTGATTAATTAAATCTTCTTCATCTGGCGTGTATAGCGTGATTGCTACACCAGTGTAATTACCGCGTCCTGTACGACCTACACGATGTGTGAAGAAATCGATATCTTTTGGAATATCATAGTTAAACACATGACTTACACCTTCAATATCAATACCTCGGCTTGCAAGATCACTCGCTATAATATATTGGAATTCTAAGTTCTTGACGCGTTTCATCATCTGGATACGTTCACGAGGTGCCAGCCCTCCATGCATGATACCAACTTTCAATCCTTGATCCTGCAGAAATTCAGCAAGTTCATCTGCACGATCACGACTATTTGCAAAGATAATCGCTAAATACGGATTACATGTGTTCATAACGCTCACTAGCTTTTCTTTTTTATCGTTACTCTTTGTCGGGACAAGGTAGAACGTAATATTCTTATTCGTCTTACTATCTGGTTCGATTTCGATAAATTCCGGCTTTGATAAATATTTGTTTAAAAATGGATGTAATGCTTTAGGAATCGTTGCTGAAAAGACAGCAATCTGAGCATCGCGTGATACGTTCGCAGCAATTTTATCAACTGTCGGTAAGAATCCAAGATCGATCATTAAATCCGCTTCATCAACCACTACTGCATTTGCCAAATGAATATGCAGTACATTTTCCTCCGCTAGATCCTTGATACGGTTTGGTGTACCAATTACGATTTGTGGCTGTACTTTTGATTTCTGTATATCTTTATTCTTATCCGTTCCTCCAATGTAAAGCCCTGCTTTAATACCTTCTGTAAAGGAAATAAGATGTTCACTTGCATCATATAATTGTTTTGCAAGTTCACGTGTCGGTGCTAGAATAATCACTTGCGGCTGAATTAAATCTTTATCAATTTTATTGATTAACGGCAACAGGAATGCATGTGATTTACCTGTACCAGTTTGAGATTGTCCGATTAAATGTGTTTCTTTTTTTAATTTTGGAATAACTCTTCTCTGGATTTCTGTGGGCTGGTTGAAATTTAGATCCTTCACCGCTTCTATTAAATATGGTGCAAGTTCAAAATGTTCAAATGGGTGTTTGTCCATCATAATCCTCCTCTTTTTCTTCATCTAATGTATTATATAGGAAACATTACTAAAAAGAAAGTAAACATTTTTAAAACCCTATTATAAATGGTATGATGATAGTACTGATTCATGAATTGGAGGCACAACAATGGAAATCATTAAAATTACACCTCGTGGCTATTGTTATGGCGTAGTCGATGCAATGGTCATCGCACGTAACGCATCCTTAGACAAGACCCTACCACGTCCTATTTATATACTTGGTATGATCGTTCATAATAAACATGTCACAGATGCATTTGAAAGTGACGGCATTATTACATTGGATGGTCCTAACCGACTTGAAATCTTAGAACAGATTGAAACTGGAACAGTTATCTTCACAGCACATGGTGTAAGTCCAGAAGTAAAACGTCGTGCAAAAGAAAAAGGCCTTGTCTGTATCGATGCCACTTGCCCAGATGTTGAAAATACACATACATTGATTCGTCGTAAGAAAGCTGACGGCTATCATGTCATCTATATCGGTAAGAAAGGTCACCCTGAACCTGAAGGAGCAGTGGGTGTTGCTCCAGATATCGTTCACCTTGTAGAAAACAAACAGGATATCGAACAATTACCAGAATCATTAAATGATCAGAAACTCATTGTAACAAACCAAACAACAATGAGTCAGTGGGATGTTAAACATCTGATGGAAGACTTAGAAGAGAAGTTTCCGCACATTGAAGTGCATAAAGAAATATGTCTTGCAACACAAGTAAGACAGGAAGCCGTTGCTAATCAGGCTCCAAGTGCGGATGTTCTGATCGTTGTCGGTGACCCTAAAAGTAATAACTCTAACAGACTCGCACAAGTTTCAAAAGAAATCGCACATACTGAAGCCTATCGTATTTCAGATATCAGTGAATTAAAGCTAGAGTGGCTTGAGGGAAAATCAACGATTGCAGTTACAGCAGGAGCTTCCACACCTACACCGATTGTTAAAGAAGTGATCGACTATATTAAAAGCTATGATCCACTAAATATTACTCCCATACCTGAAACGTCTGGTGTACCAGTTGACAAGATCTTACCTAAAATTAAAAACGCAGCCCCTGTCAAAATATTAGATTAACAAAAGCGCCATCGTCAGTAGACGATGGCACTTTTGTTTATATTTCATTAAACGGATTAGTATTTGTCGTTGATGCGACAACTGTAATTTCAGGTATCAGGCCATCAATTATCGCTTTTAGCCCTTCTCTCATTACATATTCACTGTAATGACCGATATCAATTGCAATCTGCCCTTTCATCAGTAGATCTTGTGCTTCATGGTACTTGATATCCCCAGTTAAAAACACATCAGCTCGTCCTGCAATTTGATCCATATATGATACGCCGGCACCACCTATAATAGATATTGACGCAATCTGGGCATTTAAATTACCAATTACTTTAACATACGGAATATCAAGCTTTTCTTTTAAGATTTCAGCAAGCTCGTGAACCTTCATTTCTTTAATCCTACCGATAGTCCCCGTACCATAATCTGCCTGAACGTCATATTCAAATATATCATATGCAGGCGTTTCATACGGGTGTACATCCATAATGACTTTCTCTACCTGCTGTCTTATTTGAGGTTCAAACACACACTCAATCTTCATTTCCTGTTCGTAATGGATTTCACCATTCTTACCTACAAATGGATTTGCACTTGATAATGGCATAAATTCTCCTGTACCTTCTGTCGTATAGAAGCAATGCGCATATTCTCCGATTTGTCCGGCACCAATTTGCGCTAATGCATCTTTCATTTGCGCGACATGATCATTCGGTACAAACAACTGTAATTTACAAAACTTTCTAGATTCGCGTAACAGAATCGTCTGATCCTTCAACCCAATTTGTTTACCGATCATATAACTCACACCATATTTGTAGTTATCTAAATTTGTATGCATCGCAATCACTTGAATATCATGCTTAATTGCACGGCGCATGACATTGCCGTATCCTCTGGCATTAATTTGTTTGATGCCACTAAAAATAAGCGGGTGGTGACAAATAATTGTATTGATACCAAGCGTAATTGCTTCATCGATAACCTCCTCTGTACAGTCTAATGTTGTCAGAACCCCTGTTACTTCTGTCGATTCGTCTCCAATTAACAGGCCGACATTGTCCCAGGATTCCGCTGTGTACTTTGGAATTTCATTATGAATAATCTGCTGTAATTCACAAATTTTCAATGTTTAAGACCTCCTTTAAAGTTTCAATATCATTCAGTAGCTGTGATGCTTTTTCAGAGTGTCTTTCTTCTGATTTTATCGATTCATATACTGTTTTCAGATGATGATACTCACGTAGCCACTTCTCCTTAAAGACATCGTCCTTTTTATTTAATAACACCGGACCAAACTTTAATTCTCTTTCATTATATACTACGTCGTTATTGTTTCGTTCAGCAACAATAATTTCATACACGTGCTTACGCTCTTTCATAATGACTTCATCTTTTATTATGTAGCCTAATGCCATCAACCTGCGCCTAACAGCTTCTGTATGAATATTACTTTGCAGTATAAGTGTCGGATAATGGGTAAGTTTTTCTTTACCTTTGTTTAAAATCTCACTGATTAATGGGCCACCCATACCACAAATGGTAATGCAGTCTACTTCATTGGGCTCAATTACATCAAGGCCGTCTCCAAGTCTGACGTCTATCTTGCTGTCTAGTGCATACTTCTTTACATTTTCTACTGCTGCCATGAATGGGCCCTTTACAACTTCACCTGCAACAGCACTTTTTACTTTGCCTTGTTCTACTGCATATATCGGAAGATAAGCATGATCTGAACCAATATCTGCTAATCTCTCATGATTGATATATGTTGCAACTGTCAGTAATCTGTTATTTATCATCACGTTTATCCTTTCATTTCATCCATTTAAAAGAGGATGAGACAACGTTGTCCCATCCTCTCATATTGCAAATTATTATTTAGCACCATCTTTAAGATACTTAACTAAAGTATCTAGATCTTTATCAGAAATTGTTGCTTCATCATGTGCTGGCATCGCACCTTTACCTTCACGGATAACTTTCTTTAAAGCACCTGCGTCTTTAGAGTTCCCCGCTAATTTAGGACCCATACCGCCTTCTAAGTTTTGCCCATGACAAGAAGTACAGTTGTCTTTAGCAAATGTTTTTGCATCAAATTTCTGTTCAGTTTTAGCACCGTCTTCGCTTTCTTCTTCCCCTTTGTTTGCACCGTGTGCTGACATAAAGAAAATAAGACCTACACCCATAAGCATAATAAGTATAAACGGTATCACTGGATTACGATTCATTCAATTAACCTCCCTTTAAATTCACCATATACATATCTATTTTATATTAAAAAGTAGGATTGTCAAAGACTTTTCACAATTTAATTTAATTAATCCATAAAATCTTTTAAACGTTTACTTCGTGATGGATGACGTAATTTTCTGAGTGCTTTTGCTTCTATCTGTCTGATACGTTCACGTGTTACGCCAAAGACCTTACCAACTTCCTCAAGCGTGCGTGTACGGCCATCATCAAGTCCAAATCTTAAGCGCAGGACATTTTCTTCTCTATCCGTCAGAGTATCAAGTACGTCTTCTAACTGTTCTTTCAGAAGTTCATAAGCTGCATGATCTGCGGGACTTTGTGCATCCTGATCCTCAATGAAATCACCAAGATGGCTGTCATCTTCTTCTCCAATCGGTGTTTCAAGAGAAACTGGTTCCTGAGCAATCTTCAAGATCTCTCTTACTTTTTCAGCTGGTAGATCCATTTCTTCTCCGATCTCTTCTGGAGAAGGATCACGGCCTAAATCTTGCAGTAACTGACGTTGTACACGAATTAATTTATTGATTGTTTCTACCATATGAACTGGAATTCGAATTGTACGCGCCTGGTCAGCGATTGCACGTGTTATCGCCTGACGAATCCACCACGTTGCATAAGTCGAAAATTTAAAGCCTTTTGTAAAGTCAAATTTCTCAACCGCTTTTATTAGTCCCATATTTCCTTCCTGAATCAAGTCAAGAAACAGCATACCACGGCCAACGTAACGCTTCGCAATACTAACTACAAGACGTAAGTTTGCTTCTGCAAGTCTCGCTTTCGCCTCTTCGTCACCTTGTTCAATACGTTTCGCAAGTTCAATTTCTTCTTCTGCACTTAATAAATTTACACGACCAATTTCTTTTAAATACATACGTACAGGGTCATTAATCTTAACACCCGGTGGTGCTGAAAGATCATTTAAATTAATCTTGTCGTCCGTATCTTGTGCATCTTTTTCATTAATTAATGTAATATCATTCTCAGCAATCGCTTCAAAGAATTCATCCATATGATCAGAATCCATTTCGAAGTTCTGCAATTTATCAGCAATCTCTTCATGACTGAGATGACCATTCTTCTTACCAGTCTCTATCAATTGTGCTTTAACCTGGTCAATTGTTAATAATACATCATCTTTAGTTTTTTTCATTTCTTTTTTGGTCATAATATTAACCCCCTGTAGAATCTACTGTTTCTTTTGTCGTTGTAAATTAATAATTTCACGCATAAGCTGCGCACGTTTTTCATGATTCTCTGTACTTACAGCATCACTAAGTTGTGCCTTTAACGATTGCAGCTGCTCTATTTCTTTCGGTTCCTGCTGAAAGACATAGAGATAATCATTGACTTCTTCAATAGAAGGCTCATGATTTACGAGCATAGCATCAATTTTCAGACAAGTTTCATGGCATTCATGTGGGACATGTGATGAGAACTTACTTAACATAAATGTCTCTTCTATTTTATAGTACCCACTTAAAGCTTTATAAATCATCTGATGAACTTTGACGCTAAAATGTTCTTCTGTAATCTGATCTTTAAACTGCATAAACAGCATACGATCATTCATAAAATATTTGAGCACAGTACGCTCCGCTAGCATTGGTCGTGAGAGTACCTCACTTTCAAATGTCGGCATACGCGCTTGTATTCTATTATCCTTCTGTACTTTGAATTTTAAGCTGTCAAAGTCTACATTAAACAATTCAGTGATTTCGTGCAATACTTTTTTCTGTAAATGCTCGGAATTCATTAGTTTAGCATCTTCGATAATGTTATTCAAATGTTTTTCATAGGCAAGATCATTATTCTTAATTTCATCAAGATAATGACGCATATAAAAGCTCACATAAGTAAGCTTATTATGATTAAAATAACTTAAAAATTTATCCGTTCCAAGTTCTGTAATCATTTCATCCGGATCGTACCCTTTTTTCATCGGTACAACAAATACATTCATTCCTTCTTGATTTAACTGCTTACCAATTTTGAGCGTTGCTTCGATACCCGCTCGGTCGCCATCGTACATCAGTGTAATATTTGATGCCAGTTTCTTCAGCTGCAGGATATGCTCACGGCTAAGTGCTGTGCCCATCGTTGCAATCGCATTTAATATTCCTGCTTCATTAAGCTTAAGGACATCCATAAATCCTTCCAGTAAAATCACTTCATCTTGATTACGAATTGGTTTTCTTGCAACATCGATATGATAAAGTACATTTCTTTTTTGGAAAATTAATGTTTCCGGACTGTTTAGATACTTTGGTTCGCTCCCATCAATCGAGCGTGCCGAAAAGCCGATGACTTTACCACGGAAGTCCTTGATAGGAAACATGATACGGTTTCTAAAACGATCGAAGTAGGAAATCGTTTCTTCATTACGGCTTAGTAAACCTGCGTCATATGCAAGCGCCTCATCATAACCTTTATTCTTTAAATAATCACGGGTGAATGTTGACACGTTGGGACTATAACCTATTTTCTCACGTGCAATCTGTTCATCTGTAAAGCCTCTTGAATACAAGTATTTAAGCGCTGGCTCAGCTTGTTCAATCGCCTTAAGCACATAGTTATAATAGTGCGCCATCGCCTCATGCATCGCAATCATCTTGTTCTGTTCATTATCTGCTTGAGGCGTATCGTCGTCAGTCTTAACTTCTATCCCTGTACGCTCACCTAGTATTTTTACCGCCTCTATAAAGCTTATGGCTTCAATCTGTTCTATAAACTGAAAGACGTTCCCGCCTTTTTTACAGCCGAAGCAGTGGCAAATCTGTTTTTCTACCGAGACAGAAAACGAAGGGGTCTTTTCATCATGAAAGGGACATAAACCAATATAGTTTCGTCCCCTTTTTTCTAACTTCACATATTGACTGACAACGTCCAATATATCGTTCTTCTGTTGAATTTCATGAATTAGCTCTGGCTCTATATGCAAATTATGCACCTCTTTAACGTTGATTCTCAGTTATAATCTTAATAATTTCGTTTGCTGTTTCTTCTATCGCTTTATTTGATACATCGATCACCTTACATCCAATTCTATCGACAATCGAATGGAAATAGTCAAGTTCTTCATGAATACGGTCATCCTTAGCATAGTTTGCATCATTCTTTAACCCAAGTTGAGCGAGACGTTCCACTCTTATCTTGTTTAACTTAGCTGGATCAATTTTTAGTGCGATGCACTTGGATGGATCTATATCAAACAGCTGCTCAGGCGGATCAACTTCGGGTACAAGTGGCACGTTCATCACCTTATATCGCTTATGTGCTAAGTATTGACTTAGTGGCGTCTTAGATGTACGCGAGACACCTATCAGCACGATATCTGCTTTAGCTAAGCCGCGCACGTCTCTTCCATCATCGTATTTTACGGCAAATTCAATGGCTTCTATTTTCTTGAAATAATCTTCATCTAACTTATGTACGATACCTGGTTCATTTAAGGGATGCTCATCTAGAGCATCAACCAGCACTGTCATCAAAGGACCCATTATATCGACACTCTTAATATTAAAAGCCTCAAGCTGCTGCTGCATGTACTTTCTAATCGCTGGTTTAACAAGTGTATAGACAACTATCGATTCTTGTTCCTTTGACAGATTAATAACTTCATCAATATTCTCGGTCGTCTCGATATAAGGTAATCGTATTGTTTCAATCACATTATTCAGCAGATTAAATTGAGATATACATGCTTTCGTAACGAGTTCTGCGGTCTCTCCTACAGAATCCGATGCGATGATTAATCTAATTTCTTTCATAAATTTATCCCCTATTCATCCTCAATTAGTGATACAAAGGCACGCGTAATCGTTGTCTTAGTAATACGTCCTGTCACTTCATAATGTTGTCCTGACTTCTGTACAACTGGTAACGAATCAATCTGTTTCTCTATCAATAGATTTGCTGCATATATGAGTAGATCATCCTGTACACATACAGAAATATTTGGCATACGGGACATAAAGACATTTACCGGCAGATTATGAATCTCTTGATTACCCATCGATGCACGGAGCAGATCTTTACGAGAACAGACACCGACAAGATGATTTGCATGATTTGTCACAAACAGCGTACCTACATCCTCCAGAAACATCGTACAAATTGCATCATAAGCTGAGATGTCTTCGTGGATAACGACCGGTATGGACTGGAAATCTTTTACCTTAAACTTCTTAATAGAAGCTGATAAGAGCTGTGTGCTGGACTTACCCGTGTAAAAGTAACCCACTCGTGGCCTCGCATCTAAGTAGCCAGCCATAGTCAGAATTGCTAAATCTGGTCTTAATGTTGCTCGTGTCAAACTTAACTTCTCAGCAATTTTCTCTCCAGTAATGGGGCCATTATTTTTTACAATCTGTATTATCTTTTCCTGTCTTTTATTCAGTTCTATCGTAAACACCCCAAACATGCACAATTTATTAACTTTATTATACCCATCAACCGCAATTTTTACAAATAACCTGTCTAACATCTTGAGTCTCATGAAGAAAGATGATATATTCATATTAAGCGAGTTAAGGGTGGTGTGAGCTTAACAGAACAATTGGCGCAGTATCACAACTTAACATTTATAAAAGTGAGTAAACACTAATTTGGGTGGAACCGCGGGTTTATATACTCGTCCCAAGGCTTAATTGCCTTGGGACTTTTTTGTTTACTCTAAATTAATAGGAGGTCATATTATGGCAGAAAAAAACATGGAAACAATTGTTAATCTTGCAAAGCACAGAGGATTTGTCTTTCCTGGTAGTGAAATCTACGGCGGACTTGCAAACACTTGGGATTACGGTCCGTTAGGTGTGGAGCTTAAAAACAATGTAAAACGTGCATGGTGGCAAAAGTTCGTTCAGCAATCACCTTATAATGTAGGTCTTGATGCTGCGATTCTGATGAACCCAAAAACTTGGGAAGCAAGTGGTCACTTATCTAACTTTAACGACCCTATGATCGATAACAAAGATTCTAAGATTCGTTATCGTGCAGATAAATTAATTGAAGATTATATGCACGCACAAGGGGATGAACACTTTATCGCTGACGGTATGAGCTTTGATGAAATGAAACAGTTCATCGATGAAAAAGGTATCGTTTGTCCTGTTTCAGGTACAGCAAACTGGACCGAAATTCGTCAATTCAATTTAATGTTCAAAACATTCCAGGGTGTTACTGAATCATCTACAAATGAAATTTTCCTGCGTCCTGAAACAGCACAAGGTATATTTGTAAACTATAAGAATGTTCAACGCTCAATGCGTAAGAAACTCCCATTCGGTATTGCACAAGTAGGTAAATCATTCCGTAATGAAATCACACCAGGTAACTTTATCTTCAGAACGCGAGAATTCGAACAGATGGAATTAGAATTCTTCTGTAAACCAGGGACAGAAATTGAATGGCAGGAATACTGGAAGAATTTTGCCGCGAAATGGCTGAAAGATTTAGGCATTAAAGAAGAGAACACAAAACTTCGTGACCATGATGAAGACGAATTATCTCACTACTCTAATGCCACAACAGATATCGAATATAAATTCCCATTTGGCTGGGGTGAATTATGGGGTATTGCAAGCCGTACAGACTTCGACTTAAAAGCGCATATGGCAGCAAGTGGAGATGACTTCAGCTATCATGATCAGGAAACGAACGAAAAATATGTACCTTACTGTATCGAACCATCACTTGGTGCAGATCGTGTGACATTAGCATTTTTATGTGATGCTTATGAAGAAGAAACACTTGAAGGCGGAGATTCTCGTACAGTGATGCGTTTCCACCCGGCACTCGCACCTTACAAAGCTGCAATCCTGCCGTTAAGTAAAAAGCTGTCACCAGATGCGATGAAAGTTTATGAAGCATTAAGTGCTGACTTTGCTATTGATTTTGATGAAAGTCAGTCAATTGGTAAACGTTACAGAAGACAAGACGAAATCGGTACACCATTCTGTATCACATTTGACTTTGATTCGTTAGAAGATAATCAAGTTACTGTTCGTGACCGTGACACGATGGAACAAGTACGTATGCCAATTAGCGAAGTGAAAGCATTTTTAGATGAAAAAATTAAATTTTAAAATGATAGAAGCGGGTTCATTTTCATGAACTCGCTTCTTTATTTATAATTATCTAGTCTTCTCATCTGCTCCAGAATCTTCCTCGACTTGATAAAGACACCTATAAATTCATCATACATCTTATACACGAGCGTTTCCATCTCGTCAATTAAACTCTGTTCAATATTTATAGAACTTAAACTTTCGATTGGTACTTCACTGAGCAGATAAAGCATATAGAGACTCTTATTCGTCATCGGGATTGCATGCGGGTCTTCAATAAGCGCCTCTTGCGTTACCACGCTATTAAATTGAAATGAATACGCAATAAAATCTTTATGTGTCATATTACCATCATAGGTACTGTACTTAAAATTCGGTACATAGCCATAGAGCGGCATACATTTAATACTCACTAACAGCGTAATAAGTCTCGCTTTATCACTTCGCTCCATATGTGTCAACGCGACTTTAAGTAACTGATATGCATATGGATTAGTCTCATCTTCTTCAAGTGCACGATCAATCAGTTCAACAACGTACTGTGCATACGTCATCACATAGATATCTTCACGTATTTCATAATGACTGTTAATTGTATCCACCGAAGACAATGTACCCATTCCTTTGAACTGAGAAAAAATAAACAAATTCTCATAGAACAAATCTAATCCCGAACCATACTTTGTTGATTTACGGGCATTCCTTGCTATTAACGCAACTTTAACCCCCGCTTCATTCAAAAAGGTGATAATCAAATGATTATCACCATAAGCGACACGTCTAATGACAATACCTACAGCTTTTTTAAGCATTAATACTCGTCTTCTCTATAGCCAATTTGTCGTATAAAGTTCGGTTTATTTCTCCAGTCTTTCTGTACTTTCACCCACAGCTCTAAATATACTTTAGAACCCAGTAACATTTCAATATCTTTACGGGCAAGCTGACCAATTTTCTTTAGCATCGATCCCTGCTTACCGATTATAATGCCCTTTTGAGATTCGCGCTCAATATAGATCGTTGCTTCAATATGTACACGTTCTTCAGACTCTTTTACCATCTTCTCAACTTGTACACCAATTGCGTGTGGAATTTCCTGACTCGTTAAATGCAGCGCTTTTTCACGAATAAGTTCTGCCACGATAAACTCTTCCGGATGATCTGAAATCTGATCTTTCGGATAGTACATCGGTCCTTCCGGCATATATCTTTCAATGACTTTTACAAGATGGTCAACATTATTACCTTGTAATGCTGAAATCGGTACAATCTCTGCAAACGGTAATAAGTCCTTATACTTCTCAATTTCTTTAATCAGCTCGTCAGGATGTATCTTATCGATTTTGTTTAACACTAAGAATATTGGTGTGCGATTATTCTTAAGTAGTTCAATAATAAATTCATCTCCACGGCCGATACTCTCTTCTACGTTGACCATAAACAAGATTGCATCAACTTCACGTAACGTGTTTTTCGCAACTTTCATCATATAATCACCAAGCATATGTTTCGGTTTATGAATACCTGGTGTGTCGATAAAGATGATTTGTGACTGTTCTGTCGTTAAAACACCTTGCACTTTATTGCGTGTCGTCTGTGCTTTATCTGACATTATCGCTACTTTCTGTCCAAGTACTTTATTCATAAATGTAGATTTCCCTACATTCGGGCGTCCGATAATCGCAACAAACCCTGACTTAAATTCATTTGACATTATTTCAAATCCTTTCCTGAGAAACCAAGCGGCAATAAATCATCAACTGTACGTGCGATAACATCACCTTTGACATTCGTTAAGAATACAGGCATTTCATCATCGCATAACTCCTTGATCACTTGTCGACATGAACCACATGGCGATGATGGTGTATCAGTATCTGTTGTAACAACCAGTACTTCAAAGTCACCTGGCTTATAACCATCTGCAATCGCTGATACTAGCGCTGTACGCTCCGCACAGATGCAGTCACCATATGCAGCATTCTCTACATTACAACCATCGAAACTTTTTCCATCTTTCGTAATTAAATAGGCGCCTACTTTAAAGTTTGAGTACGGTGCATGTGCTTTTTGCTGGGCGCGAATAACGCCCTCTAACCATTCCTGTTTGAATTCCATGATCATTCCTCCTAGAATAACTTCAATATATACGGTATAAAAATAATCATACCGATAAGCAGGCTCATCATGGATGCAATTAATACCGCAAGACTTGCTGTGTCTTTTGCGTACTTCGCTAACGGATGATATTCATCTGTTACGAGATCAACAACATATTCAACAGACGTATTGATCACTTCCATAAAGAGAACTGCACTTATTGCAATGATGATAAACAACCATTCCGTTCTCGTGATATTAAATAATACACTAATAATGAGTACGAATAAAGCAACAATTAAATGTAGAAGAAAATTTTTATCCTTTTGTAATAATACAACAAGTCCTGCAATCGGATGTTTAAATCGTTTGATCATACATCTCTTCGTAACCCGAATGCATTTAATATTTCATCCTGACGTCCGAACATACGCGCTTCATCTGATTCATTCATATGATCGTAACCTAGAAGATGTAGTAAACCATGCAAAGATAAGAAACCTAGCTCACGCTCAAAAGAATGACCATACTCTTCAGCCTGTTCCAAAGCTCTTTTCACACAGATAATGATGTCTCCTAGCACACGTGGTTCATCCGGCATTTCAAAGTCATCTTCGCCTTCTTCAAGTGCAAAACTGATAACGTCTGTTACTGCATCCTTATTACGGTATGCTTTATTAATTGCCTGAATTTCATTTTCGTCTACAAATGACACTGCAACTTCGGCTTCTTCATCAATTCCTTCCTGCTCAGCAGCAAAGATGAGCAAACGCTCAATTTCTGGTAAGTGCTTTGTATCAATTTGTGCATTATCATCAATAAAATCTACTGTTAACATCTAAACGTCTCCTTCGTATGCATTAATTATCTTTCCAACAAGCGGATGTCTCACAACATCAGCACCATCAAAATAATGGATCTCTATCCCTTTTACGCCGCTTAAACGCTGAACTGCTTCAATTAGGCCACTCTTAACACCTTTAGGCAGATCAATTTGTGTTTCATCACCAGTAATGACCATCTTAGAGCCGAATCCCAGACGCGTTAAGAACATCTTCATTTGAGCTTGTGTCGTATTCTGTGCCTCATCTAATATAACGAACGCATCTTCTAATGTACGGCCACGCATGTAAGCAAGTGGTGCAATTTCAATCACGCCACGTTCAATTAGACGTGCTGTGTGCTCTGCACCGAGTACAAAATGCAAGCCATCATATAACGGACGTAAGTATGGATCGACCTTCTCTTTCAAGTCTCCAGGCAAGAATCCAAGGGACTCACCCGCTTCAACAGCTGGACGTGTTAATACGATGCGCTTGACCTTTCCACTACGTAAACTCTGTGCGGCCATTACAACTGCCAGAAAAGTCTTCCCGGTCCCAGCGGGTCCAATACCAATCACAAGATCGTTCTTCTTTATTTGATGGGCATATAATCGTTGACCCATCGTCTTTGCGCGAATAGACTTTCCTGTAGCATCTTTTGTTATTTCTTCATCATACAGATCACTTAAATAATGAATTGTGCCCTTCTCAGACATCTGAACAGCCGACTGTACATCGCGTAACGTAACATTCGTACCTTTTTGAATAATCTTAAGCAAACTTCTGATAACAACCTCAGCCTTGGAAATCGCATCAGCTTGACCATGAATCGTAAGCTCCTGACCACGCGTATGCAATTCCACACCATAAAATTCCTCAAGATAATTTAAATGTTCATCGTTATTGCCAAGCATTGCCTGGGCTTCATTTATATTGTCAAAGCGAATGATATCAGACATCCAAAAACTCCTTTATTTATCGTTACCTTAACTTTATCAGTTTGGGAAATAACACACAATTATTTTATATCAGCAACTCTATCAAGCATTGAATCGGCTAAATTGAAGTTCTGAATGTGAATATCCGGATTAACCTTCTTCAAATGTGCAATAAATTCCAAGGTAAGTTTAGGTTTAACAACAACTTTCTGCTCCTTACCATAAATCTCTACAAGTACATTATCTCGTACTTTCACACAATTTAATAATTCAATATCATGAACATTAATCGCTTTACGCTCAAAACCTTTTGTAATATTAAGAACATTACCCTCTATAACATAAAATTCATTTAATAACGTATAGGTAAGGAGACCACCAAGTACAAAAGAAGCGAGACCACTTGTCAAAGGATTTAAATAGAATGCAATAGAAACGAGCGTAACAATAATGATGACTAGGGACTTCTGAAATGAATTGACGATACTTTTATATCTCATGCAATCACCTCTTATCTCTATTTTATCAAATTTTATTCATAATACGTTAATAGTTTCTCTATAAACTCATAAATTATCATCAAAATAAAAAACCTTAAGTGACTGAAACAATCACTTAAGGTTAACCATTATTGCAATGATTTGGGCTTGCCGAGCACTTCGCTCATAATAATACCGTTTAATACTGCAGCTTTATCAAACGTCAGGGCGTCGGCAGCAACTTCAATGTCCTGTGCCATCACTAAACTTTGAATACGATTCTGTTTTTGGCGTGGTGTGAGATTCTGATCACTTTTAATTTTATAGATTTGCTCAGCCAACGTGACAGTTTGGGTTGCAACTGTTTTGCTCTGTCCTGAAAGACCTGCTTGTTCTACCTGTGCTTTCACATTCTGCTTCGTGTTTTCTTTTATATTGCTTTGATGCTGCACAACTTTCTTCGGCTTCACTGGACCAACTGCCTGTCCACGCGCTTGAGTCGTGGCACTACCAGTAGATTCGCGATTCATACCTTGATTCATTGTTGTCTCGATTTGCTGTATCTGCTTCTGAAGTTCTGATAACACACCTTTTGAAGTTCCACCTTTCTTGCCGGGAACCGTCTTTTTCTTATCGTTATCTAACAAAGAAGACACACCGCTAATTACCGCAATCAATATAAATATTATCGTACCTACACTCATGTAATCACCCTTTATTTTTTAGGCGTATCATCATTCTTATCTGTCATCTTGTTAATCGCGTTACGCATGCCAGTATCTGATTCGATATTCTTTAAGTTATAATATTCTTTAACACCGATATTACCAGACTTTAATGCTTCTGCCATTGCAAGCGGCACTTCCGCTTCCGCTTCCACAACTTTCGCTCGCATCTCTTGAACACGCGCTTTCATCTCTTGCTCCTGTGCAACTGCCATCGCACGTCGTTCTTCAGCTTTCGCCTGTGCGATATTCTTATCTGCCAGCGCTTGCTCTGTCTGTAGATCTGCACCAATATTCTTACCGATATCTACATCCGCAATATCTATCGACAGAATCTCAAATGCTGTTCCAGAGTCTAACCCTTTCCCTAATACTGTCTGGGAAATCATATCCGGATTCTCTAATACCGATGTGTGCGAACGACTTGAACCGATTGTCGAAACGATACCTTCTCCGACACGGGCTACAATCGTCTCTTCACCTGCACCACCGACAAGGCGTTCAATGTTTGCACGCACTGTGATACGCGCCTTTGCCTTCACTTCGATACCGTTCATCGCAACACCGGCGATAAATGGCGTTTCTATAACTTTCGGATTAACCGACATCTGTACAGCTTCCAATACGTCACGTCCTGCTAAATCGATTGCAGCACCACGCTCGAAAGGTAAGTTAATGTCTGCACGTTGTGCTGCAATAATTGCATCTACGACACGGTCAACGTTCCCACCTGCTAAATAATGCGACTCTAACTGGTTCGTCGTTAATGATAAACCTGCTTTATGCGCTTTAATCAATGGATCAATAACGCGACGAGGCGATACACGACGTAAACGCATACCAACAAGTGTACCGATGCCGACTTTAACCCCAGCTGCTAACGCCGAAATCCATAATCCTACTGGTACAAACGAGAATAATACCATCAAGAAGACGATAACGATAAATGTAATTATTCCAATACCTATTAAACCTGACATTCATTCCACTCCTTTAATTATAATGTCTTTACTACAACACGCGTACCTTCAACCTCGGTTATCTTCACCGAAGTATCTTTTTTGATAAATGCACCTTCACTCACGGCGTCGATGCGCTTATCATTATGCACGATAATACCAGAAGGTCTTAGATCAGTTAGACAAACAGCTACCTGCCCTACTAAATAGGACCTGTCATCATGAGATGTGTAACCAGCCTCCTTATTCGTTGAGTCATGTAATACGACCTGCTGAAGTAGAGGAATTCTCTTCTTGAAAAACTTCACTATAATCACCCATTCTATAAGCGCGACTATTAAACAGATCGATACGAATAAAGTCATCATCATTATGTTATCTCCAATAAGCAGAAAACTGATAATAATGCATACAGTACCGATGATCCCAATAATAGCACCAATAATAAATAACTCTAAAATAACAAGAAGTATACCACCGATAAACAAAATAATAGCCAGCGCTTCCATATCACCATTATAGATATTCATGACAAAGAATAATAAACTCGCAATTGTACATATTATTCCAGCACTGCTGATTCTCGGAGTATAAAGCTGCCATATACATGACACTGTCATAACAATCATTAAAATAAGCAGGATAATATCCTGTAATTGTAAATCCAACTGAACACCTCCTTATTTTCATTATACAGAAAATTCACTCACAATATATGTAAAACATAAAATTTATGAAAAATTCACAAAAAAAGAAGCCTGGATAATCCAGACTTCTACATCTATTAATAACATTTGAGGGAGCAAATATTATTTGAATTTACGTTTACGCGCTGCTTCTGATTTCTTTTTACGTTTTACACTTGGTTTTTCGTAGAATTCACGTTTACGTACTTCTTGAATTGTACCATTTTTAGAAACAGTACGCTTGAAACGACGTAAAGCATCTTCAATTGATTCGTTTTTACGAACTACAGTTTTAGACATATAATTTCCCTCCCTCCAAATATCAACGGAACATTTTAAACATAGATATAAGTAAAATATTCTATGTACTAAAATATTATAATACAACAGTTACTAGAGGTCAATAACGAATTTTTTTATGAATGCATTTGCATCTCTGACTTCTTGTAAGCATTTGGGATGACCGTTACGAATGTCCCTTCATTCAGTGGATAGCCACTCTTATCAATCTTCACCTTAACAAGTTCACCAATTAAATGCTCATCAGCTTCAAACTGCACCTTAAGGTAATTATCCGTGTAACCGACAAGCATATTACCATTGCTTGCCTTCTCTTCAGGAATCACTTCTAGTACATCACCTTCAAAGCGACTCGCGTATTCTTTTGCCAGCTGATCGCTTAATGTAATTAAACGATGTACGCGGTCATTCTTAATAGATTCATCAATCTGATCCGTCATTCTCGCAGCAGGCGTGCCTGTACGCATTGAATACGGGAAGACGTGTAGTTCACTGAAACCATGCTGTAAAATAAAGTCATACGTCTCCTGGAACTCTTCCTCAGTCTCACCAGGGAAACCGACAATAACATCACTTGTTACAGCAAGACCTGGCATAATCGCATGCAATTTCTTCAGACGCTCTGAGAAATGAGACATCGTATATTTACGACGCATACGCTTTAACACCGTATCACTACCTGACTGAAGGGGATGTGTAAGTGACGCACGACTTTATTACTCTTGTCAATCACATCAATTACTTCATCGGTTAACTGACTCGCTTCGATAGAAGAAATACGAATACGCTTCAGACCATCAATCGTCTCTAGATCACGCAATAACTGCGCTAGATTATAATCCTTTAAATCTTCACCATAACCACCCGTATGAATCCCTGTTAATACAATCTCCTGATAACCGGACTGTACAAGCTGCGTTGCCTGACGGACAACTTCTTTTGGATCACGAGAACGCATTAAACCACGCGCCCAAGGAATGATACAGAACGTACAGAAGTTGTTACACCCTTCCTGAATCTTGAGTGACGCACGCGTACGGTCCGTAAAGTAAGGTACATCTAACTCCTCATACGTACGATTCTTCATAATATTTGTCACGCCGTTAATCGGTTGACGTTCAGCACGATACTGTTCGATATAGGGAAGCATCTTATGACGGTCCTGTGTACCGACAACAATATCTACACCCGCAATATCCATAATTTCAGCAGATGACGTCTGTGCATAACAACCTGTAACACAAATTACCGCATCAGGATTACGACGAATCGCACGACGAATCACTTGACGACTCTTCTTGTCCCCTGTATTTGTTACAGTACATGTATTAATAACATAGACGTCAGCGTTTTGTTCAAAATCAACGCGCTCATAATCAGCATCTTTAAATAACTGCCAAATCGCTTCTGTTTCATAATGGTTTACTTTACAGCCCAACGTATGAAATGCAACTGTTGACATATGTTCACCTCATTTATAATTCTTTGCATTATATAAAAATACCATGAATATTAATAACTTTCAATGTCATTGCATGGAATGTTATTGATATACAATAAAAGACACTGAGAGTTCAGTGTCTAATTCAACTCAAAATGAAAGCTCATTGCTGATAATGCATAAAGTGGTGCCGTCTCTGCTCTTAATATACGTGGCCCAAGTCCTATCACCTTACTACCAAACTGAGCCACTTCCGCTTCACTCAGCCCACCTTCCGGACCAAATATCACGCACACCTTATCACCATGCTTTACATCTTGCAATGCTTCCGTAAAGTTTTTAATCTCACCTGACTTCGCGGTCTCTTCATACGCAATCAGCACATGATCAAATGCTTCAAGTTTCTTTGCTAAAGCTTTCCCGCTCGCGACAAATTCAATAGATGGGACAATTTGTCTGTAACTCTGCTCAGCCGCTTCCTTAACGATCTTTGTAAAACGTTCTACCTTCTTCTGAAACTTCTTTTCGTCTACTTTCACAATCGTTCTTTCACTAACAAACGGTATAAACGACGCGGCTCCAAGTTCTGTTGCCTTCTGTATCATCCATTCATACTTATCATTTTTAAGTAACCCGCTCGCAATCGTTACAGACACAGGCATCTCTGTAAGAATATCAATGTCTTCAATCGGTTTCACTGTAATCTCAGTCTGAATATCAATAATCTCACAAATCATCGTTGCATTCGTAAAGTTAACGATTACTTTATCTCCCGTTTGCTGTCGCATAACGTTTTTGATATGGTGGACGTCATCCTTACCACTGATCTGATATGTTTCATTTATAACACTTTTTACATCAAGAAAATATCGCTGCATACTATGCCTCTTTTCTTGCTGCAATGGCAACCCATCCACTATCGCGCATCACTTCCACAATTGTATACCCGACGCCTTTTAAGTGGTCGATAATCATCTCTTCTTTCTCTTCTATGATGCCTGATATTATGAGAAGTCCGTTATCATTTAACAATGCATAACTATCATCAATCATCATATCCACGATATGAGCTAATATATTTGCAAATATTACATCTCGTTTCTCTGTCTCACCTTTAAGAAGATTACCGGGTTCTGCTTGTATCGCATCAAGACAGTCATTCTTCTCAAAATTGTCTTCTGCTACTTTCACAGCAACAGAATCTAAATCGAGTGCTTTAATCGGCTCGGCGCCGAGTTTATGTGCAGCGATACTTAATATGCCAGACCCAGTACCTACGTCAACTATAGACTGACCCTTTTCTACATACTTCTCAATTAATTTGAGACACATCGAAGTCGTGGCATGATCGCCAGTACCAAATGCCATACCAGGATCCAGATGTATCGCATGCTCACCATCCTGCAAACCGTCATAGCTTTCCCAGCTCGGTACGATAACGAACTTGTCTGAAACTTTAAAGGCATGGAAATGATTCTTCCATTCATTTGCCCAGTCTTCTTCCTGTACAGTATTTGTACTGAATTCAAGACGAGTGACGTCGACATCGTTTAATGCATCTACTTTTTCTTTAATCTGCTCTATAACAGACGCATCATAATCTAGTTCACTAAAGTAAACTTTAACGCGTACATCCTCTTCTGGAAAATCATCCGGATTTAATTCATAAATTTCCCCGAATGTTTCAATACGACCTTTCTGAAGTTCAAGACTATCTTCAATCACTACACCATTCGCGCCAACTTCATTCAGAATATCCGCAATAAATGGCTCAAGTTCATGATTGATCATCATCGTTATCTCTACATAGTTCATCTTTATTCTCCTTTAAAGAAGCGTTTTGTTTTATCAAAGAAATTTGAAGGCTGCTCAGTGATATCATGTCCGTCTATTTCTGCAAACTCTCTTAGTAACTCCGCTTGTCTATTCGTCATCTTAACTGGCGTCATCACTTTAACTGTTACATATTCATCACCGCGACCATAGCCATGGACGTTCTGAACACCTTTTTCCTTCAATCGGAAACGTTTGCCTGTTTGTGTTCCTGCTGGAATCGTTAGCTTCACTTTGCCTTCTAACGTTGGGACTTCGACTTCGTCACCAAGTGCCGCTTGTGCGATTGACAATTCCAATGTATAGAAGATATCCTCACCAGAGCGATCAAAGTATGCATGGTCCTGTACATTAAATACAACATATAAATCTCCAGCTGGTCCGCCATTTATACCTGGTTCACCTTGACCTGATAGTCGAATTTGCTGACCTGTATCAACACCTGCCGGTACTTTCACGCTAATCTTAACTGTCTTAATCTTTCTACCAGTACCGCCACAGTCAGAACATTTCTCTTCAAACTCTTTACCAGTACCACCACAATCTGGACAAGTACGTTCACTTCTCACGCGACCAAATGGCGTGTTCTGTTCAACATGAACATTTCCTCGTCCACCACAAGTTGAGCATGTCTTAATATTTGTTCCTGGTTGTGCACCACTGCCATCACACGTATCACATTCGACTTCCTTCTTCACTGAAATTTCTTTCTCAGCGCCAAATACAGCCTCTTCAAACGTTACATTCATCTGATACTGCAAATCATTCCCTTGTCGCGGTGCATTCGGGTCACGTCGTGCACCACCACCAAAGAACGAACTGAAGATATCTTCGAATCCACCGAAGCCACCAAAGTCCTGGCCACCAAAGCCAGCACCTTGTCCCATGCCTGCATGACCGAACTGATCATACTGTACTTTTTTCTGATCATCACTTAACACTTCGTATGCCTCAGCAATTTCTTTGAATTTATCTTCAGCATCCGCTTCTTTATTAATGTCCGGATGATATTTCTTTGATAGTTTCTTATATGCTCTTTTTATCTCTTCTTTAGAAGCACCTTTAGATAATCCAAGTACTTCGTAGTAATCCCTTTTCGCCACGTTTCATTCTCCCTTTCTTATTTCTTTATTACTATATCAGTGTATCGCATGTTTTAAAAGAAAAAGTCAAAGCCAATAAATTGACTTTGACTTTAAAAGAGTACTTATTTATTATCGTCATCTTTCACTTCAGTAAAATCAGCATCTACAACATCGTCATCTTGAGATGCAGCACCCTCAGCACCTTGTTGCGCCTGTGCCATTTGCTCATAAAGTTTCATAGATAAGCCTTGAACGATTTCGTTTAAAGTATCTTTTTTCGCTTTAATTTCTTCAAGGTCATTACCTTCTAATGCTTTTTTAAGTTCTTCTTTTGCTGCTTCTGCTTTTTCTTTTTCAGCAGCATCTACTTTGTCTTCTAAATCTTTGATTGCTTTATCCGTTGCAAATACAAGTTGATCTGCTTCGTTACGTAAATCTACTTCTTCACGACGCTTCTTATCTGCTTCAGCGTTTGCTTCTGCATCTTTAACCATACGATCAATCTCTTCGTCGCTTAATGAAGATGAAGACTGAATTGTGATCTTCTGTTCTTTTTGAGTGCCAAGGTCTTTCGCTGTAACGTTAACGATACCGTTCTTATCGATATCAAATGTCACTTCGATTTGAGGCACACCACGTGGTGCTGGTGGAATGTCAGTTAACTGGAAGCGACCTAACGTTTTGTTATCTGCTGCCATTTGACGCTCACCTTGTAATACGTGAATGTCTACTGCCGGCTGATTGTCCGCTGCAGTTGAGAACACTTGTGATTTAGATGTTGGAATTGTAGTATTACGTTCGATTAATACTGTAGACACACCACCCATTGTTTCGATACCAAGTGATAATGGCGTTACGTCTAATAATACAACGTCTTTTACATCACCAGTGATAACGCCACCTTGAATTGCAGCACCCATCGCTACAACTTCATCAGGGTTAACACCTTTATTTGGTTCTTTACCTAATTCTTTCTTGATTGCTTCTTGTACTGCTGGAATACGAGTTGAACCACCAACAAGAATTACTTCATCGATATCTGCATTTGATAATCCAGCATCTTTCATCGCTTGACGTGTAGGACCCATCGTACGTTCTACTAATGTATGAGATAGTTCTTCAAACTTCGCACGTGATAAAGTAACTTCTAAGTGAAGTGGTCCTGCCTCACCTGCAGAGATGAATGGTAATGAAATTTGTGTTGAAGATACACCTGATAAGTCTTTTTTCGCTTTTTCAGCAGCATCTTTTAGACGTTGCATTGCCATTTTGTCCTGAGATAGATCTAAGCCATTTTCTTTTTTGAATTCTTCTACTAAGTAATCGATGATTACTTGGTCAAAGTCATCTCCACCTAATTTATTGTCACCTGACGTTGATAATACTTCAAATACACCATCACCAAGTTCAAGGATAGATACGTCGAACGTACCACCACCTAGGTCGAATACTAATACTTTCTGTTCTTTATCTGTTTTATCTAAGCCATAAGCAAGCGCTGCAGCAGTAGGCTCGTTAATAATACGCTCTACTTCAAGTCCTGCAATTTTACCAGCATCTTTAGTTGCCTGACGTTCTGCGTCGTTGAAATATGCAGGTACAGTAATTACGGCTTTCGTTACTTTTTCACCTAAGTAGCTTTCAGCTGTTGCTTTTAAGTTTTGAAGAATCATCGCTGAAATTTCTTGAGGTGAGTATTCTTTACCCTCGATGTTTTCTTTATAGTCTGTACCCATATGACGTTTAATCGAAATGATTGTATTAGGGTTAGTGATCGCTTGACGTTTTGCAACTTCACCGACTTGTGTTTCGCCATTTTTGAATGCTACAACTGAAGGTGTTGTACGGTTACCTTCTGGGTTAGCGATTACTTTCGGTTCTCCACCTTCTAATACAGCTACACATGAATTTGTAGTTCCTAAGTCAATACCAATTACTTTACTCATTATTAATTCCTCCATTAATTTAAAATTTATGAAATGTTATAAAACTAAAAATCATTCGTTTACTTTAACCATTGACGGTCTTAGTACACGTTCCTTTAATTTATAGCCCTTCTGTAGTTCTTCAAGTACGATACCTGAATCCTTATGCTCATCACTTTCTTGCATCACTGCTTGATGAAGATTTGGATCGAATGGCTGGTCAAGTGCTTCTATGACTTCTAATCCATTCTCTTTAAGTGAATGTAACAGACTTTCATAAACCATCTCTACACCCTTGTGAAGTGATTTAAACTCATCTGATTCACCTTGCTGCGCTAGTGCACGTTCAATATTATCAATTGCTGGTAATATATCACGTAATACGCTCTGTGCACGATATGTTCTTTCAGTATCTAATTCCTGACGCGTGCGCTTCTTATAGTTTTCAAACTCTGCATACAGTCTTAAATACTTCTCCTCTGACTGCTCAAGCTTTGCTTCAAGTTCAGCCACCGGGTCGGTACTTTCCTCTTCAATAGGTGCCTCACTCACTACTGTTGCATCTGGAGTTTCGGTTGATTCAACATCTGTTTCATTGCTTTCAGTTTCATTCGTTTCTGTTTCTATGATGCTTTCGTCTTTTATTACATCCTGCTTATTCTCTTCTGACAAATCTAGTCCTCCTTAAACATTCGATGTAAATTCGATAATTTATTAAATATATCACGGTAACTCATTTGAGTTGGTCCGATGATTGAAATATTACCATTCATATTATGCATATGAATCGGTGTTGTTACAATCGATATCCCTTGTAAATTCTCACTAATCTCCTGACCTAATATTACTTCAATCTGATTCGACTGCTTTGATTCTATTAGATCTGGTAATGTTCTAGAGTCGATAAGCTTCAACATTTCTCTAATCGCTTCTAGATTATCAGAGTCCATAATTTCGTATAAATACTCACGACCTTCAAAGAACACTGCGTTTGTATTCGTTGTCGCTTTCTTAATAATCTCTGATTTAATATGTGTTAATGGAAGCTGCTTTATCGACGGATATCCTTCCTGATGTAAATTCGGCTTATTAATTGATGCCAAATTCGCATTCAAGAAATTATTCATCTTCTCAATTTCAAGTCTCGTTAAACGTACCTGCCATGAAATTTGCTGATGTTCAACATTTCCGTTTTCATATACGATAATCAGCACCAGCTTCGTCGGTGTTAAGTATGTTAAATGAATTTGGGAAATAGACTTCATATCGATTTGAGACGTTGTTGCAATAGACAAGTGTCTTGTATCTCTTGCGATTAATTGTGCAAGTCTTCTGAAGTCAAGTGCATCACTGTTATTAATATCGAAGTTCGGTTCATAAGGAAATTCTTCCTGTAGCGCTTCTACATAAAACTTATAACCCGTTTCTGAAGGAACACGTCCTGAAGATGTGTGCATCTTCTCGATTAAACCAAAATCTTCTAAACGTTTCATCTCTGCACGTATCGTTGCAGGACTGACATTAAAGTGATGATCATCAATTAACTTCTTAGATGCTATAGGCGTTCCACTATCAACAAAATCCTCAACAATTACGTTTAACAAATGTAATTGTCTATCTGTTAGCATATTTCACCTCGTTAGCACTCTATCACCTCAAGTGCTAATACTAATTTATCAAATTGGTCAAAGTATGTCAACATTAACACTCATAATTATAAAAAAAGAAGTTCCTACTTACTAAACAGTAAGCAGGAACTTCTCAAACACATCATTTCCACGCATTCTTCCGAGTACTGTCAAAGAGATGCGATCATCCATCTCAATTAAATACCCTTCTTTTACAAGCTCAGTCGTGACATCTTTAAACACATCATCACACGACGTTTTATATCGCGCAAGAAATTCATTCTTGCTAATGCCTTCATTCAATCTTAATCCTAAAAACATAAACTCTTCCATTGCAGCATCAACTGTGACAGGTATGCGTTCTTTAACCGCATCGCCTTTATGCATCGCTTTAATGTAGTGTGGAACAGGTGCAATGTTATAATAGCGTACTCCGTCAATGTACCCATGACTTCCGGCCCCGGCACCATAATATTCTTTATTCTGCCAGTATACTTTATTGTGTGTTGATTCATGGTGTCCTTTAGCGTAATTAGAGATTTCATATTGATGAAAGCCTTGCGCGCTTAAAGTATTCATCGTGAGGGTGTACATCTCTGCAGCAAGCTGTTCATCCGGCAGCTGAAGCATGCCTTTTTTATACATATTATAAAACTGTGTCTTCGGCTCTAATATTAGGGAGTAACTTGAAATATGGTGTATATCCAGTGATGTCGCAAGCGCTAGATCACGGCGACATTGCTCTAATGTCTGTGTCGGTAAATGATACATTAAGTCGAGACTGATAGATTCTATACCGAGTTCGTTTGCGGCGTTCACCGCGTTAAATATATCCTGTTCTTGATGTGTCCTGCCGAGCGACTTTAACAGATCATTATCAAACGTCTGTACACCGAGCGATAGACGGTTGACACCGTACTGCTTCATTAATGCAATCTTGTTACGCGTCAATTCATCAGGATTTGCTTCCATCGTAAATTCTTCGTGTATCGTAAATGATTGCTCAATGTAACTGAGCAATCGTTCAAGTTGTCCTTCATTCAGCGCTGTAGGTGTACCTCCACCAATAAATACCGTTAACAAATCGCGTTCATCAATGAATGAAAGCTCTTTGATCAAACAATCCAGATATTCATCTACCGGCTGATTTTTAATGAGGAACTTATTAAAATCACAGTATGTGCATATACGATTACAAAAAGGAATATGAATATATAAACTTCTCATTATGCCTCCTAACAAACAAAGACATGGTTACCCATGTCTTTATTCTTCATCCATTTTCAGTACAGCTAAGAATGCATCCTGAGGAATTTCAACCGATCCCACTGATTTCATCTTTGCTTTACCGGCTTTTTGTTTTTCAAGTAATTTACGCTTACGGCTGATATCGCCACCGTAACATTTCGCAAGTACGTTCTTACCGATCGATTTAATATTTGTACGTGCAATAATCTTCTGACCGATTGCTGCTTGAACAGGGACTTCGAACTGCTGTCTTGGAATTAATGTCTTTAACTTTTCAACGATGACTTTACCACGATCATATGCAAAATCTCTATGCACGATAAAGCTTAGTGCATCTACTGTTTCACCGTTTAATAATATATCCATCTTCACAAGCTTGCTTTCCTGATAACCAATCAATTCATAATCAAATGAAGCATACCCTTTCGTGCTTGATTTCAACTGATCAAAGAAATCAAATACAACTTCTGAAAGCGGTACTTCATAAATGATGTTAACACGGATATCATCTAAGTAATCCATCGTCTGGAAGTTTCCGCGTTTCTTCTGACAAAGTTCCATCACAGCACCCACATAATCATTCGGTACCATAATACTCGCTTTAACATAGGGTTCATAAATTTTATCGATCTTCTGCGGATCCGGCATTTTAGACGGATTATCCACTACCACTTCGCTACCATCTGTCATCTCACATTTGTAGATAACGCTTGGTGCAGTCGCAATTAATTCAATACCAAATTCACGTTCAATACGTTCCTGAATAATTTCCATATGTAGTAATCCTAAGAAACCGACACGGAAACCGAATCCTAACGCCTGAGATGTTTCCGGTTCAAATTCTAATGATGCATCGTTTAACTGAAGTTTCTCTAATGCTTCACGAAGATCATTATATTTACCAGTATCAATCGGATATACACCACAGAATACCATCGGGTTCATCTTCTTATATCCTTGAAGCGGTTCTGGTGCCGGATTGCTGGCATGTGTAATTGTGTCACCGACACGTGAATCGCCAACATTCTTGATCGATGCCGTTAAATAACCCACATCTCCAACCGTTAATTCAGCAACCGGCATTTGCTTCGGTGTATTGATTCCTACTTCGACAACTTCAAATTCTTTACCTGTCGCCATCATCTTAATCTTATCGCCTGCCTTAACCGTCCCATCAATAATTCTGATTGATGAAATAACACCACGATAGGCATCAAAAGCACTATCAAAGATCAGCGCTTTAAGTGGTGCTTCTGGATCACCCATTGGTGGGGGCACGAGTTCTACAATCTGTTCTAATATATCTTCAATGCCGATATTTGCCTTCGCACTTGCAAGCACAGCATCACTCGCATCAAGACCGATAACATCTTCAATCTCCTGGCGCACACGCTCAGGTTCTGCTGCTGGTAAATCTATCTTATTGATAACCGGAATAAGTTCTAGCTCATTATCAAGTGCTAAATAAACGTTTGCCAGCGTTTGTGCTTCAATTCCTTGCGCAGCATCCACTACGAGAATGGCACCTTCACATGCAGCTAAACTACGAGAAACCTCATATGTGAAATCGACATGTCCAGGGGTATCGATTAAATGAAAGATGTAGGTCTCGCCATCTTTCGCTGTATAATTTAACTGTACTGCATTTAATTTAATTGTAATCCCGCGTTCACGCTCGAGATCCATAGAATCAAGAAGCTGCGCTTTCATCTCACGCGTGGCTACAGATTTCGTATTCTCTAAAATTCTATCCGCCAAAGTCGACTTCCCATGGTCGATGTGGGCAATAATCGAAAAGTTTCTAATTCGTTCCTGACGCTTTAAACGTTGTTCATTATTCATAGTTATTGTCCAACTTTCTTAAATTGTTCGTATATTTGATTATAACAACTAAATGTAAGTGTATCAATCAGTTTTCAAAAAATTAGATTGCATATAATGCTTGAATTTGATAAAATATTTCTTGTTGCAATCAAATTTATAATTTTATGCAAGTGTAAGACATTTTTAGGAGGTGAAATTTATGCCAAACATCAAATCTGCAATTAAACGTGTTACTACAAGTAACAAAGCACACGATGCTAACATTTCTCAAACAAATGATATGCGTACTGCTGTGAAAAACGCTAAAGCGGCAATTGAAAACAACGCTGACAATAAATCAGAATTAGTACAAGTAGCTGTTAAAAAGATTGATAAAGCTGCGAAAAGCAACTTAATCCACTCAAACAAAGCTGACCGTTTAAAATCACAAATCATGAAAAATAAATAAAAGGTCGTGACTCGAGTGTTTAGACACGAGTAAAATCACGAAAAAGAATGCAGGAAATGGTTTTTAATTTCCTGCATTCTTTTTCGTTTCGCCGGCGTATCTGCATAGGTGAAACCCGACGATAGTTTGAACATCACCCAGTCAAGTAGACACTTAAAAAAATAAAAATTAATTACTCGGCTGTGCTTGTATTAGCGCAGCCATTTTTAATGATAT
>NZ_PPRM01000029.1 GCF_002902665.1 Macrococcoides caseolyticum
CAGTTAGGGGGTTTTTTAGGTGCTGGTATGCCGTCTTAATCCTTACGTTGATCTAACCAGTGAGAAAACAACGCAAGTGCTACGCCAACATACAATGGCGCAATAACGTTAACAAGTAGAAATTCCACAGAGATCACCTCCTTCCATAAGATCTCGCCTATGGAAGTAAAGACGGCGTACTCATTATACCGAATTACTATGGTTTCTTCTATAGTGCTTACCTTATCCATTTTATCTCTCAAAAACACGTGGCATAATAAGGAGAACGATAAACATCAGGAGGATATGCGATGACAAATATTGATTATGAAAAAGAACTACAAGCATTAGAAGAAAAGAAGAAGCAGCTACTAAAAGAAAAGCGTGAAAAAGATAAGAAAGAACTTCAGACCTTAAAAGCAGTCTTTGGTAAAGACTTCCCAAGAAAAGAGAATGGTAAATTTATCTCGTTAGATGAATTTAAGAAAAATTATGTCATTTCACGTAAGGATCAGTCAGGGATTAATCCGAATGAATTGAATGCAGTTCAAGAAGAACTCAATCAATTAAAGAAGACGCTGAATGACATTGCGGATGCAATGGACGATTCAAGAGGCTACTGGCACGTGAGTGATCTTAAGGGGTTAACAAACTGGTTATCACAGTTTAGAACGAAGGGCTAAACTGTGATAACCAGTCTTACAAAAGATACGAGTATACAGTATCTTTTGTATCGAATTGATTGGAATAGGATGACGAAAGTAGTCAGCGTATTCCAATCAATTTGGAGAGGTTTTCTACAAAGATCCATCCAAACATAACATGATGTTTGGATGGATCTTTGTATTTTATATCATCTGTTATTTCGAAGAAATAGACGATGATATGAAACGAAAGGGTTAAGGGAAAAGCTTTTCCCTTACAAGGAGGCGGATGAGACTTTGCGAAGCAAATGTATACATTCGCACTGCTTGACCAAAACATTTTTTGTACAATTTATGGTACAATTGAGATAAACATCTTGACAGAAAAATTGGACATAAATGTTTTGTGTTCTTGTGATGTGATGGCTGTTGTTAATCTCAAATGTGAGCGAATAGTGAGACATTTGGATTTACAACAATCGTGTGAATGTCTGCGACCGAATAGGGAGCAGTCTGAACCGATACATCACATCACTTC
>NZ_PPRM01000003.1 GCF_002902665.1 Macrococcoides caseolyticum
GTTTTATATCGACAAAGTATTTGAATTTATTAGATACTTTTATTTCTTCATCCATATTATATTTATCCGTATAAATAATATCTAGCTCATGATTTTCTAAGTTAATTAGTTTTAAATAATGATTAATTAATGTCATATGCATAATATTAGCACTACTTATTATTGCTATCTTCATTTCTTCCACACATTTCTATTAATATAATCTGTATATGAAATAATAATTTTCTCAACTTTTTCTGATACATTATCAATACTATAGTCTGCTACAATTCTGCTCTTATTTCCAGATTGCTCAACAACAGCAATGCCTTGCATTACGCGTTCAGGTTCTAATCCAACCATCATTGTAGAAGCCTCTTCCATTGCTTCAGGTCTTTCGTGTGCTTCACGGATATTCAATGATCTTAACCCAAGAATCGCTGTCTCCTCACTGATTGTGCCACTATCGCTTAATACAACCTTCGCTTCTTTTTGCAATTTAATATAATCATTAAATCCAAGTGGTTTTAAAGTTTGTACATTTTTATTAAATTCAATTCCTAGTTCATCGATACGTTTTTGTGTTCTAGGATGTGTACTCACAATAATCGGCTTATTATATGTTTCAGCAATAAGATTTAAAGATTCAACTAGATTATTAAAGTTTCTATCTGAGCTAATATTTTCTTCTCTATGTGCAGATACTACAAAGTATTCTTCTGATTTAAGGTTTAATCTTTCAAGTACGTCTGATTTTTCAATATCTTCTAAGCGAGAATTAATAACTTCTTTCATTGGACTACCCGTCTTAATAACACGATCTGATGGTACACCTTCTCGCAATAAATATTCACGGGCAATAGAACTATAAGTTAAATTAATATCTGAAATATGATCTACGATTTTACGGTTTGTTTCTTCAGGAACACGTTGATCAAAACAACGATTACCAGCTTCCATATGAAATACTGGTACTTTCTTACGTTTCGCAGCAATCGCACATAAACAGCTATTTGTATCCCCTAATACTAAGAAAGCATCCGGTTGTACTTCATCAAGCACTGGATCAATTCCAATTAAGATGTTTCCAATTGTCTCAACTGCAGTACCTTTCGCAGAATTTAAGAAGTAGTCAGGTTTACGTAATTTAAAATCTTTGAAGAACACTTCGTTCAATTCATAATCATAGTTTTGCCCTGTATGAACTAGTACGTGTTCAATTGCTTCAGAATTCTCCAGGCGATTAATCACTGCTGAAAGTCTGATAATTTCAGGCCTTGTCCCCACTACAGTCATAACTTTTAATTTTTTCATTTTTATACCTCCAAGTAATATGTATCAGGTTTTTCTGGATCAAACATTTCATTTACCCACATGATTGTGACCATATCAGTATCGCCAAGGTTCTCAATATTGTGTGTATAACCAACAGGAATATCTACTACTTCAAGCTTATCTCCAGATATGAAGTATTCGATGATGTTGTCAGAATCAGGTTTTCTGAATCTGATTACGCCCTTGCCAGACACTACTAAGAATTTTTCATTTTTAGTATGGTGCCAATGCTGTCCCTTTGTAATGCCAGGCTTCGAGATATTTACTGACACTTGCCCTCTGTCAGGTGTTTTTAGAAACTCTGTAAATGAGCCACGATGATCACTATGTGTAGTTAACGGATAACTAAACTCATCTTCAGGAAGAAATGATAAATATGTACTATATAGCGCTTTAATAAATGCGTCATCAAGCTTAGGTAATGTTCTATCTTCCCTATCTTGTTTAAACTGTTTTATCGTTTCAGCGATATAACCTAACTTTACCTTATGTTCATTCGAAACAATGCCAAATCCATCCACTATTGTTGGATTACCTTGAAGTGCACGTTTAAACTCATCTAGTACATCATCAATATAATTTAAAGTAAGTTCAACATTTGGATCATTGATTTGTACTTCTTCATTTCTAGCAATCTTATGACAGAACGTTGCAATTACAGTATTATAGTTTGGTTTAGACCATTTCCCGAATAGATTGTTCAATCTATAGATATAAACTTCATTTCCATTCTCGGTTCTCAAAGCTTCAAATAACTGTTCAGCTTTATTCTTGCTTTGGCCATACGGATTATCTTTCTCTGCTTGTATCGAAGAAGAATAAACAATTGCGGGTTTTTTAGGATTGTCTTTTGTATACTTTATTATCTTTTCAGAAAGGTTAACATTTCCTTCAATAAATCCTTCTTCCGTTTCTGGTCTATTTTCACCTGCAAGATGAAAGATAAAATCTGCTTCTCTTAATGATGATTTTAAAAATTCATCAGTTGTTTCTCTAGTAATTTTTATTACATTGTACTTATCTTCTTTTACAAGTTCCTGATAAAGATTTCTACCTACAAAACCATTAGCTCCTGTAATTACAATATTCATATCATTGCTCCTTTAATTATTTACAACTTTTAAAGTTAGCTAGCTCGTTACGGACATATTCTAGAGTCAACAATCTCTCTTTAATCTCTTCTACAGAAAGGATATGTGTATTATCGGAATTGTATTCTTTCGCTTCTGTTATTTCATCAGAACCTTCTTCAACATAATTAGAGTAATTTAAATCTCTTGAATCCGCTGGTATTCTATAATAGTTGCCCATATCCTCGGATTTAGCCCACTCTTCTTTTGTTAACAACGTCTCATATTTCTTCTCACCATGACGCGTACCGATGATCTTAATTTCATTATCCGCCTCAAATAACTGCTTTAAAGCTTTAGCTAAGTCAGCTACCGTTGAAGCATCTGATTTCTGAACCATGATATCCCCTGTCTTGGCATGTTTAAATGCATGCTCAACCAGTTCAACAGCTTCTTCTAAACTCATAAGGAAACGTGTCATCGAACCATCAGTAACTGTAAGAGGTTCTCCTGCTTTAATCTGTTCAATGAATAAAGGAATAACTGAACCGCGAGACGCCATAACATTACCGTAACGTGTCCCACAGATTAATGTCTCTTCTTCAGTTACAGTCCTAGATTTAGCAACAAATACTTTTTCCATCAACGCTTTTGAAATCCCCATCGCATTTACAGGATATGCCGCTTTATCAGTAGATAAGCAGATTACCTTACTGACATTATTACGAATCGCTGCATTGAGTACGTTCTCAGTTCCAATTACATTTGTTCTCATTGCTTCCATAGGGAAGAACTCACATGAAGGGACTTGTTTCAATGCTGCAGCATGGAATACAAAGTCTACTCCACGCATTGCATCATTGATACTGTCCTCATCGCGAATATTACCAATATAAAACTTAATCTTTGAATTATTATATTTCTTACGCATATCATCTTGTTTCTTCTCATCACGTGAGAAGATTCTAATTTCTTTAAAGTCACTATGTAAGAACTTATCTAATACAGCATTACCGAATGAACCTGTTCCACCTGTGATTAACAACGTTTTTCCTTCAAACATTCTCTGCACTTCCTTTAACTATTAGTTACTTAATAAATTTCAGCAAATCATTTTTTAAATTCGTACTACTTAACAATTTTGGAATTTGCTCCTCAATCTTAGAAAGCTCTATCGTATTTGCTTTCCCAATATAGATCTTCGGATAAATTTGCTCTGGATGAATTTCTTTTTCGTCCAGTAACTCCTCGTACATCTTCTCTCCAGGTCTGATCCCAGTAAATTCAATCGGTATTTCATCCTCTTTAAAGCCACAAAGACGAATCATATTTTTAGCTAGATCTACAATCTTAACCGGTTCTCCCATATCAAGCACAAATATTTCTCCACCCTTTGCTAAAGCTCCTGCCTGAATGACTAAGCGAGAGGCTTCTGGTATGGTCATGAAGTAACGCGTCATATCCGGATGTGTAACAGTTACAGGTCCACCCGCTTCAATTTGCTGTTTAAATTTAGGTATCACGGATCCTCTAGAACCCAAAACATTTCCAAATCTTACAGCTACAAATCTCGTTGTAGTGCTCTCAGTATCTAAGGCCTGTATCACCATTTCTGCCATTCTTTTAGTCGCACCCATAACGTTAGGTGGATTTACGGCTTTATCCGTTGATACTAATACAAACCTTTTAACATTTGCATTCAATGCAGCTTCGGCAGTATTCTTTGTTCCAATAATATTATTCTTTACTGCTTCTGTTGGATTATATTCCATTAAAGGTACATGTTTATGAGCCGCAGCATGATATATAATATCAGGTTTATATTTATCAATTTGTTCAAACATACGTTCTCTATCTTGCACATCAGCAATTACTGGTATTATCTCCACGCTACCCAATAATTTATTTTTTAGCTCTTCATTAATTAAGTAGATCGAATTTTCACCATGACCTAGAATAACTAACCTTTCTGGTTTATACTTTACAACCTGTCTACAAATCTCAGATCCAATAGATCCTCCTGCACCGGTAACTAATATCGTCTTTCCTGATATCTGTTCTGAGATACCAGCATCATCAAGCTGAATCGGGTCTCTCCCTAATAAATCTTCTACTTCTACTTTCTTAAGTTGGGAAACTTCCAGTTTACCTGCCATCACATCGTCGATATTCGGCATAATTAAAACTTCAGAACCCGTTTCAGTTGCAGCTTTATGTATATCATTTAACTTTTGCTTATCCAGACTTGGAATAGCAATTACGATACGTTTAATATCGTATTTAGTTACTAAACTATGTATATCTGCAGTTGTGCCTCTCACTTTAATTCCATCTGTTAATTCAATATTCTTCTTATTTACATCATCGTCAACTACTACTACAGGTTTCATTCCCATTGTAGGTGTTGATAACATCTGATGAATTAATAAGTTTCCTCCACGACCTGCACCTACAACTAAGGTTGGAATTAATTCAATATCTTTATCTAGAATATGTCGTCTTAGGACTCGCCAACTTATTCTTGAACCGCCAATTAATATAAGGTGCATCATCCAGGTAATTAATATTAATCGGATGAAGACTTGCCCATTAATAATTAAGGAAAGGATTGACGTTAATATGATACTTGCGGTAACGCCTTTTACGATTGCTAATAGTTCATTAATGCTCGCATATTCCCATGCACGATGATACAGATTAAATATATATGCAAATAGATGATGGCTTAGCAGAAGAAGTACTGAGTACACCAATAAGTCATTGAGTTGATCACCTTCAAAGAATGGAAAGATAATTGAATAGCAGAAAAAGACAGAAAGTGAAACGATGATTGAATCTAAAAAAATTAAGAACATTAACCTTTTTTTAGCTGTCATGAAGTTGTTCCTTTCTGTTAATTTGATTTGCCGTAGTATTTATAATAGTAGTAGTCTTCTGTTGATGATTGCTCAACATTGTTCAGAACTACTCCTAGTATGTTTGCGTCAGATTTCTGTAGTACTTCCTTCGCTTTAACCAAATGATACTTATTATTTGTTTCCACGTTTGTGACTATAAGTGTGCCATCAGCCACGGTAGCCATAATTACAGCATCTGTTACCGCGAGTACAGGTGGTGTATCAATAATGATCATGTCGAAGTATTCTTCGAAGTTAGACAGTAATTCTTTAAATCGATTTGAAGCTAATAATTCACTAGGATTTGGAGGAATAGGGCCAGAGATCAATATTGATAAGTTCTCTATCTGGGTATTTTGAACTGCATGGTTAACATTTATCTGATCCGTAACCAAATTCGATAACCCGAACACATTCTTTGTTTCAAATGTATGATGGACAGTCGGTTTTCTTAAATCACCGTCTATAAGTAAAACTTTCTTTCCTGCCTGTGCGTAAGCTATGGCAACATTAGCAGCAGTCGTTGATTTACCTGCTAGAGGCCCAGCCGAAGTGACAACGAGCTTCTTGATTTCATGATCAATCCCTGAGAACATGATATTCGAACGAATCATGCGGTACTGCTCGCTTATTGGCGATTTAGGATATAAATGCGTAATGAGCTTTCTCTTTTTTGGAAGTTGTGTTGATTTACTTTTTCTCTTAAACACTATATTCACCCATCTTTCTATTTTAAAGTTTTGTCATCGAAGTGTGGAATCGTACCAAATACTGGTAAACCTAGTATCTCTTGTACTTCTTCTTCTGTTCTTACACGTTTGTCTAACATATTATTTAATAGGGTTATCGCCAATGCTAATAGTAATCCTAAGATTAATCCAATCAACGTGTTGATTAATGGCTTTGGTTTCACTGGAGAAGGCTTTAAATCTTCATCTGCTTTTGTAAGAACAGTAACATTATCTGTATTCATGATTTTCCCGACTTCTTTAGAGAAGACACGTGCAGTTTCATTAACAATCTTAGCTGCATCCTTATAGTTCTTAGAAGTTGCGGCGATTGTAATTACCTTTGATTGTGTTGAATTTGAGACACTAATCTTTGAAGATAAATCGTTGGAGATATTTAAATTCTTAGCTACCTTGTCTAGTATGACCGGTGATTTAATAATTTCATTATATGTATTGATTAACTGTAAATCTGTCTGGTTAGCTTGTAACTCGAATTGTGTTTTATCATCTTTAGAGTTCACCAGAATTTGCGTCGATGCTGAATATGTCGGTTTAATTAAAAAGAAACTTATTGCAGCAGCTAACAATGCACCAAGCAAAGACAGACCCACAATAAACTTCCAGTTCTTTTTCAATAAGTTCAAAACCTTCGAAATATCAATTACTTCTTCCATGTCTTCCTCCTAAAATCCTATTTAATTTCTATGTTTTCAATAATATCATAATATTCAATAATTTAGATTTAAAATTTCAAATTCCTAAAGTTTTTTATACAATGATTTACAATTCTTTGTTAATATTTACAAAAAAGATGACACATCATGCGTCATCTTCTTTCATTCTAATCTTAATGCCTTGAATCGATTCCATGTCATCCATCGGACTTCCCTCTTCACAGTATGCAATCACAGGGACGCCGCTTCCCTTATAATCACTTAACTTACTCGGCAAGTATGGATTCTCTTCTTTAATCCCCTTCGTGTGTGCATCCATAACGATAAGTGCATCGAACTGTTTCGTTGCATTTAGAAATTCAAAGTATGGCAATGCTTCATGTACATGCACCTCATGCATTTCATAGAGACTGACCATCTGTCTGACACTCGCAGGACTACTTGTAAAGATATGAAATGCTAATGGTAAGTTTGATGGATTGAGTGTTTCAATAAGTTCTGGATGGTCTATTAATTCCTGAATTTCTTTAAGGCCACGCGTTTCATAGAAGTTACCGAAATAACCGATATTGAACGTTGCTTTATCGACTGTGATCAGTGCACGTTGCTTCTCATAGTACTGTGCACATAGTGTTGGATGTGGTCTGATGACGGATTTCTTGATAATTGCCTGCTGTATGTCTTCCGTAAACCTTTTTATCATCTGTGTTCTCTGTTTATTGTTTGTAAATACGATTTCATCTGCAAATATAAAAGGGAGCAATTCTACGAGATTATACAGGTTATTATCGATGTATGGATGATATTCTACTGGTGCCTGCCTTTTTATTCTATTGACATAGGTAAAGGGTACTTTACTGTGTCGCTCTTTGTTCTTAATATCGTATAGCACAGGGTCAGAGAACTCTGCGATCCATCTTGTATTATCTGTCTTCAGTTTCCATGCTAATAGATGACTGGCAGGCCATAATACTCTGGAATAGATTTCTTTATATGTATTGTTTCTTAGCTTCTTAGTGCCCTGCTGCACGAATGCATTCATCAGCTGATAGTTACTGAAGGAGGATTTGCTGTTAATGCCATAATGTTTCGCGATATATGGGTCTGATAGTTCGTTTAATGTGTAATCTGTTGTTCTCACATCGCTCATATTATTGGAGATCACATCAGCAGGTACTTTGCGTTCGGCGATGCGTTTTCCGAGGATAACACCGCTTGTATCATTATACGGTGCAAAGCAGTATCCTATGTATAGTGTCTGTGCGATTCCTCTGTTTACCGTTTGATACGGAAGGTATTCAGCATGTATGCGCTGTAAATCCTGGATCACCTGCTGATAAGCTGTCACATCATGGTGCAGATATCTATTGATAAATCCTGCCTGAGCATCCATGCGGTTCATGATGAACTGCCTTATTGATATATCATCTTCCGTATCGAGTAACTGCGCGAGTGCCTGTATAACACTGATTCGATCTGTAACGTTAAATGCATAGCTCATCGACTGCCTGCTTACCGAATGCTCGGTCATATGTCTATAATAGATACATACTGTACTGTCAATGACATTGATGAGCGGTCTGAAGCGTGCTATGATGTGCGTCATCAGTACGACATCTTCCCCTGATGTCAGTGTGTCATCGAACCTTATGGTCTTTAAGTAATGTGTCGGAATCAGCTTCGCGCCGTTCATGGATAATATTTTAGTCAGTTTCATATAGTCAGATGTCAGCTGTCCTTTAAGCTGATTGGTTTCTTCTTCTATGATATTATCCTGATCTATTTTTTCTTTATGAACATTATAGAGATGAAATACAGAAATATTTGAGAAATCGAGATGCTTACTTAGCTCAAATAATGTGTGTGGATGAAGTGTATCATCTGCATCCAGGAAGAGCGTATGAGAATATTGAGCAATTTCAATTCCTTTATTGCGGGCGATTGATGCGCCATGACCTGATTCAATGATGTGATACTTGAATTCTTTTGTAAGTGAATTCAAGGTCTCTTTGTCTTCCTCAACAGAGTCTTCATCTCCATTCAACACAAAGATCACTTCAAACGTCGTTTTTTTGAAGGTGTTAATATTCTTTACTAATTGGTGCAAATACTTTCGGCTCTTATATAAGGGAACGATGACGGATATGCCTTTATGCTTTATTGGCTGGACGCTTTCTTCTACTGTATCTTCAATATATAAAGGTTCGTTACGTTCAATTTTTGATAGTAATTGATCGATCTCCTGAATTCTCTTTATTATACGCATTTATTTCAGCCCCTTTACATAGCGCATTGCACTGCGTAATACTTTCACAGGTAGGAGATTCATTAGTTTATGCCATCTATGTTCATATAGACTGAGCTTCTTCTTTAGCAGTGCGATTTCCATGTCCTTATATTTAAGCTGGTTTAAGGCATATCTTTCATTATTTAAACTCTCCACAAGTATCTTCTTCTCTTGTTCTGTCATCAGTCCACCTCAAGATCTTGATATAGATTCAGCAGCTTCTGCTTTTCCTTCTCCCAGTTATACTGCTCTTTACTGATTTTCATTCGTTTTTTCATCGCATTTCTCATTGCTTCATCTTCAAACATCTTACGAATGGCTGCAGTAAGTTCTTCTTCTGAATCATGCTTTATGATAAGCCCTATCCCTTCTTTTTCCACCACCGTTTTTATTTCAGGAAGATTTGTGGCAATTACAGGTACATGTGCCATCATATACTCATAAAGTTTATTACTTGATGCAGAATAATGATTGAAATTTACATTTTCAAGTATTTGAAATCCTACATATGCACTTTTTGTATATGATCGTAAAGATTCATACGGAACACGACCAGTAAATGTAACTTTGTCCTGAAGGTTTAAAAATTTTGCTAATGATTCAAGTTGATGACGAATCTTGCCATCACCAACCATCAGTAGATTCGCAGGTACATCCGCTTTTTTGAACGCACGGAGTAGTCGTTCTAAACCACGACCTTCTTGTAGTCCGCCTTGATAAATAAATGTTTTATCATACTTAAGGTGAAGGTCTACTACTTCAACTTCATCTATATTATAGTATTCTGAGTAGTTATGAAGCGACATCGGTCTATATCCATAGAGCAACTCATGATAGGTTGCACGTGTTTCGTTCTCTACAATTGTACGATCCGTAAATCGAATAAGAAACTTTTCAATTGCACCGACGAGACCCGATTTATAGTTCGTACGGCTTGTATTTACTTCATGCGCATCAAAGATTAGTATACGTTTTTCTGTTCTCAATTTTGCACAGACAGCCCCTTGAATTAACGTATTCAGATCATGGCTGTGATAAATATCTGCATCTTGCCTGAAGCCTTCCTGGATCATCTTCATCATCAAGAAGGCGTTCGGCATGTGCTTTAAAAGTATAGTCTTTAATTTATTATTATAAATGCGATCCGCTATAAATTTCGGTAGCTCTGTCTTATGTTTACGTACAGCATTATATCCTTCCTTATAACTTTGTTTAAGCGGGAGATGACGTTCATTATTTTCACGTTTAGCGATGACAGTGACATCATAATGTGACTGAAGTGTCTTCGCTTCTCTCGTCACCCTTGCATCATTGGTAAAGTTGTTCCAGACAAACATGGTCACCTTTTTCACGGTTAAAACATTCCTTTTAACATATTTAGATAGTGAGATAGTGGTATTACATTTAATTGAGACAGCATACTGAATATAAATAATGCTGTAACACCGATCAGACCGAACAATGTATTCTTAGATACATTTTCTTTATTAACTTGTATGTCGTTGATCGAGCCGATCTGATTCTGAAGCTGTGCTTCTTTGTATGCAAGCTGCTGTTCTTTATCAAACTGATTATATCTTCTGATAAACCTGCCATATAAACCGACCGTCGGAATACAGTCTCCCTGCGCTTCAATTTTGCCGTAATGAATCCATATCGCTTTATTGCACATCTTCTGTATCTGACCAATAGAGTGACTGACAAAGAAGATGGTCTTCCCTTCTTCTTGAAAAGCTTTCATACGTTCGATGCATTTATTAGAAAATGTGTCATCCCCTACAGACAGCGCCTCATCCACAATGAGTACGTCTGGATCTGTATGGACAGCGATCGCAAAACCAAGGCGTGATTTCATCCCGCTGGAATACGTCTTAATTGGCTTCTTAATGAAGTCTCCGAGTTCAGAGAAGTCGATGATATCATTAAAGCGGTCATTAATCTGTTCTTCAGTCAGACCATGCATTAGACATTTCATACGGATATTCTCTTCCCCTGATAGTTCATTGTTTAATCCTGCAGATATAGCGATCAGTGAGCTGCGGCCGTTTATTTCAATCGTCCCTGCAGTAGGTGAGATGACTTCTCCTAAAAGGTTTGAGAGCGTTGATTTACCGGCACCATTTAATCCCACAAGTCCAACACTGTCCCCAGCATTCACTTCGAAGCTGATATCTTTCAGCGCATAATACACATCGTCATGTGTCTTATGCTGCCAGAACTTAAGGATATCCAGTATTTTCTGACTTTTACTCTGATTAACCGGATATGCTTTAGATACGTTATTGACCTTTACTTTCACTGTTTCCATAAGACACCTCCTCTTTCAGTGTTAACGCTTTATCAAGGTGTTTGTTTATTTCTCGAACAGTTGCTCCATATGCAGAAAAATGGTTCATATCTACTTTGTACAGCTTTTCATCCACTTGTTCAGATAATATACTGCCTTCTTCGATGAATGCCAGTGTGTAAGCTGAGCTTCCGAGATAATCGCTGAGCTTAGATGGCAGGTACGGATTAACATCCTTGATCCCTTTCGTATGCGCATCATAAATCATCAGAATATCCATCTGCTCAGTTAAATTTAAGAACTCAAAGTAATCTAAGTAGGGATTCAATCTAATGTAATCTTTAAAATCGCTGTTGTTATAGAATCCATTCGTCTTCGCATTTATATTTGTGAAGACATTAACCTTGAAGTTTGTAATTCCATCTAAAATCAGGTATTTACACATTAACTCGAGCTCTCTGAATCCACGTGTATCATAAAAATTACCGAAGTATGCAAAGTTGAGCTGTGTCTCATCATATTCATAGTGCGCCTGCGCCATATGATAGAATGGCTGCGGCAACGTCGGATGTGCTGAAATGACTGCACGTTTACGAATCGATGCTTGAAGCTCACTGTCAAAGCGTCTGATAATGTATTCGAGCTGCAGCCTATTTGTAAATATGAGCTCATCGGCATAGGCAAATGGTAATATCTCGCACACATTAAATACGTTGTCATCGACTAACGGCTGATAGGCTGCAGGTAGCGTCTCTCTTAAATGTTCAATGTATTCATCAGACCTGATCGGGGAGAACCTATTCTCAGATTTCACATCTGTTAATAACGGATCAGAGAATTCTGCACGCCAGTATATCTCAGGTTTACTCAGTTTAATCTCATACGCCAGGAAATGGGATGCCGGGAACATTGCACGGCTATATAGTTTATTATATTTATCTTTGAATGTGCTGAATATCTCCATGCCTAGATGCGTAAATGTTTCGATACTTTCATAGCTGCTGAATGCCTGTTTGGCATCAACGATAAAATTTGTATCGATCAGTCCTTTTGCAATGCCTTCCAATGAGTAATCCTTCTTACGGATCCTATCCATATTATTTGAGATAATATCTACTTTATTTCCTTCCATATAGATACGCTTTGCCATGACATTGCCAGAAGTATCATTGTATGGGGGGAAGCAGTAAGCGATGACCAGCTCCTCTGCACGCCCTTTATTCAGAATTTCAAGGTTGATCGTTTTAAATGCTTTCAGTTTATCTAGTTCTATCTCAAGCTTTGTTTCACCTTTATCAATCTTATTACCAATTCTGAGTAACAAGATATCCGCCACATGCTGAATAAATGAATTGACACTCGTAGTATTACGATATAGTGCGACTTCGTTAAGATAATCTAAAGAAGGCATCGTCTCTAAGTCTTTAGTGTGTAGAAGGTTGCGCACTTCAGCAACATACTGAATGTCAGCAAGCGGTGTAATCACAAACGCATGATGACATATCATTTCCGTGATAGCTTCGAAACGGTTATCCGTAATTGACGCTTTCAAACGAAGGGTCTCTAGAAATTGTTTAGGTATGATAATCCCGTAAAACTCATAGAGCTTAGTAAGCAGATGATTCATAGGGTATTCTACAGTACCGTCCTGTAGTTCATAGTCGTTTAAAGATTCAATATCGACATGAATCTTTACAACATTAGGATGAACTACTTTAGACGTCTGCTTTTCCGTATCGGTCTGTGCAAGCGCTATCTCTTCATCTTCTTTAGTCTCTTCATCTTTCAGTACATGGTTCAGCTCACTATTCATCACGCGTTGCGCAACATAGATATGATTCGACCTGAAACGTACAGGTTCATCAGAACATATAAGATCTTTAATATCTTTTACAAACGTTAGATGTGAGGTTCGTACATATTTCAGAACTTCTTTAATATCAAGTTGTTTCGCAGGTGATAGTACCAATACATTGTCGTATCGATGAGTGCGAATAAGTTCATCATATACCACCTTATCCTGTGGAATCACAATATAGGATAAATGTGATTGTATGTGATCATAGTCCAGTGCTTCAGTAATGATCGTCAGCCCTTCCATTATTGTACCGATTTTCTTGCGTACACGTATCAGATCATCATATCTTAGCTTTGCATCATGCTGATAGTTCAATCTCTTCACCTATCCTTTTAAATCCCAGTATTTAATCTGTAATCTACCGAGTCTTGAATTACGCAGATTATTTAATCGTTTTAATGTATCTTTATATTTATTCATCAGGTCATTATACTTCGCCGCTTCATCTTCACGAATACCCGCCTGAACCTTCGATTCATAACGTTCAATCTTAGCATTTGCCCATCCAAGTTGGCTTCGGTACTGTTTCATCTCTTTATATATCGTGCGATTCACTGTTCCCTCTATATACGCTTCCAGACTTTCATAGTGCTGAATTTGATACCACTTGATCATGTTGCTGCTATTGATAGATGATAACGTTCTATTCTCTAGATTATATACAATGAACACATGAGCAGCATTATTACCTATCTCTGTTAGTTCATATTCAATGTTGATACTGTCTTTATATGTATCAAATAAAGAGACTGGGATGCGCAGTGTCAATCTCTTAGCATGCGTTGCATGCACTAAATCTCCGAGGTCTTCTGTGCCTTCTTCAACAGGAAAACTTTCAGATAGTAATATATCGATATCATCTACTTGCTGAGTGATATGCTTCAATATACTTGCATCAATTCCTGCTCTTAGTTTGAGTGTTGCCGTTGCTTTAGGATAGCGCGTAATCAGTTCGTAAGTCATAATATCCCCCTTACACAGTAAATGAAATCGTATCGATTTCTTTCTGTCCTGTCATGCGATTTTTTACGAAGAGACGTGCAAAGTACTTCCCTTTCGGTAGTTGAAATACGAACGTGTTGCTATATTGATACTTTGTCTTGACCAGCTCTTTCTTTGACCTTTGATGATAGAGATAGCATGCATACATCATCGTATCACCAGAAGCGTCCACAATTAATGAAGAAAACGTCTCATCTTTATCTACGACAATCTTATTGATCTTTAGTTTGACAGGATTATCTACCAGTAACTGTCTCGTATCTTCCATCATAAATTCAATCTGAGACTTTAAATCATTATATGCAGCTTCCCAGTTCACTTCATTTGTCATCGTTCAATCACCTCAAGTTCTTTTTTCGTTATCATTTCTTCTCCAGTCAGTCGCCTTATCGCTTGCGCTGCATTGTGGCTGAGACGCAGAAACACATCAGGATGGTTCACCAGAAAATCGATACGCTCGATCATTCCTGCAACATCATCCCTATCTGCAACAAGCCCTGTTTCCTTGTCTGCAATAAATTCCTTAATCGCACCGATATCATTGGAGATAGGCACAAGACCGCTGCTCATCGCTTCACACAGCGATACACCTTGCGAATCATGTCTAGTAGGTCCAAGGTAGATGCCGTTTCTTGCGTGAATTTCATGAATCTCATGTTGTTGCACAAATGCTTTATTTAATTTGACATTACTGAATTTTTGAAGCGGTTTCGTTATATCATCAAATAAAGGTCCGTCACCATGCAGTTCGAAAGTCAGCTCATCAAAATATTTCTTCTTGCTTAAACCGATAATGACATCTCTTGTAATATCGTTCGCATAGTTCTTAGCCGTATAAGGTCTGATATTGCAAATGTTAAATCTATCTTCCGGTTTTTTCTGACGATACGGAAATAGAGACTCATTAATCGGGTTATGGATAATATGATATTGATCAGGTACCTTCCCGAGATATGGATCGACATATTTTTCTTTATAGCTTTTTGAGACATAGATAAACGTCGCATCATACAGATCCTTATCCATCAATGCAAGAAACATCTCTTTAACTTCTTCGTAATAACTATCTTTTCTTTCCATTACATCTAAAAATGACTGCTTACTCGATAAGAAGTTGTAATACCTTGAAAACCAAGGTTCGGCTTCAAACCCATGCATCCATATAATTACTGGAGGTACGGTGTGCATCATCTTTAATGCCTGGAACATCTTTAGATTCATAAAATGAATCAGCAGCTTATGGAACGGATGACCATTGACATAATCAGCGAGCTGGAATTCATCCAGAAACTTTACAGTGACCCCGTCATAGACAGCATCAAATCTTACTTTCGTCGTCATAACGACAACTTCAATATCCAGACCTGCCTGCTGATATGCTTTTACTCTTCTATGGATGAATGCATTCGAATAAATCTTATCTTCACTTGGGTAAGCGTTTGTAATTAATAAATATTTCATTTTGCACCTCAATTTATAAATAATCTACTAAACGATTCTTGAATCGATAATGAATATGCCCACCGATATACAGCAATAAAAGTGTAAACGTCCAGAAATAAAGATGATCTGTGATATTCCCATAGAGCATCCCGTTTCCTTCAATGAATGCATTGCGATATATTCCTATGAGATAAGCAAATGGATTGAGCATGGTAATCACCTTTAGTACAGGTGAAACCGTATTTGCATCCCAGAATATCGGTGTGACAAAGAAACACATACGCAGCACGTTCTGTAGCATCTGCTTCGTATCTCTGATAAGAATGACCAATGTACTCATAATAAGATTAAATGCAAAGATCAGCATATAGGATGCAAATATGAAATACAGAAACTCAAAGTAATGACCAAATGACACAAAGTGATTAAAGTATGAAATTAAAAATATGATCAGCGTCGTAAACAACAAGTTAATAAAGTTAATGACGTATGAAATAGACAATAGTACAGAAGAAGGGAATTTCATCTTAGTTACTAGACCTAACTGTGCATGTATCGTATTAGACCCTGCGTTAATTGCCTGGGAAATAAAGATCCATGGAAATAATCCTGTAATCAGATGGAGCAAATAATTCATATCCCCGTTATGTGCATTTCCTCTTAACCCCATTCCAAAGACAATGTAATAAATAACGACCTGCATAAGAGGTTGTAGTATATTCCAGAATGCTCCAAGGTAATGATTTGAATATTCACTTTTAAGAGTATAGCGTGATAACTTCCAAATAAGATTTAAGTTGCGTATCTGCGCTTCTAACAATTCGATAATAATTTTCATAATTACAGCCTCTTCATTTTATTTAACTGATAAACTCCATTAGTTTATGAATATTTGTCTCCCATCTAAAAATTTCAGAACGAATTTTCTTAGTGTTCTCTGTATGACGTCTTAGTATGAACGGATCATCTTTGTATGTTAAGATGGCTTCTACCAGTTCTTCAGTTGAAGCGGATTCAATATTAATACCCACTTCATAATCCTGTATCAGCGCTTGCGTGAAGCCCCCTAAGTTGGTTACAACGGGCACCTCCATGCATAGAGCGTCAATCACCTTGCCGGGAAGCACGTTCATAAATACTTCAGATTGCTTAAGAATGGAGAGTGCCACATGATGTTCACTCGTAAATGAAAGACATTCAGACTTTGGCAGCGTTTCAAACACGTTAACATATTCGAGCTGCTGTTCATCTACAAATCGTCTGAAGTCATTGGCATGTATACCATAGACAATCGCATTAAATGGAATTTTATTCTTATTAAGTGCTACAGCGATCTCCTCTAGCTGTTTATCATCCTGTGCAAAGCCTAGATTCCCAGTATATACGACGCTGAATGCCGCTTTTTTCGGTCGAAGATTAAGTTCTTCATCGTTAATCGCATTCGGCAGGAATAGAAAGTCCTTATTTTTTACATATTTCTGAATATGCGGAATGAACGACATATTATTCACTACAATTTTCTTTGCATTTCTATACATCCGTTTTTCCATCAATCTTAACATCGGCATTAATACGTCGATATTCATCTTATCCAGGGCAGATACACTGTCCGGCCATAGATCTCGAATTTCGAGTATCGTTTTGTTTGTAGTGATGTCACGCTGTAGAAATAATGTCCCCCATGGTGCAAATATATTAGGACTTGTAACATAGATGAGATCGAAATATTTTTCGGTATGCTTTACGAAGTAATGTACTTTCAGCATAAATTCAATATAATAATAAAGCCTTGATGACATACTTTTCTTTTGTTTTTCATGACGCATCGCTAGTCGGATCACCCTATTATCAGGTACGTTATTTAACCGTTCATCATTCCAGTATTTTTCATCTTTATACATCTTCTCATTCGGGTAAGAGGGCTGCGTTGTTAAGATATAGACATCATACCCATGATCCACGAGATGATTGTATATATTTTTCATACGGTTTGCTGCAGATCCGATTTCAGGATAGAAATTTTGTGAGATGAGCAATATGCTTTTCATAGAAACTCCTTATTAAAAAACAAACAGAATACGAACGTGATATGCTCCCTATAAGGTAGACACTTAAAAAGTGAAAATTTTATAGGGAGTTTTTAATTTGAGAAACAAGAAAATTTCATTTGATAAAT
>NZ_PPRM01000030.1 GCF_002902665.1 Macrococcoides caseolyticum
TATTTATCAAATGAAATTTTCTTGTTTCTCAAATTAAAAACTCCCTATAAAATTTTCACTTTTTAAGTGTCTACCTTATAGGGAGCATATCATCTTTGTTTTGGATCATCTTTTTGATTTATTGAAGTGTCTGCTCGTGGAACGCCGAAAATAAAAGGACGTGACACGAGCATTCAGACACGAGTGAAATCATGAAAAGATGGCTGGAGATAATTTTTCAGCCATCTTTTTAGTTTTAGCGATTAATTTTCATGATGTTATTATGGATAACCTTGCTGATAACTTCAGGAGGTTCCGGACAATCATTTTGTAACCAGAAATACAACACGCCGAACTGGCCCCCTAATGTGTAACTGATAAAATAATCAGGATACTGAAGACTAGCAGTTGTTTCAAGAACGTGCATATAGTTATTGCGCCAATTTGATAATAGTTTCTGTGTAAAGTTTTGTGCAGGATGCAGGGTGAGTAGCACTCTGAAGAATTGTCTGTGCTCATAGATATACTGGAATATGTGTTCAAGGTATTTTTCTATTGATGATTTTTTATCTTTCTGTAAGTGTAGGTCTTGCAGGTCATTATTTAATATCGATTCTAGATGTGAAATATGTGAATCTATCATACTATCCAGTAATGCGTATTTGTCCTCAAAATAAGCATAGAAAGTAGAGCGATTGATGCCGGCTTTATTACATAGCATCTTTATCGTTATTTCTCTGAATCGTTGTTCTTCCATTAATTGTATTAAACTATTTTCGATTAACTGTTTTTTGTCCATATGTAATCCATTTCTTCTTATTTAATAGTCTCATCTATTTATTTTACTTAATTTCCGACATATTCACAAATATTGTTGGTTGATTGTTTAGTAAATCATTATATAATATTGTTTATGTGAAAAATTGGGAGGAAATAAAATGAAAAAATTAGTAATGATCAATATTTTAACTTTAATCATTTTAGCAGTGCTTGGCGTAGTCGCTTTTCACTTCTATGATGAAGCAACAAATTATGTGAAGACAGATAACGCAAAGATTGACGGAGAACAAATCACTGTCGCAAGCCCAGTAGCAGGCAAACTTGTTTCATTCAATAAAACGGTAGGCGATAAACTATCTAAAGATGACAAACTTGGTACTGTAGCAGGTGCTGGTCAAGACGGTAACCCGACTAAGATTGATATTAAGATGCCACAGGATGGCACAATTGTGAAGAAGCAAGCAACAGAAAATGGATTTGTAGGTGCAGGTACTCCGATTGCCTATGCTTACGATATGAATCAATTATTCGTTACTGCAAACATTAAAGAAACTGAACTTGATGGCATTAAAAAAGGACAGGAAGTTGATGTTTATGTTGACGGATATAAAGATACGACATTGTCAGGGGAAGTTGAACAAATTGGTTTAGCTACTGCTTCTAGTTTTAGTCTATTACCTTCTTCAAATGGTAATGCAAACTTTACTAAAGTCACACAAGTCGTTCCCGTTAAGATTAAACTTTCAAAAGATAAATCTTTAGACATATTACCAGGAATGAATGTAACTGTACGCATTCATAAAAACTAAGGAGGTTATCGTATGACCTCGATGATTATTTTATACATCTTATTTTCTTTGTTGACATTCTTCGTCGTTAATAGAGTAATGCTTAAAAGGAAGCGTAAAGCTCAGCATAGCTCTATTAAAAAACAAGATAAACAAGTATATGAGCCAGTGTCTAACACACAAATTGAACCTACAACCGCAACGAAAGTAAGTGAACCACACATACAAGATGAGCAAATGGAACAGGAAATAGATGTCAATCGTCCTGTACATGAACAGGTAAAAAAACCTGAAGCGCTTGTAACATTCGGTAAAGGTATCACCTTGACAAAGATTATTATTGCATTGATGGCAGGGATGTTCGTTGCAATATTAAACCAGACATTAATAAACGTCGCTCTTCCTGTAATGATCAATGATTTCAGTATTTCTACTTCAACTGCACAATGGTTAACAACGGGGTTTATGCTTGTGAACGGTATTCTCGTTCCAGTCAGTGCTTATTTGATTCAGAAATTTACGTATCGTCAGCTCTTTATGTTTGCGATGATTGCATTTACAATAGGCTCAGTTATCTGTGCTATAAGTACGAATTTCCCCGTTATGATGACAGGTCGTGTAATTCAGGCGGTTGGAGCAGGAATCTTGATGCCGCTTGGAACAAACGTTTTTATGACGGTCTTCCCACCTGAGAAACGTGGAGCTGCAATGGGTATGATGGGGATTGCTTTCATTCTTGCACCTGCAATTGGACCGACATTAACAGGTTGGGTTATTCAGAATTATCATTGGAATGTGATGTTCTATGGTATGTCTATTGTAGGAATACTCGCAATTATTATCGGTTTCTTCTGGTTCAAAATCTATCAACCGATAAGTAATCCTAAGCTTGATGTTCCTGGTGTCATATTTAGTTCGCTAGGATTTGGTAGTTTGCTTTATGGTTTTTCTGAAGCGGGAAATAAAGGCTGGGATTCGGGCATTGTAATTACAACTATGATTATTGGACTCTTATTCGTTGCATTATTTGTTTACAGAGAAATTTCTATGAAAGCTCCGATGATGGATCTACGTGCTTTAAAGTATACGGGGTTTTCATTTACATTACTGATCAATGTAATCGTAACGATGAGTTTATTCGGAGGTATGTTGCTTCTGCCTGTATATCTTCAGTCTATTCGAGGTTTTTCTCCTTTAGATTCAGGATTACTACTATTACCTGGCTCGCTGCTCATGGGACTCATGGGACCTATATCGGGTCGTCTGCTTGATAAATTTGGAATTAAGCCGATTGCGATATTCGGATTATTGATTATGACCTATGCAACATGGGAACTCACAAAGTTGAGCATGGATACTTCTTATTCAACAATATTAGGGATTTATGTACTGCGTTCATTTGGTATGAGTTTTATTATGATGCCGATTATGACAGCAGGTATGAACGCATTACCACAAAGAATGATTCCGCATGGTAACGCCATCAGTAACACGGTACGTCAGCTTGCAGGGTCTATCGGTACAGCTGTACTGGTTACGATTATGACTCAACAGACCACAGCGCATATGGGGGATATTGCCGATACTATGGATAAGACACATCCAGAAATTGCAGGACAGTTCGCTGAGATTGGTCGCAGTGTTGGATCTCAAGAAGCGGGTGGTCAACTAGTGATGGGATATCTTCAGAAGTTCGCAACGATCAATGGTATTAACGATGCCTTCTGGGTAGCGACAGCACTAAGTGCGTTAGCATTTATACTGTCCTTCTTCTTAAAAGGAAAAGAGCATTATCGTGCTGAAGAGCTTTAATTAAAAATAAACAAGTAAGGCATAATTATTTGTCATACTTGTTTATTTTTATATAATAAAGATTAAGGAGTGAGGCGATATGAAGACAAAGTATATTGATAAAAGAAGTTGGCGTCGTCTCTTAAAGAAACATTATAAGGAAATTCGTGTCAGGAATGAATGGTTTGATGGGATAATCGGTGAGATAGAGATGATAAAGGTAAAGTCACCATTAGAAATTACCATTATCGATCAAAGTATCGTAGTAGCTGATAACGGTTTTCGCTGGTTGCAAATCTTACCGAAAGATAAGCATTATAGTATTACTGTAATGTATGATGCACAAGATAAGCCGCTACAGTATTACTTCGATATTAATGAAGAGAATATTGTAGAAATGGGTGAGGCAAGAACCCATGACCTCTATCTTGATGTACTTGTATTACCTGATGGACGCTATGAACTGGTAGATGAGGCAGATGTGAAACGTGCACTTAAGAAGCAGGTCATCACGCAGGCGCAATATGATCTTGCTTATAAGACTGCTCAAGAAGTTATAGATGAAGTGAAAGACAACTTCACACGTTTTGAACAGCTCGCAAGTAAGTGCAAAGCCGAAATTAAAACGGAAAGGACATAATTGTCCTTTCCGTTTTAATATTATTACTTTTTTAACCTGAAATATAATCTCCACCATTGATATGAATCGTCTCACCGGTGATATAAGATGCATCATCACTTGCAAGGAATACATATGCCGGTGCAATCTCACTTGGTTGTCCGCGACGTTCGAGAGCAGTTTCCTGTCCATGGTTCTCTACCTTTTCAGCAGGGAATGTTGCAGGAATGAGCGGTGTATAGATTGGTCCTGGTGCAACAGCATTTACTCTAATGCCTTCTTCTGCTATATTTTGTGAAAGTGAACGTGTAAATGATGTGATTGCGCCTTTAGTAGCAGAGTAATCAATCAATGTCTTAGAACCTCTATAAGCAGTTACACTGCTCGTATTAACGATGGCATCACCTTTAGAAAGATGCGGTAGTGCCGCTTTGGTAACATACATCATACCGAATATATTCGTTTCGAATGTTTCTTTAATCTGCTCGCTAGAAATATCAAGTAAACTTTCTTGGGGGTATTGTACGCCTCCATTATTGACAAGAATATTTAAACTTCCGAATTCCGAAGTAACATCTGCGACTAATTGATTACATTGTTCTTCTGATTTAAGATCGAAAGCATAGGCCTTTGCTTTAACGCCAAGTGATTCTAGACGTGCGACTGTATCTTTGGCGTCTTCATGTTCGTTATAATAACCAATCGCAACGTCAGCACCTTCTTTTGCATAACATATGGCTACAGCACGACCTATACCTGAGTCACCTCCAGTAATAAGCGCAACTTTTCCTCTTAATTTATCTGATCCTTTATAGTTATCATCTTCTGCAATCGGTTTTGGATCCATTTCTTTTTCGATACCAGGCTGTTCGGATTGCGTATAACCTTTAATTTCTTTATCAATCTTTTCATACTTATTCATTATGACTCCTCCTTAAAATGATAGTAATAGTTAGCTATTCCTTTTATGTGACCTATTAAAACATTGCGTACAATTTATGTTAAAATCAAAATGAGGTGTTTAAGATGATAGACGCACATATTCATATCGATCAGTATAGCGATAAAGATATTCAAGATATTATGGCGCAAAACATACAATGTATTGCCGTTGCAACAGACTTGAAGAGTTGCTATCGACTGCTTGTACTTAAGAATGAAAATATACAGATTGCTTTAGGGTATCATCCTGAGCAGCTTATTGATAAGAATGAGGTAGAAGAAATTCTTCGTTTAATCGATACACATCATCATGAGATTGTGGCAATCGGTGAAGTGGACTTGCCGCATTATCTAATGCGTCAGGATCAATCGATAAAATTGCAACCGTATATTGATATACTAGAAGCATTCATGCACAAAGCGAGAGCTTATCAACTCCCTGTCATCGTTCATGCTGTTTATGATGATGCGAGGATAGTGATGGAACTCTTAAGAGAATATGAAATTCAAAAAGCGCATTTTCATTGGTTCAAAGCAGATAAAGAAGTATTCGAAGAGGTTTTAAATAGTGATTACATGGTCAGTGTAACGCCTGATATTCTATGGAATGTCAAGACCAGAAGAGTAGCCCAGGCTTTCCCGCTTCATCGACTCATGATAGAAACAGATGGTCCGTGGCCGCACGAAGGGTTTGAAGCAAAAGAGATTAAAACGCAACTTTCTGCTATAATAAAGGAGCTGGAGCTGTTTTATCCGAAGGCAGAAAACATAGAATCTATTATGACGTATAACACGAAAGCTTTCTATCGAATTTAAGATTGAGGATATAATATGAAAATAGATGATTACAGATTACTTGTAGCTTTGGATGAGGAAGAGACGCTTCGTAAAGCTGCTGAAACCTTATATATTTCTCAGCCTGCAGTCAGTCAGCGACTCAAGACCATTGAGAACGACTGGGGCACGGAGATTTTTATTAGAACGAAGAAGAAGCTGATTGTCACAACACACGGCGAAGCGATTATTAATCACGCACGTAAGATGCTGAAAGAAGAGACAAATCTTAAAGAAATGATTCATTCTTCTGAGGGTGTGGTGAACGGGAACCTGTCAATTGGTGTATCCTCGTTGATTGGACAGACATTATTACCGGTCGTACTTGAACGTTTTGTACATGAGTATCCTAATGTGAAGATTCAGTTGCAGGTTGGTTCCAGTACACGCATTATTAATAATCGTCATGACTTTCACGTGTCCGTCATACGTGGCACAAAGATAATGAACCTCCATAATGAACGGCTGATGCAAGAAAAGCATTATTTTATTTATCCGAAGGGTAAGAAGGATGTATTAGATACGTTACCGATGATTGAATTTCAGGCAGATCCGGTTTATTTGAAAGAGATAGAACAATGGTACACTGAACTATTCAATAAAGAATATGCACCTCAGATAAAGACAGATCAGATAGCAACGTGTAAGGCTCTATTGTTGAGTGGGGTAGGGATGACTGTACTTCCTGAAATTGTTGCAGAAGACATTGATCATGGAGAGTTTGAAGTTAAGCTTGTCGAGGCACACGGACAGGAATTATTAAGGGAAACATACATATCCTATGAGAATGATATATTGAGTCTCCCTCAGGTGAGTGCGTTTATCACATTATTAAAAGAAGTCGTCAACGGCGTATGAATAGAGGATAGCAAATGGATATTGAGAATGTAATGCAGAAAATAGAGGACCAGTCAGAAATCATCAAGCTGGTCGAAGATTTTTCTTATTTATTTAAAGAGTATGAGATGGGTTTACTAGAGTTAAAAAGTGATATAGAGGTCATTGACTTAGAATGGCAGGCGAAGTATGGTTATTCTCCATTTGAACACATAAAGACACGTATTAAGTCACCCATCTCACTACGTGACAAACTAAAACGTAAAGAAATAGACTTTAATTTAAAGAGCATACAGGAGAATATATTTGATATTATTGGTGTACGAATCGTTACTACCTTTGAAGATGATGTCTATAAAATATATGATATTTTAAAGGGACGTAATGATCTTAAAATTGTACGTGTGAAAGATTACATAAAAAATCCAAAACAGAGTGGCTATAAAAGTCTGCATCTGATCGTTGAAACAGAACTAGTGCTCTCTGAAGGTGTAAAGTGGGTCCCTGCAGAAATTCAGATTCGCACTTTATCCATGGATTTCTTCGCATCTACAGAGCATAAGCTACAATACAAATATAATACCAAGAAATTAAATGACAGCATACGTCGTGAACTGAAGGAAGTCGCGGATGCTTCAAGTGAACTGGATCGTAAGATGACAGAGGTGCGCAACACCATATTATTAGATTAAAGAAGTCGCAGTACGAAATCACTGGTATATGATATAAAAAGATGACAGGAGTATTTCCAGTCATCTTTTTAGGTTGATTGGCTACATCATTAAGTCGCAGTTCTCACATAAAAATGTAATTTCATATATAATAAAACAAAATGAATCTAATGAAAAGAGTGTGTTCAATGTTTCGAGATCTTCTCACAATTAAAAACTATAAATTATTTCTTATCAATATGATTCTGCTTGGTATGGCTTTAGCAATTACAGTGCCGTTCTTTGTCCTGTATGCAACTCAGGAACTCGGAATGACACGAGGATTATACGGTGTTATGATGGCGTTGTTTGCCTTGGCAGGATTTATGGTCAATACCATTGTTGCAAGGTTTTCTGATCGGGCGAACTTTAATCGTAAGTATATGATCATGTTTTCAGTAATGATGGCGGCAATCGCATTCAGTACATATTTTTATATCGATAATCCTGTCGTTTTCATCATGATATACGTATTTTTTGGAGGTATGGGTGCGCCTGCTATGCCACAGCTCTATGCATCAGCGCGAGAAAGTATCAATGTGTCAGCCTCAAGTAAAAATGCTGTCTTTGCGAATACGCTCCTTCGTTCTATGTTTAGCTTCGGCTTCTTGTTCGGACCGCTCGTTGGAACAGTTTTGCTTAAGAAGTTTGGATTTGCTGGAATATTTGGCGGCACCATTCTGCTTTATATTATTGTCTTATTGTCGTTCTTATTCTTTTATAAAGAGGTTAAAGTAGAGAAACCAGCACATACTAAAGGTCACATTGAGCCCGTTGCACCGAACCTTTTGAAAGATACGTACTTGCTTATTCCATTCCTTGCTTTTGTATTCTTACATATTGGTCAATGGATGTATACGCTGAACATGCCTTTATTCGTAACAGAATTCTTAAATGCAGATGAAGCGAATGTTGGTTATTTAGCAAGCTTATGTGCAGGACTTGAAGTTCCATTTATGATTATTCTAGGGATATTAGCGAGCAGATTTCAAACGCGTACATTATTAATGATCGGTGCTATATTTGGTGGAGGCTATTATCTTTCAATCGGGCTATTTGACAGTGTGACAGCGATGCTTATCGGTCAAATTGGGTTAGCGTTCTTCTTAGCGATACTGCTAGGTTTAGGAATCAGTTACTTTCAGGATACATTGCCAGACTTTCCGGGATATGCATCGACATTATTTTCTAATGCGATGATTGCAGGACAACTACTCGGTAACCTGCTTGGTGGAGTTATGAGTGATATTGTAGGACTTGGAAATGTATTTTATGTATCTTCGTCGTTCGTATTGATTGCATTTATCTTATTAATATTTACGAAACCCGTTAAGATGGAGGATTTAGCATGATGGTATTATTATGGACGTTTGTCATTATTAGTTTTATCGCAGCATTTGTGGGGCTGGTCGTACCAATGTTGCCAGGTGTGCTGTTGATGTGGGTAGGTTTTTTTGTTTATCATTTTGGTATCAATAACGGAGAACTGACATGGTTCTTCTGGATTGCGATGGCGATGCTGACGTTTGTTACATTAATCAGCGACTATATAGCTGGCAGTTACTTCGTTAAAAGATATGGTGGATCAAGAGCAGGAGAATTTACAGCAGCAATCGGTATCATTATCGGTAGCTTCCTTTTTCCACCGCTCGGCATTATCATTGTGCCGTTTATAATGGTATTATTTGTTGAACTGTTTATCCAAAAAGATATAACAAGAGCTTTTAATGCGAGCATCGGATCACTCTTTGGATTTTTGACGAGTACCGTTGCTAAGTTTTTAATATTGATTATCATGGTCATCTGGTTCGTACTGGATGTATTGATATAGAGTTTAGTGGAAACCACAGTCTTTTTAATAGATAGGGATGTCAAGTTAGCACATAATAAACATGAGCCAACTTACTATAATCAAAATGTTTCATAAGCATCAATTGGTGGGATATAATAAGTACAAATAATATGACTAGGAGGAACATATATGTTTCGCAGCAAAAATGATTTTATTACGCAGTATCGTCAGGAAGGTGAAACGACACTAGCCTGTATAAGAGAGTTAACAGACGAATCTTTAACACAAGCAGTAACTGAACTGGATAGAACGTTAGGAGAGCTTACTTGGCATATCGTTCAAAGTCTTGGTGCGTTTGCAGAACGTGCAGGTGTTTCAGTAGAAGGTGCGAACTATAGCTCTTCTATGCCAGAAACTAAAGCGGAGATTTTAGAGGAGGCAGAGAAGGTAGTTAACAATACGTTAGCAGCTTATGAAGCAAGCCTAACAGACGAGAATTTGAATGATGATGTTGATTTCTTTGGACATAATCTCGCTAAAGGTGCTTTACTTTATTCAAATATTACACACTTGGCTCATCATAGAGGACAGATGACAGTATTGATGAGACAGGCCGATCTTAAAGTCCCTGGCATTTATGGGCCATCACGAGACAGTGAATAATAAATAGTTTATTCAAGCGGGCTGTATCTATTTTGTACAGCCTGCTTATTTTTTGAAGAATATTTACAACTTTGAATCATTAATAGCATCAAATATAAATATTGGAGTGGTCAATTTTGGAGAATTTTATCGTAATACTCAGCTTGGTACTTGCAGTTATCATTTCCACCGTGATTCATTTTTACATCCCTAAAGTCCCACTCGCTTTTATCCAGATAGCTATAGGGGTGCTCATTTTTTTAACACCTATTCCTCTAAATGTAGATTTTGAACCGGAACTCTTTCTAATTGGTATTATCGCACCATTACTATTTCTTGAAGGTTACACTGTATCCAGGCTTTATATGATCAAATATTTAAAACCGATTATATTGATGGCGCTAGGTCTTGTCTTCACAACTGTAATTGGTCTGGGATACATCACACATAGTATGATTCCATTTCTACCTATGGCGGCATGCTTTGCACTGGCCGCCATTATTTGTCCGACAGATGCAGTGGCAGTTCAGGCTATTGCACAAGATAAGAAACTCCCACGCGGGCTGATGACGATATTGGAAGGAGAGTCTTTACTGAACGACGCTGCTGGGATATTAAGTTTTAATATCGCGATTGTCGCTCTAACGACAGGTGTATTCACTATCACAGGATCGATCACACAGTTTTTTATTTCTTCATTAGGAGGATTATTAGTTGGTCTGTTTATTGGTCTCATCTTTGTCCAGATCAGAATTCTTCTTATCAGAAAAGGATTTGAAAATGAATATATCTATATATTAATACAGCTGCTTACACCTTTTGTTATCTACATGGCTGCTGAAAGTATTCATGTTTCAGGTATTATTGCAGCTGTAGTTGGTGGAATTATCCATGGAATTGAACGAGATAGATTATCTCAAGCGACAACACGTTTACAGCTTGGCTACAATAATACGTGGGGACTACTCTCTACTGTTCTGAATGGCCTTGTCTTTACATTGCTGGGATATTTAATCCCGCAAGTCACTCTTTCATTGATTGAACATGATGGAAAAAGTATTTTTTCAACGATCATATACACGCTTGTAATCGCATTACTTGTTTATATTTTTAGGTTTGTATGGGTATTTGTACTATATGATAAGTTTTATATTCCAGAAAGCCGTTTTGAAAGAATACTGAAGCATGAAGATGTTAAAAAATATGATGTTAGACCCCACCGCTTTAAGTATGCATTGATTGCTACAGTTTGTGGTGTACATGGTACAATCTCTATGGCTATCGCATTGACGATACCTGTAGAAATTATGAATGGCGAGTACTTTAACTATCGCGATAATTTACTATTTATCACGGCAGGTGTGGTGGTCATTAGTTTAGTTGTTGCACAAATTTTCTTACCATTATTAACACCAAAAGCAGAAGATAATAGCGTAGATTCCCACCTTAATTTTAAAGAGGCATATATACTGATCAAAGAATTTGGGATGAAATATATTCGTAAGCAAACTACACCTGAAAACAGTATGATCGCAGGAAATCTTATACGCCAGTATACGATGCAAATCGGTTTTTATAGTGAAGTAAACGACAGAGATTATAATCCGAAAGAGTTTGATAGGTTGCATACAATTGCGTTAGAAACAGAGATGAAGACGCTCGACGAACTAGTAGAAAATGATGAGATTACACAAAGTGCGTTCAATAACTACGTTCAGTATATCGAAAGAACAAAGATATTCGCCTCGACCAGTTTCTTTAGAAGGATACTATTTTTAATTCGCATGCATGGTAGGCGCAAAGCATTCGAAAATAGATTGAACCAGTCGAGTTCTCTATCACTAAAAAATAATCTGTTAGAAATTCAAAAAATTGCATCACGTGTACATTATAACGTCGTGCAACGATTGTCCGAAGAAGTAAGTAGAAAGAATCGGATAGAAGTTGCGCTTATTTCAGATAATTATTTGAATCGGGTAAATCAGATTAAGAGAAATGCCACAAATGAAACAATTGATGATGATGAGACATTGTTTGCCCTTGATGTATTAGCAGTTGAAAAAGATATGGTGGCAAAGCTTGTGAAAAAAGATAAGGTCAGTCGTAAAGTAGCAGTTGAGCTAAGACAAGCTTTAAACTATGATGAAATGATGTTATTAGATACAGAGGATTAGATAAATATCAAGATAAGAAAATAAATAAGAAGGAGCTTGAAATGATATTTTTTCAAGCTCCTTCTTATTTATTCTTATGAAAGTGTCACGCATTTAAGGGGGTTTTACCTTTGAAATCGACGTAATCATATGCTTGTTTTACTGTTTCATCTGACGGCGCTTCTACACCTTCTAATGGATACTTAATGCCGAGTGCCTCCCACTTATGAACACCAAGCTGATGATAAGGGAGAATCTCAAACTTTTCTACATTTTCTAGACTATTGATGAACTGGCCTAGCTTGATGAGGTCTTCTTTATCATCTGTAATACCAGGCACTAACACATGTCTTATCCATACAGGCTGTTTTCTGTCAGATAACATACGGGAGAATTTTAGTATATGGGTGTTGGGTTTTCCTGTTAAGCTTAAATGTTTCTCATTATCGATATGTTTAATATCGAGTAAGAATAAATCCGTATTTTCTTGTACAGGATTAAAGTGTTTCATAAATGCAGGTGTTTCATTGAAACAGCCTGCTGATGTATCTATACAAGTATGGATACCTTCTTCTTTTAATCGTCTGAACAGTTGTTCTATAAATGGTAACTGGAGCAGTGGCTCTCCGCCACTGATCGTTACGCCACCGCCTGATGCATTGAAGTAGGGGATATAAGGTACAATTTCTTCAACCATTTCTTCTGCTGTCACTTCACGTGAGGGCGTTCCGATTTCCCAAGTATCAGGGTTATGACAGAATTGACAACGCAGTAGACACCCTTGCGTAAATAAGATGTAGCGTAAACCAGGTCCGTCAACTGTTCCTAAACTTTCGATTGAATGTATATGTCCTTTAATCATTTAAATCCCCGTCCTTCTTGTTAATACTTATGTCATTACATTTTTTCGTGGAATGTTCTAGAAATTACATCTAGTTGCTGTTCTCGCGTTAATTTAATAAAGTTTACTGCATATCCTGATACACGGATTGTAAGCTGTGGATATTCTTCTGGGTGTTCCATTGCATCGAGTAAAGTCTCTCTGTTAAACACGTTAATATTTAAATGGTGACCGTGCTGCATTGCGTATCCATCTAATACCGCAACTAAGTTCGATTGCTGCGCGTCATCTTCTTTACCTAAAGATTTCGGTACGATAGAGAATGTATTAGAGATACCATCTTTACAGCAGTCGTATGGTAATTTCGCCACTGATGATAATGAAGCAAGCGCACCTTTAGTATCGCGACCATGCATTGGATTAGCACCTGGTGCGAATGGTTCACCAGCTTTACGTCCATCAGGTGTGTTACCTGTTTTCTTACCGTATACGACGTTTGAAGTGATTGTTAACACACTCATTGTATGTTCTGAATCACGATAAGTTTTATGTTTGCGAAGTTTTGCCATAAATGATTCTACAAGTTCAACTGCGATATCATCTACACGTGGATCATTGTTTCCGTATTGAGGGAATTCACCTTCAGTTTCGAAATCAACGACAAGTCCATTTTCATCTCTGATTGTTTTTACTTTTGCGAATTTAATAGCTGATAATGAGTCAGCTGCAACTGAAAGACCAGCAATACCTGTAGCCATCGTACGAATGATTTCAGTATCATGTAATGCCATTTCAATTCTTTCGTAGCTGTATTTATCATGCATATAGTGAATAACGTTTAATGAGTTGATATATACGCCAGCTAACCATTCCATCATTTGATCGAATTGTTTGTATACAGTGTCATAATCTAATATTTCATCTGTAATCGGTGCAAAGTTTGGACCTACTTGAGCGCCAGACTTTTCATCTATACCACCATTAATCGCATATAATAAAGTTTTTGCTAAGTTTGCACGTGCGCCGAAGAACTGCATTTGTTTACCAATCTTCATCGCTGATACACAACATGCGATACCGTAATCGTCGCCGTAGCTCTCACGCATTAGATCATCGTTTTCGTATTGGATTGAGCTTGTTTTAATACTCATCTTAGCACAGTATTTCTTGAAGTTTTCAGGTAGGCGTGTAGACCAAAGTACAGTTAAGTTTGGCTCTGGTGCTGGACCTAGGTTATCTAATGAATGTAAGAAGCGGAATGAACTTTTCGTTACAAGTGGACGGCCATCAATACCAACACCACCGATAGACTCAGTTACCCAAGTTGGATCTCCCGAGAATAATTCATTGTAGTCTGGTGTACGTGCAAATTTAACTAAACGTAATTTCATAATGAAGTGGTCGATAATTTCCTGTACTTCCATTTCTGTGATTGTACCTGCTTTAAGATCACGTTCAGCATAAATATCTAAGAATGTAGATACACGACCTAAACTCATTGCAGCACCATTTTGTTCTTTAATTGCTGCAAGATATGCAAGGTAAGTCCATTGAACCGCTTCTTTAAAGTTTTCAGCCGGACGACTTAAATCGAATCCATAAATTTCACCTAACTGTTTCAATTCGTTTAATGCACGGTATTGCTCAGATACTTCTTCGCGTAAACGAATGATATCTTCGCTCATTACACTGGATAAGTTATGGAAATCTTTATGTTTTTCTTTCATTAGGAAGTCTACGCCGTATAATGCTACACGACGATAGTCACCGATAATACGGCCGCGGCCATAAGCATCAGGAAGTCCTGTAATAACACCTGCTTTACGACATGCCAACATTTCTTTAGAGTAAGCATCGAATACACCTTGGTTATGTGTTTTACGGTAATCCGTGAAGATACGTTCTGTTTCAGCGTCTAATTCATAACCATATGCTTCACATGCAGCTTTCGCCATACGAATACCACCGAACGGTTGCATTGAACGTTTGAATGGTTTTTCAGTTTGAACACCAACAATTGTTTCTAAACCTTTGTCTAAGTATCCAGCATCGTGAGAAGTAATTGTAGATACTACTTTCGTATCCATATCCCACATGCCGCCACGTTCACGCTCTTCTTTAGAGAGCTGCATTACTTGATCCCAAAGTTTTTTCGTAGCTTCAGTTGGACCAGCTAAGAATTCATCTTTACCATCATATAAAGTGTAGTTCAGTTGGATGAATTCTCGTACGTCGACGCGTTTGTTCCATTTTCCTGATTTGAAACCTTCCCAAGCATTTGTTCTTTTTGTCTCTTCTTTAAACATATAAATCCCTCCAGATTTTCTTGTTCACCAATTCACATACTTAGTATAACAATAATTACGTGAAAAGTATCACAAAAATATGTAAACGTTTAAAAAAATAAAGAAACCTTTTATATCAATGGTTTATCTGTAATGATACAGGAAATATATATAGAGAATTTTATATAACAGATTAAAAATTTATGATTATTATTTCTTCAAAGTAGTTTTAAGAAATAAATATATGTACAATAACTAAGGTGATAAGAATGATAGAGATAGCAAGTGATGATCTGTTGATCGAGCAAATTGCATGGATACATGAGCAGATACCGAAATCTTATGATAGCTGCTATGTAACTACTGAACTTGAAGTGAAACTCAGAACTGAATCTATACGATTGCTGATGAAATATAATCATGATCGTATCATAGTAGTCGAAAAAGCACAGTTATCAGCCTTTATCTGGTTTCATATTGGAGAGGAGACACATGTTAAGTCCTTATATGTTCATCCAGATGAACGTGGCAAAGGATATGCATATAGGCTTAAGCAATATGTAGAGAGATTATCATTATCCGCAGGCGTAAACTATATCTATGGACATGTTGATCCAGATAATCACGCTATGAGAAGACTTAACCATAAGCTTGGCTATAGCGCAGATGGTAAGATGATGTATAAACATATTGATATGCCAGATGATTAGCACATTATACATCGATGAAAGAAAGCTTGGTGTTAATCAAGAAATTATTTAGAAACGGCGTTTCAGACTTTGTTGAGTCTCGAAACGCCGTTATTCTGCATTAGCCACCTCTGACTGTACTACACTGATAAATATTATGCCATTCTTTAAACATCGGACCTGTATTTCCACCTACTGGGTCGGTATCAGGTAATGGTACAGTATTGATCATCTTGTTTACTTCATTTATATCCTCATAAGAGGTCAATATTTGTGCTGCTGTTGTATCTGGATATGCACCCACAATGGTAAAGTCATCACTTTGGTCTAATTTTTTATGACCATAACCTGCTGGTAATAATAGAACATCACCTTGTGTAACTGTAATATTTTGGCCGTTTTCCCCACCGATTAATAGGGTGGCACGACCACTTTTTACACCGAGGACTTCATGCTGATTGGGATGGAAGTGATGATAATCGTATACACCGTTGGTCCATATGTTATGCCAGGCATTGTTTTCGAAAAGTGTTTCGAAATGATGCTCCTCTGTATTATATATAATTACCGGTAGAATCATATGGTTAGGTATAGAAGGGGAAATGGGTGTGTGTACTATTTTATATTTCATATGCTATACCTCCTTATATATGCAGTATACCCCTTGTAAAGGGTGTTAATACAATATATTTTATTGTTATTATGATAGAATATAGATATATTGTGAAGGTGGGATTGTATTGAAATATGTAACAAGTGTACTGGCACTTACTCTAGTGCTGAGTGCATGTGGTAATAAGGAGACAGACTTGAAGCAGTCTGTAGAAAAGCTGGATGCAAAAAAGACAGAGCTGACAAAAGAATATAATACGATTAAAGAAAAAAATGATAAACTAGATGAAAAAATAAAGGCAAATGAAGATAAATTAAAAGAGATAGAAGAAAGAAATGAAGCCGAAATAAAAGAACAGATTGCGAAAGAAGAAGCAGCTAAGAAGCTAGAACTAGAAAAGCGTAAGACGAGAGATAAGCTAAAGAAAGAAGAACGATTAAAGCAGCAGCAAAAAGTTAAGGAAATGTTAGCTGCTAAAACGATGCCGAACACCATAGAGACAACAACACATGGCAAAGCGACACTTGTGAAATCGATTGATAATGTCGATCTATCGCTAGATGATAACGGTATTGAGAGTGATGTTAAACGTCTGCAGATTTTCAAGATAACAAACATAGAAAATCAAAAGGTTATTTTTAAAGGCGCATCTTCTGGGTATACGCTTCTTTATGAAGTCCATACGAAGAATAATAATCAGACTCCTGTCTACTATAATAATACGAGTAAGCTTGTAGTCGGAAAGACTGCCATTTATTCTGATGCGACATCATTTATCCCTCAGGAATTGCAAGAAGATTTCGTGAAGTCTGAAGAGCGGGCGTACAATGAGTATGGACCAAAGGAGTCTACAGTGAGCTATAAATCGATTACACTAGATGAAAAGGCATATCAAGCTCTAACACAAGATGGAGGGAAGTTCTATTTATTAGGCGGTACATCAACAAAGCCGAATAGTGAAGCACAATCAGAAATTGTATCAGAACCTTATACGATTTCCTGATGTTTTTCTTTTATAATTAAGGGAATAATAAACCAAATATAGTAGAGGTGATATCATGCATGAAGAAAAGTTCGTATTAATGGAAGGCGAAACGATGACATTGGTTGAAATTGCAAGTGAATTAGAGCATATTACAGGCTATACAGCACTTGATACTTTTGGAAATATTGAACGTGTTGTTGCACAAAAACCAAACTTTGAGCAGGATTTTGAAACGTATATAATCAACTATCAGTTTAACGAGTCTGACGATGAAGTTGATGTCACTGTTACAACCCCAAAGGACGGCAGACAGCATCTTAAGAATGATAAAGTAAAGATTAGATTAATATCATATAAAACGAGATCATAAAGCCTTAGCATCTGTTAAGGCTTTTTATAAAGGAGAAGGTTATGAAGAAGTTGATACTTTTATCCATATTGTTTCTCACAGGATGCACGCAGCCGGCACAGTTTTATGATGGACAAGCTGATGTCCTATTTGATGCTGCACATGGATAGACTGCAGGTGAAGCAGATTGGGTGATTGACGGTGCTTTCTCTAGTTTCAATGATGTAATTCGTGATATGGATTATAAAACAGTGAGCACTGATTATGACACGACATTAACATACGAAAAATTAAAGCAGTACAAAGCAGTGATTATACCTGAACCTAATATTCCCTTTAAAGTTGAAGAGCAGAAGGCCATTCAACGTTACGTCGGTGAAGGTGGGAGTATTATGATGATTGCTGACCATTATAATGCTGATCGAAACTTAAATCGTTTTGATTCTTCGGAAATATTCAATGGATATCGAAGGGGCGCATTTGATGATATTACAAAAGGATTATCACACGATGAAAAGCAATCAGAGCGTATGCAGAATGTGAAGAGTTCAGATTTTCTTTCAGATACATTTGGCGTACGTTTTAGATATAATGCTCTCAATAATGTCAGGATTGATGTAAATTCAGCATATGATGCTTTCGGGCTTCTCGATAATGTGAAAAGTATCAACATGCACGCAGGCAGCACAATAGCAATTACGAACCCTAAAATAGCGAAAGGAATTATCTACCCAGGCAAACTATCACAAAATGATCGATGGCCACATGCGGTTGACCGAGGGATATACACAAAAGGGGGTAAAGATGAAGGTGCCTTCGTAGCAATCAGTAAGTATAAAAAAGGAAAGGCTGTCTTTATCGGTGATTCTTCGATAGTAGAAGATGAAACACCAAAATATGTCCGTGAAGATAACGGTAATACAAAGAGGACGTACGATGGTATTGAAGAAGCAAGTCATAAAGTACTGCTCAAAAACTTGGTTACCTGGATGATGAAACCTGAAGCTTATACCACATTAGAAGGTAAAGTGGCGCCAGATCAGAAGACACCTCTATTAAGAATGGAAGTTCCACAGCAATCTAAGGAACCAAAACAAGAACCTTGGGGACAACCAGGCCATGGTTACAAGTGGTATGACCCTACTACTTTTGAACAGGGAAGTTTTGGTGCAGATTCAAATAAACGAGTAGAGAATAAGTCCGTTACAAAGAAATCTGAGCCGCTTGAAATACAGGCTCCGTCATCCATTTATCCAGGAGAGTATATCAAGATCGATATATATAGTCAAAAGCAGATGGAAGATGTTGCAATCGAACTCATAGATAGTGATGGAAGACAGGTAGGATTATTTAATGGTCGTCCTCCAGGGAAATCTGCTACATATAATATGAGCGCAAAAGAAAATCGCTTTCATTGCTATTTTAATGGTAAGATTGCAAGAGAAGCATCACATTCAGTTACGATTAGAGTGTATGTGAAAGGACAAATGATTGATAGTAAGCGTATAGACATAAATAGCTGAAAAGAGGTCGGACAGTGAAGCTTATAAAGTTGATTGTGAGTATTGGAATATGTTCATTAACATTTACTTGTAATGTTCAGGCAACTGAGAAACAGCCAAATAATAATGTACAGTTGCAGAACGCTGAAAAAGTAAAGACAAAACCGATAATTACCCAGAAGAAGACAGTTCAGACGAAAGCAATACCACCTTTTAAATCCAAACCTTATAACGGACCGGTCATTAATGAAAATGTACTGGTTGTATTGATGGATTTTAGTAATGCACCGCATGGAAAGCTTACGCAGAAGGATACCGAAAATTATATAAAATCATATGATAGGAAATACTATAATGATCTGTTCTTCGGTAAGAATGTCACAGGTCCAGGAGGATACAAATATCAATCACTTAAATCCTATTATAATAGTGCATCAAGTGGTAGTCTGTCATTAACAGGACAAGTAGCAGGATGGTATCGTGCGAAACATCCGATTCAATATTACGGCGCTAACAATGATGCGCGGGCTTCTGAGCTGGTTATGGAAGCAGCAGAAAAAGTTGCTAAAGATAAAAGGATTGATATGAAACGCTATGACAGATTTGATTATTATGATCTTGATAAAGATAAAAAAGTAAACGAACCCGATGGTATTATCGATAAGTTTGTCGTTGTATATAGTGGTGTTGGTGAAAGCGAAGGCGGTGGAAAATTTGGGCAGAATACGATCTGGGAACATGTCTCCGAAGTGCCATTCACTAAAGATAATAAGCCGTCAACGATTCCTGGAACCTATAGCAAGACTTCAAAGTTTTTAAAGAAACGACTAGCAATTGCAGAATATGGCATGATATCTGAAGACAGTACAGTAGGAACAGTAGCACATGAGTTCGGACATATGCTTGGTCTACCTGATGAATATGACACAGCAAGTAGCTCGGTGAGTCATGCAGGTGAACCCGTTCGTTACTGGTCGCTTATGAGCTATGGCAAAGATGCTGGAAAGATTCCTGGATTGAATCCTGTCAGTATGAGCCCTTATGCTAAGATGCTTATTCAGAGAATCTACGGTGGTAACTGGATTCGTATCAATGAAGTAGATTATAAGCAGATTAGTTCGAAGAAAAAGTATTATTTGCTGGATCAATCTGCTTATAAAGGACAGAACAATAACGTCATTAAAGTAAATTTGCCTCCGCTGCAAAAGAAGGTAAAGGGTAAGCTAAAAACCTATAAGCGCTATTATTTAATTGAGTGGAGGAATCATACAGGTTTAGATATCGGTTTATCGAGGATTAAAGATTCTTTTGGCATAAATAAATATGGTAAAGGGATGCTTGTGTGGTATGTGAATGAATATTATAAAGATAATAGTAATTTATCTAAACATTTTGGTGAAAGTTTGATTGGCGTAGTCGATGCGAGTCCTGGAAATATCCGTACTGCTGGTGGATATATGCCGATGACAGATATACAAATTTTTGATGCGCCATTCAATACAAGGTCGTTTGGGCAATACAATTCGAATAAAAACTATTTCTTCAAGAAGAAATCTACAGCACCTGTACCACTTTTTGATGACAGGAATTACTCGAAAAAAGCGATGTTAAATATGCAGGCCCCAGATAGTAGCCGTGTATTACCTCAACTTGGTATTAAAATTAAAGTTGAAGACCAAAATAAAGAAGGTACTGTCGGAAAGATCAGTATATATAAATAAGGGGTAATCGATGATATACTTTGAAACGGAACGTCTCATTTTTAGAAATTGGCATAACGCAGATCTTGCGCATTATATCGAACTGAACCGGAATTTTGAAGTGAGAAGATACTTCCCGGATATATTGAGTAAGGAAAGAAGTGAGCGTATCTTTGATATCATGTACAAAGAAATAGAGCGTGACAAACATGGTTTGTTTGCAGTGACTTTAAAAGATGGCACATTTATCGGTTTTATTGGGACGCTGTTTGCTGAATATGACGCTTCAATCCCACATAGTCCATTTTATGAAATTGGCTGGAGGATATTACCGCAGTTCACTGGTAATGGATATGCGACAGAAGGTGCACAAGGTCTGATAGATTACATGCGTATGCTAAAGATAGAAGATTTATATGCGTATACATCTGTAAATAATATAAAGAGTATCAATGTAATGAAGAAGTTAGGAATGAAGGATGTTACAGCATTTGTTCATCCGCACTATCCAGATGAACAAATATTATACAGGAGTGTAGTGAATGATGTTAATCAGTAGTTGTCTTGTAGGACATCCAGTGCGCTATGATGGCCGGAGTAAAACAAATGAAATTATTGCTAGATTAATAGATATGAAAGAGGCGATACATGCTTGTCCGGAAATGCTGGGTGGATTGACTGTTCCCCGTGCACCTGCTGAAATTGTAGGGGGAGATGGCGATGATTGTCTGGATGGAAAGGCGCGTGTGATAACGATTCATGGGACTGATGTCACTGCTGAATTTATTGCAGGGGCCAAGCAGACATTACAGTATTGTATAGATTACAATGTATCTACTGCTATATTAAAAGCAGACAGTCCAAGTTGTGGTAGCGATCAAATCTACGATGGTTCATTTAACGGAAAGCTGAAAAGTGGGGACGGTGTAACAGCTGCTTTACTACGAAGACATGGTATTTATGTCATAAGTGAAGTTGAATTTGTTAATCATCTAGATGATACATCTTTCTTCGAGTAGAATATGTTATGATATGTATTATTGAATGGGGTGAAACGAATGATAACGATTGAACAAGTGAAGGATAGTGCATCGATATCTTTAGAACAATACATGCTGCCAGCAAAACAGATGTTCTTCTCAGGACATCCACGTTACATATTATCCGTTCAAAGAGCAGATTATGCTGCTTTTATTATTAAGAAGGATAATGATGTCATCGGTGTCTTTGCTCTGGATAGAGGTGATATTCTAAATAAGATAGATGCCCCTAGTACAGCAATTTACCTGCGTGGGTTATCGATAGATTATAAATATCAGGGCAGTGGTATTCTAAAGGAAGTCCTGCCTTTGATAGAGACTTATATTAAATCGAACTATGCAGATGTGTGGGCGATTTATTTAATGGTTAATGTAAAGAATGATGCATACTACGCTTTTATCAAATGCGGCTTCATCGATCAGAAGATGATGGTGCGCCAAGGACTTAGCCGTCTTAAAGTATTAAAAAAGATAATAAATAACGTCCCTGATTAATAATTCGGGGACGTTATTATTTGTTCAAGCGTTGTTTTGAATTTCGTTCTGTCAGAAGTAGTAAATTTAGCAGGACCTTTTATTCGCTTGTTCATCTTTCTGGATTCATGGTTGATATATCGTGTGATCAGCAAAGCATCAAGGTTGGACTGGGTATATATAAATCCAGTATGATGCATGACAAGCGCTTTATTGATGACAATACTTGCTAATCCATAATCACCAGTTATGACGATGTCACCTTTATCGACAAGAGATAATATTTTGTAGTCCGCACTATCGCTGGAAGTATCGACATATATCGACCTGACATCTGGACCATATATTTTTGATGAATGATGTGCATAATCCTTTACGAGAATCACTTCAATGTGATGTCGTAAAGCAATATGTACTGTTTCATCAATCACAGGAGAGCTGTCAGCATCGATGATGATTTTATAGTTAACGTCTGCCAATTTTTTCGGCCATCTGTTTTCTATGTTGTTCAAAAAGCTGTGCATTACTAAAATCTTCATCGTTATGGATTTGTGCATTCTGATAATTATTCGGTTTATGTGAATCTGTTAATTCATGTTTCTTGAAACCAAATAGAGAACGATTTTGCTTTGGTGCTTTCACTTTATAGTTTTTGTATTTCTTTAACACTTTAATTCTACGTTTTTCGTTTTCTTCTTTTAACTGTAACTCAGCTTTATGTCTTTCTTCAATTGATTTGTTGAGCTTCTTATCTAATTGATTGATTTCTTTCTTAACTTTCTTATCTTGCTTAGAAGTTACCGTCTGTGTTCCACTGAATTTTCCTTTTTCTGCATGTTTCATTGCTTTGATTAATCGTTTTTCTCGTGCTTTCTCGTGCTTTTCTTCATCACGTCTTCTTGATTCAATAGACTGTGACAATGTTTGATCTAATGTATTAATCTGGTCCTGCTCAGCTATCTTCTGTTTCTTTTCTTCTTTTGCTTGTTGTACAAATGGTTTCATCTTTTTTTTGTAATGTAAGGCTTTTCTCTCATCTTTATATTTGTCTGCAATAAATGAAGATGTCTTTACAACACCTCTTTTAATAGTGCTTGAAACGCCCTTTGCTTTTTTGGCGGCTGTTACGGTTTTATCCTTTGTAACGTCATAAGCTTTAACCGATAAACCTGTCAGTTGTTGAACTTCTTTCTGATCTTTTAGTTTATGACGTTCATTGATCAGAGGGACAAGAATGACTGCAGCAACGTTTACTGCTGTTTTAACTTTGTTTTTATTCATATGCAAACTCCTTTATGTAGTTAATAGTATTATAATATAGATACCCTATAATTAATAAAATTAACAAGAGAGTGGGCAATTAATGCCCACTCTCCTGTTAATGCTTTAAGATGCTCTATTTGATTGGATTAATAAGTCATATTGTTTGAAAGTTTATTTGAAAGTTTCATAAGTAATTGATATTCTTCAGCTGATAGATTGCTGGTCATATACATATTCATAGGGGTTGCTTTAAGAGGTTCAATTAGCTCCTTAGCCTTTTCTGTTAATGTTACTTCAACTACACGTTCATCCGAAGACATTCTTATTCTCTCAACAAGACCATTCGCTTCCATCTTTTTAATGATTGGCGTAATTGTACCAGATTGAAATGCTAACTTTTCTCCGAGCTGTAATACTGGGAGTGCGTGATGTTCATCTAGAACCATTAATACGAGGTAATGTTGATAACTTAAAGAATAGGGTTTAAGAAATTCTCTATTGTATTTCTTGATGATTTCTCTTTGGACAAGATATAGTTGATAGTCCAGAGTGTCTTTATTCATAATATTGACTCCTTCTATTCAACTTTTTGACTAAACTATAACATCAATTGTAAGAGAATGATAGTAAATTTCATAAAGATGAAAGGAAATAAACAATGAAAAAAACAGCAGTGAATACTGCTGTTTAGATTCCCTTGCCGATACCGAATCCAAAATAAAGTACTGCAATAACAGCGACAAGAATGAGACGGTATATTGCAAATGGCATGAGTTTTACACGATTGATTAAACTCAGGAATAGACGAATAGATAATACTCCGAAAATAAATGCAGCGATAAAACCAACAATATAAAATAAAATCTGATCGCTATGGATATATTGTATATTGCTCGCTAAACTTTTAGCACTTGCTGCAAACATGATAGGAACTGCCATGATAAATGTAAAATCACTTGCAGCTTTATGATTCATCTTAAGCAGTACACCTGCTGAGATCGTCGATCCGCTTCTTGAGAAACCTGGCCATAATGCAAGACATTGTGCAACCCCGATTATGAGTGCCTGCTTATATGTCATTTCATCTACAGTCGTTGTATGTGTTACCTTCTTATTGAATAGGTCTGCTGCAATCATCAATAGCGCCCCTAAAGCAAGTCCGATAAGCACCGTAGGAACACTGAAGAGATGTTTGTCGATAAAGTCATCGAACAATAGTCCCATAATTCCTGCAGGTATCAATCCGATAAATATATGAAGTAAATTAAGACGTGGCCCATCAGTCTTAGTTTTTTCTATATGCAGCACTTCCAGAAATCGATGTCTGAATATCCAGGCAGCAGCAAATATGGAGCCGAGCTGAATCACGATTTTAAATGTATTGGCCGATTCCTGGCTATTAAGTACGTACTTCGTCTGTAACCACATATCATCAACTAAGATTTGATGTCCTGTTGAGGAAACCGGCGCGAATTCTGTAAGTCCTTCTACAATCCCTAGTATTAATGCTTTAACAAGCTCAAAAAAAGTCATGTCTTAACCACCTTTTAGTCATTATTAATATTTCCATGAACACTTAAAAGATTATAGCATAAACGACACTTTTCCACACTTTTCATTTCTATATGATATAAGCGAAAAAGTTTGTATTTATAATAAATGTCGTTATAATTCTTTATAGGAGTGATAATGTGAAATTTTTAACAAAATTATCTTTTAACTATAGATGGACACACTTTATATTTTTTGTATTAAGTATATTATTGAGTATTATTATTGTATTGCAAAGTGTACAAATCGGTAAGGTTGTTGATGCTGTACTTTATCATCATAAGATAGATTTTACTTTTGTTCTGTTTACGATTTTTGTCATTTTAATCTCGAGAAGCAGCGTACAGATGGCCCTAAAGGTAACGGGTAACGCGCTCAGTATTAAAGTGAAACATGAACTTAGAGCGTTTTTAAGCAAGAAGAAGGATGATGCAGGCACTGTTATGAATAATATACAGCAGGGTATAGAGGGGGTTCATCCATTCTTTAGTGACTATTTGCCACAAGTGTATCGTTCTACGTTTATTCCTTGTTCGATCCTGATATTTTTATGTTTCTTTCATTATCAGACTGCACTTATTATGTTAATTACAGCGCCTTTTATTCCTATCTTCTATATTATTATCGGTATCAATACTGAAAAAGAAGCGACACGTCAAATGCTTAGTCTCAATAGATTCTCAAACTACTTTCTAAATGTTATGAAAGGCATAATGACGATTAAAGCATTTGACTATGAAGAAAAAGCGCTGAAACAAACAGCACAATATTCTGAACGTTACAAAGAACATACCATGAAAATATTGAAGACAGCATTTCTTTCTACCTTGATGCTGGAATTTATCTCTATGCTATCAATTGGTATCATTGCTTTAGAAATCGGACTGTCTTTACTTGTCTTTCATAGTGTAAGTTTTTATACATCAGTCGTAGTGCTGATGCTGGCGCCAGAATTTTATAATGCGCTAAAGGATCTTGGTCTAGCATTTCATACAGGCAAAACAGCAGCGGGTTATGGAGAAATATTGAGTGAGCAAATGACAGAGCCCGTGTCGCAAGTGGAATATATCACAGAAGACATTATTCGTTTTACAGACGTTAGGACGTATTATGATAATAGTGAGTTTTCTCTTGATATTCCAGAACTTAATCTACCACTTGATCATTATACAATTGCTGGTGCAAGTGGCTCTGGTAAATCAACATTCGCGAAATTACTATGTAATAGGGTTCCTTTTGAAGGACAGATGTCGTTAAGTAACAAGTTACAGAACGAAGTCGTCTATTTATCACAGTTTGATGCAATTCTTTCTGATAGTGTGATCAATAATATTACAATGTTCAATGATTATGACTTTGAACAAGTCGTGGCACTAGCGAAGAAATTTAGGCTTCATGAGCGATTTATAACGATGTCTGATGGTTATGACACAATAATTGGACCGGAGGGTGAGCAGCTTTCTGGAGGGGAAATGAGAAGACTGTCATTAATGCGTGTATTTTTGTATCCAAAAAAACTGATTATTCTTGACGAACCAACGGCGATGCTGGATAAAGAAAGTCGAGATATTATACTTTCAGCAGTTGAAGAATTAAAATCGTATAGTTATGTCATGATGATTGCCCATCATGAAGCAACCGTGAAGCAAAGTAAGCAGCTGTTATATATCAAGAATGGTCATGTTAAACGTGTTTCGAATGAAGAAATGAGGTTGAATAATGATGAGATGGATGAATGAGTGGGTCAATAAATCGATTATCTTATCGATTATTATCGGTTTATTAGGAGCACTTACATCAATCGGAATGTTTAGTTTAAGTGGTCTCATGTTATCCAAGAGCGTATTGGATGTGCCGTTATATACTTTGATTGTACTTGTCGCCACAATTAAATTGTTCGGTGTCGTACGCGCAATATGTAAATATTTTGAGCGTCTTATCTCTCACGAAGCAACGTTTGAGATGCTTAAAAATATCAGGGTTAGGACAGTAGGTATACTACTTGAAAATTTTGAGCATATACAATCAGATTACAAATTGTCTGATGTGCTGAACCGTACTGTCAATAATATTGAAAAACTTCAGAATAAATTGTTGAGAGTGATTTATCCGCCGATTATCGCAATCTTGACAACATTAACAGTAATACTTGTATATATTCAGTATAGTTTGTATGCAGTAATTGTGATTGGAATCGCCATGCTGATAATGATTATCGTACTTCCTAATATATTTGCGAGACAGCTGGAAGTTGTTGTTCATAATAAATATGAATCCACTGAAAAATATGAAAATAAGCTCATGGATTATCAGCTGCATCGTGAGACAATTCAAATCTTTGATGAAGATCATCGCTTTGAGCAGCAGTTAAATAAACTGCAAGATCATATGGAAGCAAGTATAGCGAGAGAAAATAAAGTCATTACGCTGTATGATTTTCTGTTGAATGCGATATCAATGACAGCAATCTTTTTAACGATTGCTATCATGCTTATCGATCCTTCGTTAAATGTGATGATGTACCTGAGTCTTGTGATGGTCACCATTACTTTATTTGAAATGAGCATACCAATGGTGCATTATCCCTACCATAAAGCGGAATCTGATCGTGCGGAAAAAGAGATTTCTGAACTCACATATAATGATGTAAAAAAAATTAACCTCCCGTTTGAATCGTTAGAATTGTGCGATGTATCTGTTAAGAAAAAAAATATGATTCTAGATACAATCAACCTTAAGGTGACGAAGGGTCAGAAGATAGGGATTGCTGGACGTAGCGGTTCTGGGAAAACGACTTTAGTGCATACGATACTGGGTTTAAATCAGATAGAAGGAAATTATATGTTGAATGGTGATTCCTTACAATTACCTGTAGATATGTTGTCGATGTGGAATATCGCGACACAGGATAACCATTTTATTGAAGGGACAATCTCTGAAAATATGTTTGTATCTGTCGCAGATAACGAATTAGAAAGACTACTTCTGCATTTTAATCTGCCCTTCAAAGCTCAAAGTACTGTAGAAGCTTTCGGAAGTAATCTATCTGGAGGAGAAAAGAAAAGGCTGCATTTCATAAGAATGATATTAAGAAATAAAGCGCTATGGTTAATGGATGAACCTTTTAATGGCGTAGATAACGAAAACATTGAAATTATGATGTCTTATTTAAAAAGAAATAAAATTACACTGATACTCATAAGTCATGATACTGAATTATTGGATTCAATGGATGAAATTTTAGTCATGGACGCAGGTAAGATTGTAGAAAGAGGAAGTTTTCAACAATTGTACAAAAATAAATCAACATTATTTAATGCGCTTTCAGAGGGGTAATTGTTATATAAATATAATTAAAAATCGATTCTCTTGATGATATAAATAATAAATTATTATTTATATCAAATATTGTGATAAAATAATAATAAACAATAATCAGGAGGATAAACTATTGAAAGTCGCATGGATTACAGATACTGCATCAGGATGTAAGATTGGTGCTCATGAAGATCTATTTGTCGTACCGATGGGTGTGATATTAAATGATAAGCATTACCAGGATCAAGAAGAACTATCAGTGGAGGAATTCTATCGTCTACTGCAACAATATGGAGATGGCGCGAAAACGACGCAGCCTAATTTTCAGGCATTGCATGAAATTTATGAACAAATTGAAAAGCTTGGTTATACGCATGTAATTGCGATTCATCCTTCAAGTGAGCTTACAGGTTCATACCAGAATTCATTGAGAGCCAGTCAGGATGCTTCTTTAATAAGCGCTGTAATTGATTCCAGGATTGGTAGTTATCCGATGAAGGCTATGATTGATAAGGGTATGGCTTTACTTGAGGATGGGTATTCCTTTAATGAAGTCGTTGAAAAGTTAAAGGCTTATACAGAAGATACAGTGCTATTCCTGCAACCAAAAAATTTAAGTCAGATGAAAAAAAGTGGGCGTGTTTCTAAGACTCAGAGCTTTATGGCAGGATTATTAAATATTCAGCTGATTCTTCAGTTTGAAGAAGGGAAAATATATCCCGTAGAAAAAGTAAGAACTAAGAAGAAAGTCATAGAGGCAATGAAAAGGTGTGTTGAGGATAGACTTAGAACTGCACAGCCAAAAGAAATATGTGTCGTTTACGCGGGCGATAGAAACGAAGCAGATATTTATATTGAATGGTTAAAAGAAAATTACCCAGACATTCATATAACCGACGAAATACTTGTCCCAGTTGCCGGAGTTCATCTAGGTTATGGTACCGTAGGGATAGGCTGGATTAATGCATAGATAAAGAGGATTGGTGTAACCAATCCTCTTTATCTATGTTCAAACGATAGATTAATCGTTCGACAGATTATTGATAAGTTTGTTCAAGAGTGTACTATAGCATCTTCTCTCTTCCTCCGTAAATTGAGAGACTTCATGGATGATTTCAGTCACTTGATATAAATCATCCTTCATTGCAGTACTTTTATCTGTTAAAGAGATAAATACTTCTCTTTGGTCTAGTTCTGAACGTCTACGAACAATTAAGTTGTTAGCTTCCATACGTTTTAGGAGTGGTGAAATTGTCCCGGTATCTAATGACAATTCGGTAACGAGCTTCTTAACATTTACTGGAGACTCATCCCATAAAATTGAGAGTACAAGATACTGGGGATAAGTGATATTATATTTCTTGAAAATCTTATTTGAATAATATCTATTTACTTGGCGTTGTGCATTATATAAACTGAAGCACAGCTGCTCATCTAATCTAAAGTGTTCTGACATTTCTTTCCTCCTACTTTATATGCAAAAATAAATGCGTTTGCTTTTTGCATATCTCTATATTTAGTATACTCTATAATAAATGAATCACCTAACGCATTCTTTTGTAATTTAATACTAAAAAGAACGATATTCAATGCTATTTCCAATCTTTAGGTACGGGTATCGTTAAGTCTTACTGACGTTTACTGTTTAATGGAAAAATATATACAATGATCTAAAAAGGAAGGTTAAATTTATGTCTCAGAAGATGAAGATTATTATTCTTAGTGGATTTCTAGGGAGTGGTAAGACAACTTTATTACTCAATATATTAAAACATAATAAAGAAAAGAACAATTCCAATATCGCAATATTAATGAACGAACTTGGTGGTTTTAATGTTGACTCTAAAATCATCGGAGAAGAAACGCCGTATAATGAATTATTGAATGGCTGTATCTGCTGCGATTTAAAACAGGATGTAGCAGTGCAAATCAGTGATCTCTATCATCGACATCATCCGGACTATGTCATTATCGAGGCAACTGGTGTAGCACATCCTGTAGAAATTTATGATGCTTGTACAGATCCAGTGCTGACACCTATCGCCGATGTTTATAATATCACTACGATAGTAGATGCTAAGCGTTTTCTCGGACGATTCAAATATACTGAATCTACGAGAAGACTGATGGAAGAACAGGTAAAATATGCAGATATTGTGATTGTAAATAAGATAGATACAATAGAGAACGCTGAGCGCATAGAACTATCGCACCATTTGATGCAGATCAATGCGCGAGCACAAATGATAGAAACGTCCTACAGTGAGATTGAATTCAACCTTTTAGAGCAAAAAGGAAACGAGCAGCACGGTGATATACATATGCATCATGGGATATCGTCTGTTGTGTATACGTTTAATGGACCGATTGATTCACGTGCGTTCGTAAAATGGTTAACACAGTTACCCGATAGTGTTTTAAGGGTGAAAGGATTTATTAAGTTCAGAGAGAATAAAGAACAGACCGTATTGTTTCAGTACGCCTATGGTATTCCTCAGTATGAAGAAGAACTAATGAATTTACCGCTTAAACTGGTGGTTATTGGTGAAGGATTAGATAAGCATAAAATTATGGATCAATTGGATCAGCTGCAATTTAGTTAAGAAATGTGAAGGTTTTATCACATTTCTTATTTTTTCTCTTTTTTTGATTGTAAATGAATGAATTTGGTTGACATTGAATGCAAACAATCATATTATGAAAGTGTTCACAAAGGAGGTCTCCTATGCTAACAATTGAAAGACATAATACAATATTAAGGCTTTTAGAAATACATGAAATTATTACGCTTCAAATGCTTATCGATGAGACGCATTGCAGTGAGTCTACAATAAGAAGAGATCTTTCTACATTAGAAGATGAAGGTCAGTTGATTCGCATTCATGGGGGCGCGAAAAAGGTGACCGAAAAACATAGAGATATCGCACTCTCTGTGAAGTCTACGAAAAAAACGAAGGAAAAAGAAGAAATCGCCAAGGTAGCTGCGGCACAAGTGAGGAATAATGACTGTATCTATCTGGATGCAGGGAGTAGCACATTAATGATGATTCCTTATTTGGATCAAGCGCATATCACCATTGTAACGAATGGTTTGACACATGTACCCCCGCTTGTTGAAAAGGGCTATGAAGTCTATATGATTGGTGGTTATATCAAATCGGATACACATGCAAGCATTGGTGTACAGGCAATAGAAAATTTGAAGCAGTTTCGCTTTGATAAAGCATTCATGGGTGCAAACGGCGTACATCTAACACAAGGCATCACAACTCCGGATATCGAAGAAGCCTATGTAAAGCGAAAGGCAATTGAAAAAGCTGAACAAGTCTACTTTTTAGTTGATGACAGCAAGTTTGATGAAGTGACATTTGCGAAAGTATTAGACATGCAAGAAGGTAGAACGATGCTGATTACGAATCGTGAGAATAACCTTCAGCATCGATATAGTAAATATTTAATATAGGAGGCAGTTTATGATTTATACAATAACATTAAATCCATCTATCGATTATGTGATGTTTACGGATGGATTTGAAACTGGAGCATTGAATCGCGCACAGACGACGTATAAGTTTGCAGGTGGTAAGGGAATCAATGTTTCAAGGGTACTTAAATCATTGAACACAGAATCTACTGTTCTAGGCTTTCTAGGTGGATTTCCTGGGCAATTTATCAAAGACAAATTACAGGCGAGTAATATCCAAGTGGATTGTGTGGAAGTAGAAAGTGATACGCGTATCAATGTGAAATTAAAAGGGATGAACGAAACAGAAATCAACGCACCAGGTCCAGATATTAATGAAGAGAATATTCAGCAGCTGATGAACAAACTTAAAGGGTTAACATCTGAAGATACTGTTGTAATTGCAGGTAGTATTCCATCTTCGATGCCATCTGATATTTATGCACAGATTGCAGAGCTTTGCCATGAACGACAGATTAAATTTGTAGTTGATGCAGAAAAAGACTTACTAAACTCTGTATTACCTTATAACCCGTTGTTTATTAAGCCGAATATTGTGGAATTAGAAGAGATGTTTAATACAACGTTGACAACAGATGACGCAATTTATGAAGCAGCGAAGCGATTATTGGATAAAGGTGCTCAGATGGTATTTGTTTCTATGGGTGGAGACGGTGCGATGTTAGTTACTGAAGAACAATGCTTGAAGGCAATGGTACCGAAAGGACAAGTTGTAAATACTGTCGGCTCAGGAGATTCAACAGTAGCAGGAATGGTTGCCGGATTAACGAATGGCTTATCATTAACATCCGCGTTTAGACAAGCGATTGCTTGTGGTACAGCGACAGCATTTACAGAAGACTTAGCAACAAATGAAGAAATTCAAGAGATAATAAACCAAATACAAATTGAAGAGCTTTAATAAATAGGAGGGAAAATAATGAGGATCACTGATTTGCTTACATTTGATACGATGGCAATGGATTTACAAGCGACAACGAAAGACGGTGTGATCGATGAGTTAGTCGATACATTATCAGCTGCTGGTATATTATCAGACAAAGCATCATTTAAAGAAGCAATACACGCACGTGAAGCACAGAGTACTACAGGTGTTGGTGAAGGGATTGCAATTCCCCACGCGAAAAATGACGCGGTTAAGAAACCAGCTATAGCATTTGGTAAAGCGGTAGATGGCATCGATTACGATTCACTTGATGGGCAACCAGCGCGCTTATTCTTTATGATTGCAGCACCTGCAGGAGGTGCACAGACACATCTGGAGGCTTTAGCGAAGTTATCAGGTATATTAATGAATGAAGATGTTAGAACTGAATTACTACATGCTAAGACTAAAGAAGAAGTTATCGAAACAATTAACTTGCATGATGAAATTGAAAAAGATGAAGAAGTCGTATTGGCACCTACTGGAGATGAGGATGATGATAACCTCGTGTTAGCCGTTACTGCATGTCCTACAGGAATCGCACATACGTATATGGCAGCAGATGCATTAAAGAATCAAGCTGTTAAGATGGGTGTGCCGATTAAAGTTGAGACAAATGGTTCAGGAGGCATTAAAAACAGATTAACAGAGGAAGAAATTAAAAAAGCAAAAGGTATTATCGTTGCAGCAGACGTGAATGTTGAAACTAATCGTTTCCATGGTAAGAATGTTGTGACAGTACCAGTAGCAGATGGCATTAAACGTCCTGAAGAGTTGATTAATATGGCTTTAGATACAACGAGACCAGCATATGTAGCAAAGGATGATAAAGGTGCTACGAATTCCAGTGGAGAGCGTAAAGGATTTTATAAACACTTGATGAGCGGTGTATCTAATATGCTACCTTTCGTTGTTGCAGGTGGGATATTAATGGCTATTGCATTTATGTTTGGCATTACATCGTTCGATCCGACGAAATCAGATTATCATCCGTTTGCAGAAGCGTTATGGGCGATTGGGAATAAGTCTGCATTCGCCTTAATGGTTCCGATATTAGCAGGTTTCATCGCAATGAGTATTGCAGATCGTCCTGGATTGGCACCAGGTATGGTTGGAGGTATGTTAGCTGTTATGGGCGGTTCAGGCTTCCTTGGTGGATTGATTGCCGGATTCTTAGCAGGTTATTTAGTAGAAGCAATTAAGAAGATGTTAAGTGGCATGCCACAAGCATTAGATGGATTAAAACCGACGCTATTATATCCATTACTTGGTGTAACAAGCACAGGATTAATTATGTACTACATTATCAACCCACCAGCGAGCTGGTTAAATAAATTAATGGCAGATACTTTAAATAGTATGGATGGAACGAATATTGTATTACTTGGTTTAGTGTTAGGTGGTATGATGGCCATTGATATGGGTGGGCCATTTAATAAGGCATCATACGCATTCGGATTTGCAGCAATTGAAGCGGGGAACTACGCACCGATTACTGCTGCGATGATAGGTGGAATGGTTCCACCATTAGCAATAGCGCTATCAATGATTTTATTTAAGAAAAAATATACAAAGACACAACGTGGCTCAATTGTTTCAAATATCGTAATGGGAGCATCATTCATTACTGAAGGTGCAATTCCATTTGCAGCAGCAGATCCATTACGTGTCATTCCATCAATGATTGCAGGAAGTGCAACTGCCGGAGCACTTGCAATGGCATTCGGATGTCGTGTTCCAGCACCGCATGGTGGTATATTCGTAATTGGACTTGATAAAGCGCACTGGCCGATGTTCTTACTTGCATTACTCATCGGTGTTGTCGTATCAGCAGTCATTTACGGTTTAATTAAGAAACGTCCAGAAGAACTAGAAGTGAAATAAAGTATAAATTAAACCCTGCCGTACTAAAATAAAAGTACGGCAGGGTTTTTTGAAATATTTTCAATAGATTGACATATTATAAATCTTTTCTCATTATTTACTGCGTAATATATAATAAATAGGGTATAATATCATTACTTATTAATTGTGAATGAAAAGAACGGATGATATGGATGCTATATTATAAAACATATATAAAAGATAAAGATGCACCTTGGATTACATTTATTCATGGTGCAGGGGGAAGCTCGACGATTTGGTTTAAACAGATACGATACTTTAGAAAAGATTTTAACATATTACTCGTAGATCTTCGCGGACATGGGCGTTCGTCCGAAGTAATCTGGAAGAAAGAAGACTCATTTAAAACACTGGCCTCAGAAGTTGTCGAAGTACTGGATGAACTTGGGATTCAAAAGACACATATTATCGGAATGAGCTTGGGGACAATTGTTTCTCAAACAGTGGCGAATAAATATCCTGAACGAGTAATATCACTTGTTCTAGGAGGTGCGATTATATCACTTGATATTCGTACGAAATTCTTGCTGATGATTGGGCGCCTAACAAAGAATTTTATTCCGTTTATGTTGCTATATAAACTGTTTGCATGGATTATTATGCCGAAGAAGGCTCATGAAGAATCACGTCTCGCCTTCATAAACGAAGCAAAGAAGATGAGTCAGAAGCAATTTGTGAAATGGTTTAGTTTGACGAAACTGATCAATCCTTATCTCAGTCATCTACAAGTCGCAACGAAGACTATACCAACATTGTTTATTATGGGAGAAGAGGATTATTTGTTTATCCCGCCCGTGGAAAAAGTAGTAAAAGAAAATGGAAACTTTAGCCTGGAAGTGATTAAAGATTCTGGACATGTATGTAATATAGATCAGCCAGAACGTTTTAATGATTTGAGTAAAACATTTATTAATGTCCATTCCGCTAATGCTTAAAGCTCTAATTTAGATATTACAGTGTATTTAAATACACTGTAATATTAATGTACACAAATTTGTGATAAAATATTGAGTAATCTACCGAGGAGGTGACTACTGTTGGGAAGGTCATAAATTGTATAAAAGCAAATTTAAATCAAGAAATAATTGTAACAAAAATCAAATGTGACTTGCGTAGTCACCAAATATATTCCGGAGGTGAATCCCTAGTATTAGGGAATTAATTGGACATACAGACCATATCAAATTTATTATTATTTGCATTATTAATCGCACTCACTGCATTATTCGTAGGATCAGAATTTAGTTTAGTTAAGGTAAGAACTTCAAGAATTGATCAGCTTGTATCAGAAGGTAATTCTGCTGCAAAGATTGTACAACATATGGTGCATCATCTAGATTATTATTTATCAGCATGTCAGCTTGGTATTACAGTAACAGCTTTAGGGCTTGGTTGGATTGGTGAATCAACATTCGAAGCATTAATTCACCCTGTTTTACATTTATTCCATATCCCAACTGATTTAAGTAAGCCGATAACGATATTCTTGAGTTTCTTTATCGTGACATTTATTCACGTAGTTATCGGAGAACTTGCACCGAAGTCTCTAGCTATCCAGTATGCCGAGAGGATGACTTTAGCATTTGCTAGACCCCTTTATTTCTTTGGCATTATTATGAAACCATTGATCTTTGCTATGAACGGTACGGCCCGTTTAATCTTACGTATCTTTGGTGTCCAGCCTGCAGATCATGAACAGGCGATGAGTGAAGAAGAGCTGAAGATTATTATGACACAGAGTTATCAAGGTGGTGAAATCAACCATACAGAGCTTGCGTATATGCAGAACATCTTCAGTTTTGACGAGCGATTAGCAAAGGATATTATGGTACCGAGAACGCAGATGGTAACATTAACACAACCATTCAATATTGATGAGTTGTTGGAAGTGATTAATGAACATCAGTTTACACGTTATCCAATTACTGAAGATGGTGACAAAGACCATATCATTGGATTTATTAATGTGAAAGAATTTTTAACGAAATATGCTTCAGGTAATCCTGTACGTATTAAGGATCATATTCATGATCTCCCGTTAATTCATGAAGTGACGCGTATTAGTGATGCTTTAATTAAGATGCAGCGTGAACGTGTGCATATGGCACTTGTTATTGATGAATATGGCGGTACAGCAGGGATTATTACGATGGAAGACATATTGGAAGAGATTGTCGGAGAGATTCGTGACGAATTTGATGAAGATGAAGTGAATGATATTATTAAGACTGGAGACAATACATACCAGATTAATGGTCGTGTATTGTTAGATGATATTACTGAGAAGTTTGGTATAGAGTTTGAAGATTCAGACGATATCGATACGATAGGGGGCTGGATTCAAGCGCAAAACCCTGATATCGAGAAAGATGATTACATTGATACTAAGTATGACAAATGGGTTGTATTAGAATCTGAGAATCATCAGATTATCACTGTTGCATTACATAAAGACTTCAATGCTTCAAGAAATAATCCAGACGAAGAAGAGGAAGCGTAATATGGAAAGTAGTACTTTGAAGAGCGTGTTTAGATTCTTTGGTTTTCTAGAAGGGGGGTCGCTCTTATTGTTATTAGGTATTGCAATGCCTCTTAAATATTTAGCTGGAAAGCCTGAAGTTGTAACAATAATTGGTTCAATTCATGGGTTTTTATTCACAGTATATATAATTACATTAATATTAATAACGATTCAGACGAAATGGCCCCTAAAGTGGTCGGTCATCGGTCTTATTGTGGCATTTATACCATTTGGTACATTTGTATATGATCATTATTATATTCGTTCAAAATATTATTGAAGCGTGTGAGGCAGGCAATGCCTCAGACGCTTTTACTTTGAAAGGTTGCTGGTTGTATGAGAATTAATAAGTTTTTATCAGAAGCGGGCATTTGCTCACGTCGTGGAGCTGATAAGTGGATCGAGGCAGGACGCATAAAGATTAATGGTGTTAAAGCTGAACTTGGCAGTAAGGTGACAGAAGATGATAGTGTGGAAGTCGATAACAAAGTTGTGACATTGAACACGGATAAAGGATACGTATATATTAAACTGAATAAACCTCGGGGTATTACATCGACAACTGAGCGCCATATTAAAGGGAATATCGTTGATTTTGTGGGGCATAGTGAACGTATATTTCATATCGGTAGATTAGATAAAGATTCAGAAGGCTTAATCCTACTCACGAACGATGGTGATATCGTAAACGAAATATTACGTAAGGAAGGCCGACATGAAAAAGAATATATCGTAACTGTTGATAAACCGATAACTGATGATTTTGTGAAACAGATGTCTGAAGGTGTTGCAATATTGGATACTGTGACATTACCTGCAGAAGTTGAGAAGTTAAATACAAAGACATTCAAAATTATATTAACACAAGGATTGAATCGACAAATCAGGCGTATGACAGAAGCATTAGGATATGAAGTGAAGCAATTACGTCGCATTCGCGTGATGAATATATTGGTGGATGACTTAAAACTTGGGGAATGGAAAGATTTAACTGAAGCTGAAAAGGATGAACTGTTTTCGATGTTAAAGTATGTGCCAAAGCGTTAAACCTATGTAAATCAGAAAAAAAGCGTCAAAACGATAAAGAAAATATCGTTCTGGCGCTTTTATGCATTAATCACTGAACATATCAAATAGTCCACCGATACCGCTTTCTCCTTTTTGTTTACCAGTAACAGGAGCTGCAGCAAAGATTCTGCTTGCGAATCTTGAGAATGGTAGTGATTGCACATAAACGGTTCCTGGACCACGTAATCGTGCTAAAAATATACCTTCTCCACCAAAAAGTTTTGTTTTAAGTCCCGATACTGTTTCGATTTCGTACGCTACATCTTTTGTCATACCTACTAAACAGCCTGTATCTACAAGTAACGTCTCTCCAGGTTGTAGATCACGTTTCATTATGGCACCCCCTGCATGGATAAATGCCATACCATCGCCCGATAGACGTTGCATGATAAATCCTTCTCCACCGAAGAAGCCAACGCCTAAACGTTTCTGAAGTGCAATTCCAATTTGTACGCCTTTAGCAGCTGCTAGAAACGCATCTTTCTGACAAATAAATTCGCCCCCAAATTGAGATAAATCAATCGGAATAATTTTACCAGGGTATGGTGCTGCGAAATAGACATGGTCTTTACCCGTTCCACGGTTTGTAAATGTTGTCATAAACAAACTTTCACCTGTTAATGTACGACGGCCTGCTGCGAATAATTTATCCATAAAGCCATTGCCACCACTTGTTGAACCATCACCAAAGATTGTTTCCATATGGATATTTGGGTTGATCATCATCATACTGCCTGCTTCAGATATTACTGTTTCATTCGGATCAAGCTCAATTTCAACATATTGCATATCATCGCCATAAATTTTGTAGTCTATTTCGTGATTGTTCATTATTTTCCTCCATTTATTAAGATTATCATTATTATACTAAATATTTGAAGCGTCTAAAAATATAATGATATTCATTTTGTAAGAAAGCTTGTTTAGTGTATGATTTAAATAAAGGAGATGATAATGATGAACCATATTCAGCTAAACAATGGTGTAACTATGCCGCAAATTGGACTCGGTGTCTACAAGATTTCGGATGAAACAATGTCAGAGGTCGTCAATGCCGCACTAGATGCGGGATATCGTGCGTTCGATACGGCGCACTTCTATTTTAATGAAGCCTCGCTCGGTAAAGCATTGAAAGAAAGCAATATACCACGAGAAGAACTGTTTATTACGACGAAACTGTGGAATGATCATCAGGGATATGAATCAACGAAGAAAGCATTCAATGATTCACTTCAGAAATTAGATATGGATTATGTAGATCTTTATTTAATTCACTGGCCATGTCCGGAAGACGGATTATTCGTTGAAAGTTACAAAGCGATGGAAGAACTGTATCATGAAGGTAAGATCAAAGCATTAGGTGTTGCTAACTTTAAAGAACATCATCTGGATAAGCTGTTACAGGAAACAACTGTAGTGCCTGCAGTAAATCAAATCGAGTATCATCCGATCTTTAATCAGGACAATTTGCAGCAATACTGTAAAGATAAAGGCATTGCAGTTACTGCATGGAGTCCGTTAATGCGTGGTGGAGAACTGTTTGAAGATGGAACATTGAAACGCATCGCAGAAAAATATAACAAAACAGTAGCACAAGTCATTATTAGATGGCATATCGACAGTGGACGAATCGTCATTCCTAAGTCATCAAACATAGAACGTATTAAAGAAAATATTGATGTATGTCATTTTGAGTTAATGGAACAAGATATAGAAGCAATTAATAATTTAAATAGAAATGAACGTCAATTTAAAGATCCGGATAAGATTAAAATTGGGGATATGAAGTAAATATTGAATAAACGATGAGATGGTGATGTTCAATGGCACCATCTCTTTTTCATGAGTTCGTCACAATTAATGTTTTTTAACATATATATTAAATGTATGTTTGTTGTACAATAAGTTTGAGGTGAGCGTATGAAATTTAAAAAACCAAACCAGCATGGCGCATGGGCAATGATTATTATGCCTGTATTGTTCGGAATGTTTGCAACAAAGTTTAATATATTTCAGCTGCTCTTTTTTGCAGGATGGTTTATGACATTTTTCTTTGCAGATCATTTTCTGTTTTATGTGAAGCAGAGAAAGAAGCAAATTGGGTATTTAAAGTGCGCATTATTGTTTTTATTCATCGCTGCAATTTGTTATATACCGATAATCATTTATGAATATAAAGTTATGATGTTTTTCTTAGCAATGCTACCGTTTGGTATTATCAATTATTTCTTTGCAAAAGCACGAAACGAACGCCATATTGTTAATGATTTCTCAGCAGTTATGATTTTCTCGATTGCAGGCGTGCTGACATACTATATTCAATCTCATCAATTTGAATGGCCAATGATTTATGTATTCGGATTAAGTGTAGCGTACTTCATTGGAACAGTATTCTACGTGAAGACGATGATTCGTGAGAAGAAGAATATCCATTATCGTAATATGTCATGGGTATACCATGTTTTACTTGTTATCGTAGGCTACTTTATTCATCCACTGTTACTCATCGCATTTTTACCGAGTTTGATTCGTGCAGTAATATTATACGGAAAGCAGCTTAAACCGATTAAAATAGGGGTGCTAGAAATTGCGAATGCGGTGTTTATTATAATATTTATCGGTTTATTTTTTAATATCATCACATAAAAATAAGAGCAGCGAATTCGCTGCTCTTACTGTTTGCCGTATATTAACGACGTTTGTGCATTAATTGTAATACAATTGATACGATTGCGATTAATAGGATTGTCCCTACTAATGCTGGTAAGATGTACACGCCCCAGATTTCAGGACCCCATGCACCTAATAATTTACCACCGACTGATGCACCTAAAAGACCAGCGATGATGTTACCAATTTTTCCACCAGGAATATCAGTGCCCATAATCATACCAGCGATCCAACCAATTAGACCACCCATAATTAGCATTAAAATAAATCCTAACATAATAATTTCCTCCTATTAGAAAACAATTTAAACGTATAATAATAAAAACGTTTATAAGCTTTTCTGCCTATGTAAGGTATATACCCCATAAAAATCGTAATAAACACCTGAATATAAAAATAATAAAAAAGTTAAGGAATATTAAAATCAAGCTTATTGATTTTTAAACAATGAGCTTGATTTTAAATAGATAATGTAAAATATAGTAGGGATAATATATAGAT
>NZ_PPRM01000031.1 GCF_002902665.1 Macrococcoides caseolyticum
ATCCTTACGTTGATCTAACCAGTGAGAAAACAACGCAAGTGCTACGCCAACATATAATGGCGCAATAACGTTAACAATTAAGATTTCCATAGTTATCCACCTCCTTCCATAAGAACTCGCCTATGGAAGTAAAGACGGCTTACTCATTATATCGAATTACTATGATTTCTTCTAGGTGACTTATCTTATTCTTTTTATCGCGCAAAAATGAGTGGCATAATGAGGATAACGATAAACATCAGGAGGATATAAGATGACAAATATTGATTATGAAAAAGAATTACAAGCGTTAGAAGAAAAAAAGAAACAGCTATTAAAAGAAAAGCGTGAAAAAGATAAGAAAGAACTTCAGACCTTAAAAGCAGTCTTCGGTAAAGACTTTCCTAGGAAAGAGAACGGTAAATTTATCTCGTTAGATGAATTCAAACAGAATTATGTGATTGCGCATAAAGATCATTCAGGGATCAATCAGAATCAATTCGATGCTGTTCAGAATGAACTGAATCAGTTAAAAAAGAATTTAAATGCTATTGCGGATGCAATGGACGATTCAAGAGGATACTGGCATATTAATGATTTAAAGGGGTTAACGAACTGGTTATCAAAGTTTAGAACGAAGGGCTAAACTTTGATAACTCGGCTTACAAAAGATACTGTATAACAGTATCTTTTGTATCGAATGGATTGGATAAGGATGACGTAAGTAGTCATCATATTCAAATCAATTCGTAAAGGTTTTCTACAAAGATCCATCCAAACATCACATGATTTTTGGATGGATCTTTGTATTTTATATCATCTGTATATTTCGAAGAAATAGACGATGATATGAGACGAAAGGGTTAAGGGAAATACTTTTCCCTTACAAGTAGGTGAATAATACTTTGCGAAGCAAATGTATACATTCGCACTGCTTGACCAAAAC
>NZ_PPRM01000032.1 GCF_002902665.1 Macrococcoides caseolyticum
ATATCATAGTATTTTTCTTGAAAATTATATAAATTTATATTATCAAAAAATTCGAAAAATGGAGGATGTTTATGGATAATCCTAAAGATTTAAGAGAAGATTTGAAACAAAAAGAATTAAAGGATAATCCGGTTGGAAACTTAAGAGATTCTTTAAACCGTGGAGATAATGTTAATTTACAAGACTTTACAGGTGGTATGAGTACTAAAACTTTAGGCATTTTTATATTGATATTAATTGTTGCAATCATAGTCGGGTGGTTTATATTACAATAGAAAACCTTTTTAGATAATTTATATATGAAACTGATTTTATCTATTCTTATTTTTAGACATTCAATTCTTTTTACTTTTATAAAATAGATAAATGAAAGTGGCATATAGAACAATATCACTCACTACAAGAAGCATGGATATATTACGTAAAGCTATACTAGAGAATAAGAAGGCTAAGCAGTGGGATAGCAATTACAACGATAGAGGGTTTGTATTCACTAACCACTATGGTAACCCTATGGCTCTATCATCAGTAAACCGTAATATAAAGATAGCAGTAGAAGGCATTAAAGATAAAGATGGTAATCAGATAATTAATAAACACGTTACTACTCACACGCTAAGACATAGCCATATATCATTACTAAGTCAGTTAGGTGTGTCACTTAAAGCCATTATGGAACGTGTAGGACATACAGATCATAAAACAACATTACAAATATACAGTCATGTTACTGAACAGATGGATAAAGACATGATGAGTAAATTAGAAGCGGTGAGTATGTGAGGAATAACAGTTGGTTAATTACAGTAATCTTTATAGTTCTTACTTTATTAGTATTCGGTTTCGGTGGTGCTTTTAAGTTTGTTAATTCACCACCTGGGTCACTTGACGGGTATATATTAATAGTATCATTCATAGGTTTATTTGCTACGTTTGGTGGTGCTTATATGGGTGCTAAAGTTTCCGGTGAATATTCTTTGAAAGCTGTAAAAGAACAATTTGAATTGCAAAGAAAAGATGATAACAGAAAGCAGAACTAAAGAAGAATATTGTGTTTGATAAAGCGATATTATCAATCAATAACACTAATCTTAGTCATGTAATAGTTACTATTAATCTAATAAAGCATTTAGGTAATCATATTATTTTCACTACAAATCAAATAGAATATCTCAAAGATAGTCAGATTCTATTAGATGATTTAATGAATGACCTTAGCTTTTACTATCTAAGTAGTAAGTCAAAAAAAGAAGTTCAAGAGCTTTATGAGCTGTTAGGTAAAATAATTTCTTCTTATGATAATTTACAAAAATTAATAAATTTACCTTCGGAAACAAATGAAAAAGATAACAAACACATATCTAACAGTTTGGACTATCTAAAAATTAAATTAGAAGCATTAGATAAAATTATAAATAGAATAATGAAAAGTGATGTGTAGTTAATAACCACTTTTCTTACACTTTGCCCATTTTCTGCCCATTTTTTAATTTAATATATACAAAAACAACCCTCTAACCATTGCGGCTAAAGGGTTTATTGTTTTTATAGTTCTATTCCCACTCAATCGTGCTTGGTGGCTTAGATGTAATGTCATAGACAACGCGATTAACATGGTCTACTTCGTTTACGATACGGCTTGATACTTTTTGAAGGACTTCCCAATCGATGCGAGCGAAGTCACTTGTCATACCATCGATACTTGTTACGGCACGAACACCGACTGTATAGTCGTATGTTCTGTAATCTCCCATAACACCGACCGAACGGATATCAGGTAATACAGTGAAGTATTGCCAGATGTCACGTTCAAGACCTTCTTCAGCAATCACTTCTCTTAAAATCGCATCTGATTCACGTACGATTTCTAATTTCTCTTCAGTGATTTCACCTAATACACGAATTCCAAGTCCTGGGCCTGGGAATGGTTGACGCCATACTAAGTGTTCAGGAATGCCTAATTCAATTCCTAACGCACGTACTTCATCTTTGAATAATGTATTCACAGGTTCGATTAATTCAAACTGCATGTCTTCAGGTAATCCACCAACGTTATGGTGAGATTTAATTGTTTGTGCAGTCTTCGTACCTGATTCAATAATATCTGTATAAAGTGTACCTTGTGCTAGGAAATCAGCATCTTTTAATTTCGCTGCTTCTTCATCGAATAAGTATACGAACTCATTACCGATAATTTTACGTTTTTGTTCTGGATCTGATACGCCAGCTAACTTGCTCATAAAACGTTCTTTAGCGTCAACGCGAATAATATTCATGTTGAAACCTTCACCGAATTGTTTCATAACCATGTCGCCTTCACCTTTACGGAGTAAACCATGGTCAACGAAGATACATGTTAACTGATCGCCGATTGCTTTATGGATTAATACTGCGACAACTGATGAATCTACGCCACCACTCATCGCACAAATAACTTTTCTATCTCCAACTTTTTCGCGAATCTTCTCGATTTCGATTTCGATGAAGTTTTCCATTGTCCATTCACCGGTACATTTACAGATTTCACGGATGAAGTTACGTAATAAATCATTTCCGTATTCAGAATGGCGTACTTCAGGATGGAATTGAACTCCATATAAATTACGTTCAGGATTCTCAATCGCTGCATATTTGCAGCTTGGTGAATGTGCAATGACATTAAAACCTTCAGGCAGGTTGATTACTTTATCGCTATGACTCATCCATACTGTTTGTTCTTCCGGAAGTTTTGTAAACAATGAATGTGTCTCTGCTTTAATGACTGCTTTACCGTACTCACGTTCATTTGCACGCTCTACTGAACCTCCTAGTAATTTCGTCATTAATTGCATACCATAGCAAATCCCCATTACAGGTACTCCTAAATTAAAGATTTCAGGATCTACCGTAAACGAACCTTCTTCATAAACTGAGTTTGGTCCCCCTGAAAGAATGATTCCTTTAGGATTCATCTTTTTAATCTCTTCAATTGAAATTTCATGATCGTGAAGTTCTGAATAAACACCCATCTCACGAATACGTCGTGTGATTAACTGGTTATACTGACTTCCAAAATCAAGAACGAGTATGAGCTCTTGTTCAAATGCCATTTCCATAATTTGTTCTCCTTTTAGTTAAGTTAAGTTTATTATAAAGTAATTTGCTGTTAGAAGATATTATTACATTGAGTAGTTCGGCGATTCTTTTGTAATTTGAACATCATGTGGATGGCTCTCTATTAAACCTGCACCTGTCATGCGAATAAACATTGCTTCTTCACGTAATGCTTCTAAGTCTTTAGAACCTGTATAACCCATACCGCTTCTTAAACCACCCATTAGCTGATACACTGTATCTTGCAATGCACCTTTGTAAGCAATACGACCTTCAATACCTTCTGGAACAAATTTCTTAGCATCTTTATCTTCCTGGAAGTAACGGTCTTTTGAACCTTTCTCCATAGCTCCAAGTGAACCCATACCACGATATACTTTGTACTGACGTCCTTGGAAGATTTCTGTATCTCCAGGTGATTCAGTTGTACCTGCAAGTAATGAACCTAACATTACTGCATGTCCTCCTGCAGCTAACGCTTTTGCGATGTCACCTGAGAATTTGATACCACCATCTGCAATGATTGCTTTACCATGCTTTTTAGCTTCTGTCGCTGCCTCGTAAATTGCAGTAATTTGAGGCACTCCGACACCTGCTACAACACGTGTTGTACAAATTGAACCTGGTCCAATTCCCACTTTAACAACATCCGCTCCTGCTTCAATCAATGCACGTGTGCCTTCTGCTGTGGCTACATTACCAGCAATTAATGTCACTTCAGGGAAATGTTTCTTAAGTTCAGTAACCATTTCTAATACACCTTTAGAATGACCGTGGGCAGTATCAATGACCAACGCGTCAGTTCCTGCTTCAACAAGTTTTGTTGCACGTGTAATCGTGTCTTTTGCGATGCCTACAGCTGCCGCTACTAATAAACGTCCATGCTCATCTTTTGCTGCATTAGGAAATTCAATGACTTTCTCAATATCTTTAATTGTGATAAGTCCTTTTAGATGTCCAGCTTCATTAACAATTGGTAATTTTTCAATTTTGTGGCGCTGTAATATTTCTTCTGCTTGCTCTAATGTAGTGCCTACTGGTGCCGTTACGAGTTCTTCACTCGTCATAACATCTGAAATCTTAATTGAGTAATCTTCTATAAAACGAAGGTCGCGGTTTGTGAGAATTCCAACAAGCTCCATATTTTCTGCACTGTTTACAATCGGCACACCAGAAATACGATATTTACCCATTAAATGCTCAGCTGCAAATACTTGTTCATCAGGTGTCAGATAGAACGGATTAGTAATGACACCATTTTCTGAACGCTTAACTTTTTGAACTTCGTCAGCCTGCTGCTCAATACTCATACTTTTATGAATGACACCTAAACCACCTTGACGCGCCATTGCTATAGCCATTTTAGCTTCTGTAACAGTATCCATACCAGCTGATAATACTGGAATCTTTAAATTTAATCGTTCTGATAATGATACACTTAGATCGACAGTATGCGGTAATACCTCTGAATGACCCGGCACTAATAACACATCATCAAATGTTAAACCTTCTTTTTGAAATTTATTTTCCCACATAATCACTTTTACCTCCAAATATTTTTATAAATTTAGTAGTTCTATTATTTCATATTTTGATGCATTTGTTTATCATTTAATCCATTAAAAAATAAATTAAGGATAATGGCAGTAAATGTACCGATAACAATCCCGTTTTGTGTCAACCATTCATAGTCGCTACCGAACTTACTAAACGCTTCTGGAACGGTTGTAATTCCTAATCCAATACCTACAGATACTGCAATAATCAACAGATTGTCTTGTCTTGTAAAGTCAATGGCGCCAAGCATTTTTACACCGTATGCCATGACCATACCAAACATTGCAATCATTGCACCTCCAAGTACGGATGTAGGGATGATTGTCGCAATTGCACCGAGCTTAGGAATCGATCCACATAGCAATAACAAAGCAATCATGCCATACATAACTTTATTTGATTTCACACCTGATAATGAAACCAGCCCTACATTTTGTGAGTATGCTGTATACGGAAATGCATTAAAGATTGATCCTAATACAATTGCAATCCCTTCAGCACGGTAACCTTTAGATATATCTTTTCTCTCTATTTTTGTATTTGTAATCTCACTTAGCGCAGAATATACACCTGTTGATTCGATTAAGCTGACGATTCCTACAATAACAAATAATAGGATAGAACCTATTTCAAACTTAAATCCTGCAAATCTGAATGGTTTCGGTAATTCGAACCAATTTGATTCATGCACTGCCCCTATATTTACTAATCCAAAGAATGAAGCAATTATTGTACCAATGACTAAACCAAGTAATATTGCAATCGAACGTATAAATCCGGAAGATAATCTATGAATAATCAATATGATGATCAATGTGATAAGACCTAATAGAATATTTATCGGTGCACCATAATCCTTGTTTCCTTGACCGCCCGCTAAATTATTCATCGCTACTGGCATTAACGTAATCCCAATAATCGTTACGACGCTACCTGTTACTACTGGTGGAAATATTTTTACAAGATATGAAAAGAAAGGTGAAATAAGGACGATAATAATACCAGAAGCAAAGAGCGATCCGTAAAGTACATCTATACCATGTTTTGAACCTACCATAATCATGGGGGTTACGGCTGTAAAGGTGCATCCAAGCACTACTGGTAATCCAATTCCGATACCTTTATATACTTGAAGGAAAGTGGCAATACCACACATAAAGATATCGACAGAAACTAAATAGGCTGTTTCTTGTGCAGTAAAGTCTAATGCATGTCCGACGATAATGGGAACAATAATTGCTCCGGCATACATTGCAAGAAGATGTTGCAAACTTAACAATAAATTCTTCATTAAAGTTCGCCCTCTCCCACTAACGTTACTTTGCCGTTATCAAGCGCAGCAATTTCACATAAACTTGTTACATCTAATCCTGCATCAAGCAGACGCTGTTTACCTGACTGAAAACTTTTCTCGACTACAATTCCAACACCAACACAAGTTGCTCCTGCTTGTTGTACGAGATTATAAAGACCCAGCGCTGCCTCACCATTGGCTAAAAAGTCATCAATGATAACTACTCGGTCGTTTTCACTTAAGAATCGTTTTGACACCACAACGTGACTCGTCTTATTTTTCGTATAAGAATGAATATCCGTATGATACACTTCTTCAGTCAATGTACTTGGTACAGATTTCTTCGCAAAAAGACAAGGTACTTTAAACTTTAATGCAGTCATTATAGCTGGAGCAATTCCAGAAGCTTCAATGGTTAAAACTTTAGTGATTCCCTCATCTTTATACTTATTGTATATCGTTTCACCAACTTCGTACATTAATTCAGGGTCAATTTGATGGTTCAGAAATGAATCCACTTTCAAAATACCACCATCAATAACAACACCATCTTCTTTTACACGTTGTTGTAACTTTTCCACTTGTCATCCTCCCATACTATACAAAAAAACTCATCTAAATCATTTAGATGAGTAATTAATAAAAAAACCTCTTTATTTAATTACTCATAGTCGCATCATTTACGGTGAAGCGGTAGAAACTCTAAAGCCATATCCTTTAATTTATATGAGTATAATTTGTATGTAATTAATATTAATGTTCTTGATAATAACAAAATCATTAACTTTTAGCAAGATTATTTTTATATTTAATAATAAGTCAGAAAATTGAAACCGCTATTTTCATCAATCACTTTAAAAAGCTGTTATAGCATGCAAAAAGCACTCAATTTTCCACAATAATTTATAAAAATTTATAATATTTTTATAGAGTTTCTTCCATATAAAAGCAACTTATGTGTCAAGTCTTTTTTGAAGAATTTTAAGGCTTTGTGTTTAGATTATAAACGCTCGGGTATATATTTAGCATAACAATAAAACAAAGACATCATGAAAGTACATAAACCACATTGGAGGTACGAATAATGAAACAAAGACAGTTAGAAACATTTTCAAACGAGGAAACATTATTACGTAGAATCGATCAATTAAAAGCAGAAGGTATTTCAGAGCATGATATTCATGTGATTTCTAAACACAAATTAGAAGGCTCTGCATTAGACTACACTGATGTACAATACAAAAATGCAGAAGGTACATTCGGTGACAAAGTGGCTGCATTCTTTACTGGTGAAGACCCACAAAGTCGAGTATATGATAAATTAGATTTAACTGATTCTGAAAAAGTTGAATACGAAAACGCTATCGAAAGCGGCCAAATCTTACTTTACGTTGACAATGACGCTTACCGTCATAGCACTGAAAGAGAAGAAAGCAGTACTTTAAATGCTAAAGCTACTCCAGACTATAACAATGAAGATGATCGTACTGGTCTAGGTTTTGCAGCAAGTGCAAATGCTGATTCTGATGCACAATATTCAAGTGAACACCGTGAAAATAATTTAAAAAACAGAGAGGAAGTAGTAGATATGAATAACTTTAACAATGAAGAATACAACAAATTAAGCCGTGAGGAACGTTTAAACTTAGTGGACGAAGATATCCGCAATCGTGATGATTTAGGTGAAGATGAAAAAATTCAATTACACGAAGAACGTTTACGTGTAAACAAAGATACAGTTCAATCAGGTGAAGTTACAATCGACAAAAATGTTGTTGAGGAACGTCAAGAATTTGATGTACCAGTATCACATGATGAAGTTACAATCGAGCGTCGCAATGTTACAGATCGTGTAGTAGAAGATGACCACTTTGATAACAATTTAGAAGATGAAACAATCCGTGTGCCATTGACTGAAGAACGCGTTAATATCGAAAAAGACAACGTAGTTTCTGAAGAACTAGTAATCAAGAAAAACCGCGTGACTGAAACTGAGCATGTATCTGAAAACGTACGCAAAGAAGAAGTTGAAATCGACGATTCTAACGCGCATTTAAAAGACCGTGACCATAATAACGATGATTTAACAGACCGTCGTTTATAATATGAACTAGAGAAGCCTCTAAGGCTTCTTTTTTTATGTACATGTATTTAACATTTAGTCATGTTACAATACTAATATATACATGAACAGGAGCCTGATTATGAAAATAATATCTTTAAATTCAGCCAATCACTATTTTAACGAATGTATGGCACTTTATACAAAAGAGTTTCCAGAATCCATTTGTGAACCCATCGATGTATTCTATAATAGTTTCGATCTCAAACATCAGAATTTTGAGCGTTATCATTTTATTGCCGCCTATGAAAACGACACGTTGTTAGGGTTTGTTTCATTTCATCTTGAAGTAATGTACAACATTGGATATATCGTATATTTAGTTGTAAGTGAAGAAGCTCGAGGTAAAAATGTTGCACGTGCACTAATGAATGAAGCAGAAATCATCATGAAATCACTATGTGAACAAAATGGCACTACATTAAATACTATTATGCTTGAGTGTGAGCAAGATGCAGCAGGAAATAGTCCGTTAGAATCATTCTATGAGAAATTTGGATTCTACTTATATGATATTAACTATCATCAACCCGGCCTTCATAATGATGCGCCTGTTCCAATGAATTTATTTGTAAAAAATATAATAAATGATTCAAGTCCACAATTAGCTATCGAGCATATGTATCGAACTAAATATATATTATGTAATAAGATTGATTCTGTTGTCATAGAAGATTTGATTCAACAGATGCACTAATTTAGAAAATGAATGATATTCTTATAAGTTAAATATATCAATTTGTACTCATAATCTATTTCTTCGTTTAAGTTAAACCCAAGAAATTTGAAATATAATTGCTGCATAGCTCATAGTATAATTCAGAAAAATATAATTTTAAAATTTTGAAGATAGAATACATGAAAAAACATAAAAAAGAGGAGAGACAGTAAATGTCTCTCCTTTATATATTACGCTTATGCCTCGTCTTTAACATATGGTAATAAAGCCATATGACGTGCACGTTTGATAGCTACAGTTAACATACGTTGGTATTTAGCTGAAGTACCTGTTACACGACGTGGTAAAATTTTACCACGTTCAGAGATGAATTTTTTAAGCATATCTACTTCTTTATAGTCGATGTGTGTAATACCGTTTGCTGTGAAATAACAAACTTTTTTACGACGACGACCGCCTCTTCTTGGTCCACCTGCCATGATTGTTGCCTCCCTTACTTATAGGTTAATAATTAAAATGGTAAATCATCATCACTGATATCAATTGGCCCTGTTGCATTCGCAAATGGGTTATTTGATGGTGCTGATGTATTTGATTGTTGATTGTTTGATGACTGATAGTTTTGATTCTGGCCTTGTGTCTGACCATAACTTCCTTGGTCATAGCTAGAATAGTCATCTGACGGACTGTTTGTACGAGATTGATTAGTGTTCTTCGGTTCAAGGAATTGAACTGAATCACAAACGACCTCAGTAACATATACTTTACGTCCTTCTTGATTATCATAACTACGTGATTGCAATCTGCCATCAACCCCAGCTAAACTACCTTTATGCAAGAAATTATTAACATTTTCAGCTTGCTTACGGAATACGACACAGTTGATAAAATCAGCCTGACGTTCTCCTTGTGCATTAGTAAATGTTCTATTTACTGCTAAAGTAAATGTAGCGACTGACACACCTGATGTTGTGACTCTGTATTCTGGATCTTTAGTTAAACGACCAACTAATACAACTCGGTTAAGCAAATAAATCGCCCCCACATAATCTTATTATTTTTCTTCTTCGCGAACAACGATATGACGGATAATGTCATCGTTGATTTTAGCTAAACGATCGAATTCATTAGTAGCTTCGTCAGTAGACTTAACACGAACGATTTGGTAGAAACCTTCTTTAAAATCGTTGATTTCATAAGCTAAACGACGTTTACCCCAATCCTTTGATTCGATGATTTCCGCTCCGTTTGAAGTAAGAATTTCTTCGAAACGCTCGATTAAAGCTTTCTTAGCATCTTCTTCAATGTTTGGACGTACGACATACATAATTTCGTAATTTCTCATCATTTACACCTCCTTATGGTCTATGCGGCTTTATAATTTTATAAAGCAAGGAATAATTTTCATTACTCACAATAGAGAATTATAGCATAGTTTACTTATTTCATCAAATATAAATAAAAAACTAAGTAATATTTATTTAACAAATATTACTTAGTTTAAAAGTCCTTATTTGCTTAGAGTAAAAAAGCTGTATATTATCTTTTCGAGCTAGATATAGATACTGTCCATAATCATAGTCATCTGGATATATCATATCCGTCGTATAAACATCTAAATACCGTAATGTACTAGGATGATAAGCAACGTTTTCATAAATAGAATCATCAAGTGTTACAGATTCATCTGCTCCTATAACTTGTATAAGATAGTGATAACTTACATCATATATAGGTTGCTCATTACCATCATTATCAATCAGTCTAATGCAGTATATAATACGCTTTAATGGTTTCATCCCTTCACCTCAGCTTGTAAAATTTAAACATTAAATCTGAAATGTACAACGTCTCCGTCTTGCATAATATATTCTTTACCTTCTAAACGTACTTTACCTGCTTCTTTAGCTCCGCTCATGCCATTGTATTCAATTAGATCATCATAGCTGACTGTTTCTGCACGGATAAAACCGCGTTCAAAATCCGTATGAATAATCCCTGCACATTGTGGTGCGGTCATACCTTTTTTGAATGTCCATGCACGAACTTCTTGAACACCTGCTGTAAAGTAAGTTGCAAGTCCTAATAAGTGATAAGATGCACGAATCAATTTATCCAGTCCCGCCTCTTCAATACCTAAGTCTTCTAAGTACTCTGCTTTATCTTCGTCTTCAAGTGTTGCTAATTCTTCTTCAATCTTCGCACTAATTACGATAACATCAGAACCTTCAGCTTCAGCATACGCTTTAATCGCTTGTAGATGTTCATTCTCTTCTCCACTGATTAGATCATCTTCAGAAACATTTGCAACATAAAGCATCGGTTTTGCCGTTAATAAATGCATATTTTTAACAAGCTTTTCCTGTTCTGGTGAAAATTCAATGCTGCGTACTGGCTTTTCAGCTTCTAAAGTTTCTTTAACAATCGCAAGAACCGCTTCTTCTGCCATCGCATCTTTATCTTTTTGCTTCGCCATCTTCTGAATGCGTGCATAACGTTTCTCAACTGACTCTAAGTCTGCAAGTACAAGTTCCATATTGATAACTTCAATATCATCAACTGGATTTACTTTTCCAGAAACATGAGTAATATTCTCATCCTCAAAAGCACGTACAACCTGACAAATTGCATCCACTTCTCTGATGTGGGATAAGAACTTGTTACCTAATCCTTCTCCTTTAGAGGCACCTTTAACGATGCCTGCAATATCCGTAAATTCAAATGCTGTCGGAACAGTTTTCTTAGGTTCTACAAGTTCAGTTAGTTTATTCAAACGGTGATCTGGAACTTCTACAATTCCTACATTCGGATCAATTGTCGCAAACGGATAGTTTGCAGCCAGAGCTCCTGCTTTCGTAATTGCGTTAAATAAAGTTGATTTTCCTACATTCGGTAAACCAACGATTCCTGCTGTTAATGCCATAATATTATCTCCTCTTACTTACGCATGATGCGTTATTTTTTTTATTTTTTTGTTGAACTCTTGTCTAGGTAGCATGATACTACGGCCACAACCTGTACATTTAATTCTAATATCTGCGCCTAAACGAATAATTTTAAAATCCTTTTCGCCACATGCATGGGGTTTTTTCATCTCAACTATATCATTTAAATCATACGTTTTATCCATACTATCCACCCTTTTTATCTGGTTGATTATACATAATCATTCGAGGCATTGGTACTTTTACTCCATTACTATCCAGATAGTCTTTCAAATCACGTCTTAACATACGTGAAACTTTTACATGATGATTTGGTAACGTTTCTGCTGAAATTTTAATCTTCGCTTCTCCAGCTGACACTGCTTCAACACCTAGTATTTCTGGAGATTTAATCAAATCATCGTACTTATCCATCAAAGTTTCTAGATAAGGTTTAATCAATGCTTCAACATCTTCTAGGTTTTCTTCACTTGAAACTGTAATATCAAATACTGCAAGTGAATTATTTACAGAAAAATTGACGATTTCATTCATTGTACCGTTTGGCAGTATCGTAAGTTCTCCTGTAAATGCTCGAATTCTTGTCGAACGTAATCCAATTGATTGTACCGTACCTTCCGCTACAGTTGTTCCTGTTGTATTGATCTTAACGTAGTCTCCTACGTCAAACTGATTCTCAAAGATAATAAAGAAACCAGTGATAATATCTTTCACTAAAGTTTGTGCGCCAAAACCAATTGCAATACCGGCTACCCCTGCCCCTGCAATAATACTTTCAACTTTGACACCAAAATTACTTAAGATAGTAGTGATAATGATAAACCATGTCACATAGGAGGCTATATTCTGTAACAATTTGACCAACGTCGTATCCCTTTTTTCAGAATGAGATAAATTTGTTCTTCGACGTACGTAAAAAAATTGTTCGATCATTTTATGAATAAATTTAATTAAGAACAGTCCAAAAACTAATAGCACTAATGCCCAGAATATATTTGCACCTACTCCAGCCCAGAATTCAGGATTCATATAAGGTTTAATTAATTGCTTAAAGAAATATACTAATTTATCCATCTATTCACCCACATTTTCAAGCAAATGGATCAAACGATTAAACTCCTCTTCAGAAGTGAATTCAATTGAAATTTTTCCTTTTTTGCGTGATTTAGATATTTCTACTTTAGTACCTAGGTTCTGTTTCAATGATTCTTCATGTTTCACAAGAAACTTTGGCTTTTGCTTTATTTTAACTTCTTTACTTTGTGGCTCTAATTCTTCTTGGTTCATGACTTTAATAAAATCTTCTAAAGCGCGTACACTCATCGCCTCTTGAACAACTTTGTGTGCCACTTTAATTATGTCTTCTTCATTTTTTAATCCCAGTAAAGTACGTCCATGGCCTCCTGAAATTTCTTTTTGATTAATCATCATCTTTACTTCTTGTGGTAAATTTAATAATCTCAATAAGTTCGCAATGTAAGAGCGAGATTTCCCAAGTCTATCTGCTGCTTCTGCTTGTGTTAAATTCAAATGTTTCATTAGTGTTGCATAACTTTTTGCTTCTTCTAGTGGATTAAGATCTTCACGTTGTAAGTTCTCAATAATTGCAAGCTCCATCATCTGTTGGTCTGTAAGCGTCTTAACAATCGCAGGAATTTTATTTTTACCTGCCATCTTACTCGCTCTAAAGCGACGTTCACCAACCACTATGTCATAACCTTTAACTGATTTTCTTACAACAATCGGCTGCAGTACTCCATGAAGTTTAATCGACTCACTTAATTCTTCTAACGCTGCTTCATCAAACTCTATTCTTGGCTGATATGGATTTGCACGTAATTCTGCAACATTCAGCTCTTCAATAATTTCATCCTGACCATTTTCTTGAAATAATACATCGAGACCTCTACCAAGGCCTTTCCCTAAACCTCTAGCCATTATTAATTACCTCCTCAGCTAAGCTTTTATATGTCTTAGCTCCCGTAGAACGCGCATCATATACATTAATCGGTTGTCCGTGAGAAGGTGCTTCAGATAAACGTACATTTCTCGGAATAATTGTTTCATATACTTTATCTTCAAAATGTGCTTTCACTTCTGCGATAACGTCATTACCTAAATTTGTACGTGCATCGAACATTGTAAGTAATACACCTTCAATTACAAGCGACTGATTAAGATGTCGTTGTACAAGCTTGATTGTATTCAATAGCTGACTCAAGCCTTCAAGTGCATAATACTCACACTGTACAGGGATAATAATACCACTTGCTGCAGTAAAGGAATTGATTGTAAGTAGTCCGAGAGACGGTGGACAATCAATAATAATATAATCAAAATCCTCATTTAGCTCTTTAAAAGCATATTTAAGTCGAACTTCCCTGCTCATAGCTGACACAAGTTCAATCTCTGCACCAGCCAGAGCGATATTTGCCGGGATAATATAAAGATTTTCCTGCGCTGTTTCCAATACACACTTATTAATATCGGTATCTTCTACAAGCATATCATAAACTGAATTCGTCACATTATTCTTATCAATTCCTACACCACTTGTTGCATTTCCTTGAGGATCTGTATCGACCAGTAGGACTTTCTTACCAAGTTCACTAAGTGCCGCACTTAAATTTACTGACGTAGTTGTCTTACCCACGCCACCTTTTTGATTGGCAATCGCCAAAATTTTTGTCATGAATACTCTCTCCTAATCGTCATTTCATATAATATCGATTATATCAATTTTAGCTCTATATTGCACAAACAATAAAAGTACAGACCATAAAGTCCTCAACGAAAAAACCCTGCAATCTCTATGCAGGGACGATGATTCTATTTATCTGTTTTAAATACTTTTATCGAAATTTCATAAAAGTTTTCATATTCCGTATCTTTTCGCTTTACTTTAACGCCGCTTTTTTCTACAGCCTTCAAACTTTCCCCGATTGTATTAAATGCGAGCTTTATATCACGAGTAAAACCGATTCTCTTAGGCTTCACTTCTTCTCCAGAGAGCATACGTTTCACACGTTCTTCTGTCTGTTTTACATTTAAGTTCTGACTTTTTATGATGTTTAGCATCTGCAACTGGGCTGCTTCACCTAAAGCAAGCAAGCTTCTGGCATGTCTTTCTGTAATTTGATGCTTGCTTAATGCATCTAGTATCGGTTGAGATAATCTAAGTAATCTGAGCTTATTAGCAATAAATGACTGACTTTTGCCGAGGCTCGTTGCAAGATCGTTCTGTGTAATTCCATCTAAATCCAGTAATTTTTTATAAGCTTCTGCTTCTTCTACAGCTGATAAATTTTCTCTTTGAATATTTTCAATTAATGCAATTGCAGCAGTTTCTTTATCATTCATCTGCTTAACGATGACTTCTGTTTCAGCTGTATTATTCATCTTAAGTGCTCTAAAACGTCGTTCTCCAGCAATAATCTCATACATTTCTTCTTCGATTGGACGAACGACGATAGGTTGAAGTAATCCATATGAACGAATAGATTCAGCCAACTCTTTGATTTTTTCTTCATCAAAGACTTGTCGTGGTTGATAACGATTCGGTACGATGCGTTCGACAGAAACTTTTACAACATTACCATTTTGGCGCGCTACTTCTACATCTTCTTCCTTTTCTTTCAGCCCAAATAATTTTGAAAAAGGTTTTTTCATAACAATCGACTCACTTTCAATTCAAATAATTATTTTAGTAATGGTTCTTTGTTTGGCGTCCCTGGTTTACGCGGATACTTCTTAGGCGTTTGTCTTTTTTTCTCAATATCTAGTATATAACGCGTACTTTCTTCTTCAGGTAGCGTCAATGGATGATTCTCAACCACCGCTCCACCTAATATAGATATCGCAAACAATCCTTCTTCAACCTCTATTTCTCCTTGTGCACCTTTAAGCGCAATAAAATGACCACCTTTTTTCACAAGTGGTAAACAAAGCTCACTTAATACAGATAATCTCGCAACCGCTCTTGCTGTAACCACATCAAAACTTTCTCTGTACTCGCCTTTACCAAACGTTTCTGCTCGGTCATGTACAAAATGGCAGTTTGTTAAATTAAGTTCTGCGCTTAAATGATTAAGGAAGTTGATTCTTTTATTTAGGGAATCAACGATTGTAATTTCTAAATGTGGATATAATATCTTTAATGGAATACTAGGAAATCCTGCACCAGCACCCACATCACAAATAGATTTTACTTTATTGAAATCAAAATAGAAACTTGGTGTAATAGAATCAAAGAAATGCTTCAAATATACCTCTTCTTTTTCTGTTACAGCTGTCAAATTAATTTTCTCATTCCACTCTACTAAAGTTTCATAGTAAATTGCAAATTGTTTTTGTTGTTCGTCTGTGAGTTCGAAACCTTTTTCTTTTAAATGTTGTAAAAATTTCATCTCATTCATCTAATTCACCCTTTTTATTTTTCCTTGCTCAATATAGATTAATAAAATTGAAATATCTGCTGGATTTACGCCTGAAATACGTGATGCCTGTGCAATACTTAATGGTTTCACTTCTTTTAACTTTTCACGTGCTTCAGTTGCCAGACTGTGAATATCATCATAATCAATATTTTCAGGAATTTTTTTATTTTCCATACGTTTTACTTTTTCTACTTGTTGTAATGATTTTTGAATATATCCTTCATACTTCGTCTGAATTTCTACTTGTTCTTGTACAGATTCATCAATCATTCCTTGTTCTTCGATTAAAGCAACGACTGAAGCATAATCCATTTCAGGTCTTCTTAATAAATCAATCGCAAGTATACCATCTTTTAACGGCGTTCCTCCACGTGATTCAATCATACTTTGAGTCTTTTCGTTTGGCTTAATTCTGATTTGAGATAAACGGTTTATTTCCTCGGAAATAGCAGCTTTTTTATTATTGAATCTACTATATCTAAACTCATCAATAAGTCCTGCGTTATAGCCAATTTCTGTGAGTCTTAAATCTGCATTATCATGACGCAGTAACAGACGGTGCTCAGCACGGCTTGTCAGTAAACGATAAGGTTCGTTCGTTCCTTTTGTTACAAGATCATCTATGAGTACGCCAATATATGCTTCATGACGACCTAATATTAATTCATCATGTCCCAGAACTTTTGCTGCAGCATTAATACCTGCCATAAGTCCTTGTCCTGCGGCCTCTTCATAACCACTTGTACCATTTATCTGACCTGCAGTATAAAGTCCTTGAATTTTCTTTGTTTCTAGTGTCGGCCAAAGTTGTGTTGGTACAATCGCATCATACTCGATAGCATACCCAGCACGCATCATATCTGCCTTCTCTAAACCAGGTATCGTCTTTAACATTTGCAATTGCACATGTTCCGGTAAACTTGTAGAAAGTCCTTGAACATAGACTTCTTTAGTATTTCTTCCTTCCGGTTCTAAGAAGATTTGATGTCTTGGTTTATCGTTAAATCTGACAAACTTATCTTCAATTGAAGGACAATATCTTGGTCCTGTGCCTTTAATCATACCCGAGTACATTGCTGATAGATGAAGATTATCATCGATAACTTGATGTGTTTCCCCATTAGTATAAGTCAACCAGCATGGTAATTGATCCATGATAAATTCTGTCGTTTCGTAACTAAATGCACGTGGTAGATCATCACCTGGTTGAATTTCAGTTTTGCTATAATCAATAGAGTCACTATTTACACGTGGCGGTGTACCTGTTTTGAATCTAACGATATCAAACCCAATCTCGCGAAGATGATCAGCTAATTTTATAGAAGGCATCTGATGGTTAGGACCTGAAGAATATTTAATATTTCCAAGTATGATTTCTCCACGTAAAAATGTTCCTGTCGTTAATACAACAGCGTCTGCTAAATATGTAGTCCCTATAACCGTTTCTACACCAAGTACTTTTCCATCCTCAATAATTAAACGTTCCACCATGCCTTGCATAATGTCCAGGTTGTCTTGAGCTTCTATAACAGATTTCATTTCTTGCTGATACAAAACTTTATCCGCTTGAGCACGTAATGCACGAACTGCCGGACCTTTCCCAGTATTGAGCATACGCATTTGAATATGCGTCTTATCGATTGTTTTAGCCATCTGTCCGCCTAAAGCGTCTATTTCACGTACAACAATACCTTTCGCCGGTCCACCAACCGATGGATTACAAGGCATAAATGCGACAGAATCCAGATTTATTGTCAGCATCAGTGTTTTCGCACCTTTTCTTGCACTTGCAAGTCCCGCTTCTACACCTGCATGTCCAGCACCAACAACAATTACATCATATTTTTGTTCCAAAATTTTTCCTCCTTATTTTCCGAGACAGAACTGGCTAAAGAGTTGATCAATAAGCCCATCATCGACAGACTCTCCAATAACTTCACCAAGTAATTCCCATGTTTTTATCAAGTCGATTTGAATCATATCAACCGGCACACCTAATTCTGCTGCAGATATCGCATCACCAATCGAAGTTTTCGCACTTTTAAGCAGACTGATATGTCTTGCATTTGATACATATGTCATATCTTGATTTGACACTTCTCCAGCAAAAAATAACGTACGAATCTGTTCTTCGAGTTCTTCAATTCCTTGTTGTGACAGCATCGAAGTTCTAACAATTGGCGCATTCCCTACCATCGTTTTAACTTCTTCTAAATCTAATTTAGTTTCTAAATCGGTCTTGTTAATAATCACGATTACATCTTCATTTTTTATTATTTCTGCTAACTTATAATCTTCCTCTGTTAAAATTTCATTATTATTTAATACATACAATATTAAATCTGCTTTCTTAAGCGCTTCTCTACTTCGTTCTACACCGATTTTTTCTACAATATCCTCTGTTTCACGTATACCCGCTGTATCCACAAGTCTTAATGGCACGCCGCGCACGTTCACGTACTCTTCCAGCACGTCACGAGTCGTTCCTGCAATTTCTGTAACGATAGCTTTATTATCTTGAATCAAATTGTTCAGCATTGAACTTTTTCCGACATTTGGTTTACCAACAATTACTGTAGATAACCCTTCTCTTAAAATTTTACCTTGATTAGCTGTTTGTAAAAGATTCGTAATACTTCCTTCGATCTTACGCGCTTCTTCCATTAAAAATGTATTAGTAGCTTCTTCAACATCATCATATTCAGGATAGTCGATATTCACTTCTACTTGCGCTAATATTTCAAGGATAGATTGTCTTAAACCTTTAATCAGTACACTTAAACGTCCTTCGATCTGCTGCATTGCAACACGACTTGCTCGGTCTGTTTTAGAACGAATAAAATCCATCGTCGCTTCAGCTTGAGATAAATCAATTCTTCCGTTTAAGAAAGCACGTTTTGTAAATTCACCCGGTTCAGCAAGTCTTGCACCATTCGTAAGTGCAAGTTCAAGTACACGATTAACCGTCATAATTCCGCCATGACAATTAATTTCCACGATATCCTCACGCGTATATGTTCTTGGTGCTCGCATCACTGCGACCATCACCTCTTCGATAATTTCATTCGATGCTGGGTCTATAATATGCCCGTAATTAATCGTATGTGATGCAACGTCACTTAATTGATGCTTGCCTTTATATAATTTATCCGCAATCGATATGGCATCGTTACCTGATAGACGGACAATCGCAATCGCACCTTCACCCATAGGTGTTGAAATACTTGCAATAGTATCCAATTCCATAAAATTACCTCCTTTGATTCCTTTAAATTTTAAGCTTAATCTTATGAATAATAAATCACTTTGCCTCGCATAAACAGATTAACTCTAAAAACAATCGTTTTTAGAGTTAATCAAGTAAATATTATCTTGAACGAATGACAAGGTAACGGTGAGGCTCTCTACCTTCTGAATATGTTTCAATGTTGTCTATCTTTGCAAGTATTTGGTGCATAATTTTACGCTCATAGTTTGGCATTGGTTCAAATTTAACAGGCTCACCAGTCGCTATAGCTTTTTTTGACATATTTAAAGCCAGGTTCTGCAACGTTTCTCTTCGCTTTTCTCGATAATTTTCGATATCTAACGTAATTATGGTGAACCCTTTTTCAAGATGATTGAAATAGTTTTGTGCAAGGACTTGCAAGCTGTTTAGCACTTGACCACGTCTACCAATTATTCGAGATGCTTCTGCTGATGAAATATTCATAATAACTTCATCCTTATTCTTATAGATGAGCTCCATAGAAGCTTCATATCCCATAGCATCAATAACTTGCAATACATACTCTTTAACCAATTCTAGAGATTGTTGTTTTCTATTTGACTTTATCTCAATATTCTTTTCAGGCGTTGTAACTTTAGGCGTTTCGTCTATATTCTTATCTGAAGATTGCTCTATGATAGGTATAATCGTCTTTTCGCGTTTTACTTCTGGATCAATTACAATGAGCTTAACCTCTGCATTTTGTTTACCAATCCCGAATATTCCCTTCCTGCCAGCATTCAATACTTCAATCTTCACCTGACTTTCAGAAACATTCATGATATCTAGTCCTTTTTTAATTGCATCTTCTACAGTAATATCAATAAAGGTTTGTTCTAACAATAGATTTCCTCCGTCTTTAAGTGATTCTTTTGTTAAAACCTTTGGCAATCTTCATTACATGTTCCAGACTTTTATTGATTTCATTTGTTGTCATTTCTTTAGAAGGTTGCCTGGCGATTACAATAAAATCATCTTTAATAATATCTTCTTTATGTTTCGTAAAACTTTCTCTTATCGCACGCTTTATTCTATTTCGAGTGACAGCATTACCAATTTTCTTAGATACTGAAATACCGAGTCTAAAATGCTCATTTTCACTATTTTTCTGACGATATATAATAAACTGGCGATTCGCTACAGACTTACCATTTTTATAGATTTTCTGAAAATCTTCATTCTTCTTAATACGATACGCTTTTTCCATTTTATACACCATCTCATCATCAATACATATTCTTATTTATTATACTAAAATTTATATCCTATTTAAACAAAAAAAAGACCACTGAATGTTCAGTGATCTTATGCTGATAATACTTTTCTGCCTTTACGACGACGACGCGCTAATACGTTACGTCCGTTTTTCGTGCTCATACGTGCACGGAATCCATGAACTTTACTATGTTTACGTTTATTTGGTTGATAAGTACGTTTTACCACTTAAAAACACCTCCATTAAATGAAATTTCATCTATCGATTCTTATAGAATTTCGCCTAGTGATTTATAGTAACTACTGAAGTATACCAAATTTCTATAGGTTAAGCAACTTTAATTTTTAGTATATTTATCCACTTATCCACATAATATTTTAATTATTTTGTGGATAAGTAACTAGGTATTTTTAAGTTTTTAAAGTTATCCACTGGTTTTTCCTAAATTCCACAGCTCATTTTTATAACATGTGTGATTAAGTATAATTTTGTGGATAACCATTTAAACATATTGATATTATTACTTTTTTTTGATAAGATTTGATTATATTTTTCTGTGGATAAAGATTGCAATATTTATTTATCCACAATTTGTGTGTAAGTTGTGGATAAATAAAGTTGAACTTGTTATTACTATTATACACAATTAGATTTTATGTGAATAACTAAAAAAGAATTTTAATTAGAAAGAGGATATATTATGAGTGGAATAGATACCATTTGGGAAAAAGTACTCGCAAATATAAAGCATCGACTTGCACCTGCAAGTTATGATACATGGTTTAAAGAGACAAAGATTAAAGTGCTAAATAACCACCAAGTAGTGATTCAAGCACCTACTTCTTTTATTTCAGAATGGCTGCAAACAAATTATATTGATTTTATTCAAGAAGCATTTATCGAAGAGATCGGAGAAAAACTCAATATAAAAGTGATTTCTTCTGAAGACGAACTTATGAATAATGAAAAAGAAGCCCCTGTAAGAAAGATTCAACAAACAAGTCAAGAACTATTACCGAATCAGTTAAATACAGATAATACATTTGATACGTTCGTAATCGGCAGTGGAAATCGATTCAGTCATGCAGCTAGTTTAGCTGTCGCAGAAGCGCCCGCAAAAGCTTATAATCCCTTATTTATCTATGGCGGTGTAGGCCTTGGTAAAACCCATCTCATGCATGCAATCGGGCATTACGTGATGGAGCATAAAGAAAATGCGAAAGTTGTTTATATTTCTAGTGAAAAGTTTATGAATGAATTTATTAACTCGATTAAAGATAACAAGACTGAAGAGTTCAGATCAAAATATAGAAATGTTGACGTTCTTCTAATTGATGATATTCAGTTTCTTGCTGGTAAAGAATCTACCCAGGAAGAATTCTTCCATACTTTCAATGAGTTACATCAGAACCATAAACAAATTGTTATTTCTAGTGACCGAGCACCGAAAGAAATCCCAACATTAGAAGAGCGCCTTCGTACCCGCTTCGAGTGGGGATTAATTACCGATGTAACGCCACCTGATCTAGAAACTAGGATTGCTATCCTAAGAAAGAAGTCAGAAGAAGAAAATATTGATATTCCGAACGAAGCGATGCTTTATATCGCTACGCAAATCCAGTCCAATATTCGTGAATTAGAAGGTGCTTTAACACGTGTATCCGCATATTCAAAACTTGTAAATCGTGAACTTAATTCCGACCTTGTCGCTGAAGCATTGAAAGATATTATTGCTACTAGTAAACCTAAGAAAGTAACGATTAAGGATATTCAACTTGCAGTCGGAGAATATTATAATGTGCGTCTCGAAGATTTTAGTGCTAAGAAACGTACGAAATCGATTGCTTTTCCTAGACAAATAGCAATGTACCTTGCACGTGAACTCACGGACTTCTCTTTACCAAAGATTGGTGAAGAATTTGGTGGAAGAGATCATACTACAGTGATACACGCACATGAAAAGATAAAAAATCAACTGGAAACAGACGAGAGTTTAAAAAATGAACTGAAAAATATCGAAAAAGATATCACCAGCTAACTGTGGATAGTGTGGATAGTGATGCAAAGCTTACACACAAGTTATGCACATGTGGATACTTACAGACTCTAATCATTTATCCACTTATCCACGTATTCACAGCCCCTATTACTATTATTACTATTTTAAAAAAGATATTATATACTTATAAATATCAATTAAGGAGATTTACTATGAAATTTACAATACAAAGAGACTACTTTATAGCACAATTAAATGACACATTAAAAGCAATCTCACCAAGAACAACTTTACCTGTCTTAACGGGTATTAAATTAGATGTATTTGATAATCGACTTGTCTTAACAGGTTCAGATTCTGAAGTATCTATTGAAATTACAATTCCTTCAGAACTTAATCATGAAGAAATTCTTACAGTAGAAAACAAGGGATCGATTGTATTGCCAGGTAGATTCTTTGTTGATATCATAAAAAAACTTCCTGCTGACACAGTAACCATTGAAACGAATGATCAGTTCCAGGCCAAAATTACATCAGGTCAATCAGAGTTCAATGTTTCAGGAATTGATTCTGATCAATATCCACTTTTACCGCAAGTAAGTGAAGAAGAAGCAATCACCTTACCTGTAAAAGTTCTTAAAAATATTATAAAGCAAACAAATTTTGCAGTGTCCACGTCAGAAACACGTCCAGTATTAACAGGTGTTAACTGGCTGATAAGAGATAATGTATTAAACTGTACTGCAACAGATTCACATCGCTTAGCTTTACGTAAACTTAAACTAGAAGATACGAATATCGACGAAATTAATGTCATTATTCCTGGTAAAGCTTTAAGCGAACTCAATAAAATTATTGGAGATAATGAAGATACAATTGATATTTTCTTTGCAGCGAACCAAGTTTTATTTAAATTTGGACATATTAACTTTATTTCTCGTTTACTTGAAGGAAATTATCCAGATACATCGAGATTATTCCCTGAAATCTCAGAAACAGCACTTTCAATTAATAATGGTGACTTTTTCCACGCCATAGATCGTGCATCGTTATTAGCGCGTGAAGGTGGAAATAATGTTATTAAATTATCTGCAACTGATAATACGGTAGAATTATCATCTACGTCTCCTGAAATAGGTACTGTAAAGGAAAATGTGAAAACATCTAAATTTGATGGAACTGGAATTAAAATCTCATTTAACTCTAAGTACATGATGGATGCGTTGCGTGCAATCGATGTTGATGATGTACGTGTTGAATTCTTTGGAACGATGAGACCTTTCATTCTAAAACCCGACGAAGACGATAATTTAATCCAATTAATTTTACCGATTAGAACATACTAAAACTGAGCAATTGCTCAGTTTTTTTTTGTTATATTTTGAACCTTACATGCTAAAAACTGTATAATATTGTTAGTAAATACAATAAAGGAGAGGTCTATGTTAAAACTTGAAAATGTATCAAAGCAGTTTGAAGAATTTAAAGCTGTGGATAATGTCAATATCGAAGTTCCTCAAGGAGAAATGCTCGGATTTCTTGGTGGGAATGGTGCAGGCAAGACAACAACTTTCAGGATGATTCTTGGTTTGTTAGAAAAGTCATCAGGGACAATTACGTTTGACGGAAAACCGATTAATTATTCAATGACAGATAATATCGGGTATTTACCTGAGGAGCGTGGTTTAAATCCGAAATTGAAAGTTTCCGAACAAATTCAATATTTAGCCCGTTTAAAAGGTATGAAAAAATCAGAAGTTGATAAAGCATTAGATTATTGGTTAGAACGTTTCGAAGTACCAGAGAATAAACATAAAAAAATTGAAGAATTATCAAAAGGTAATCAGCAAAAAATTCAATTAATCGGGGCAATTATACATAATCCTCAATTATTAATACTAGATGAACCATTCAGTGGATTAGATCCAGTAAACGTTGAAATTCTTAAATCAGCTGTAAAAGAGATGAACGATAATGGCGCAACGATTGTGTTTAGTTCACATCGTATGGAACATGTAGAAGAAATGTGTGATTATGTGTGCATATTAAATAAAGGCAAGACTGTTGTTTCTGGTAATATCAAGCAAGTGAAACACGACTTTGGAAAGAAAGAAATAATTATCGAAGGTGACCATGATTTTAGTCATCTTGCTGAAATTGAGGGCGTTGTAAAGTTTAAACAAAATAAAAATGATGTAAGATTAACGATTAAAGATCAATCGATTGCACCCATTGTTTTTGAAGCGGTAAAAAAAATAGGTTTTGTAACAAGATTCCAAGTTGATGAACCTTCTCTGAACGACATCTTTATTGAGAAAGTAGGTGGTGCGATTGAATAAATTTATACCGACGTTCTGGCTGACATATTGGAAGAAAATATCAAGTAAATCCTTTATCTTCTCAACACTATTCATGATCCTTATATTCGTTGGATTAAGTAATGCTGACAAAATTTATGATTACTTTGATAAGAGTGAAGATGAAATTACTGTGATTTCAAGCGCTGATAAAGCTTTGGCAACTGCTTTTAAAGAAAGTTATCATAAGCTTGATAAGAAAAAGAAACTAAAAATTGTAGACTTTAAGAAAGGCGAAGAAGGAATTAAAGATGAAACTTATAAATATTTAATTGACATAAAGGAAAACCAAGACAAAACAATTGAAGCAAAGGTATATTCAACTGAGTACGCAAGTGACAGTGTAATGGGCGCTGTGCGTTCAACTTTAACAGCATTTCAAAGTAACAATATTGCACAATCATTAAATTTATCACAAGATGATTTAAACCGTGTGATGAGTGAAGCAAAAGTTACAGATAAAGTTATTAAGCCTAAAGATGCGAACGATAACGTATCTGAACAAAGTAAAGCGCTAAATACGGCACTAGTTTATGCAGGATTGTTTTTAATCTTTATTATTACGATTAATTACGGAAGTCAAATTGCCACCGAAATTGCTCAAGAAAAATCTTCGCGTGTCATTGAAATGATTATTACGAGCATCTCTCCGATTACTCACTTAATGGCTAAAATATTAGGCGTAATCGCTGTGGCAGTGACGCAGATGATGATATATGCCATTGCCATTATCATTTGTATATATGCATTTAGCTTGGAAAAAACCGTAAATGAATTGGGGTTTACCTTTGGTGCAGAAAATGTAAGGATATTAGTATATGCAATCATCTTTTTGATATTGGGATTACTCATCTATATAAGTTCTAGTGCGATTGTCGGATCTCTGACGAACCGTATCGAAGATATAGGACAGGCAATTATGCCTGTAACGATGCTAAATATGATTGCTTTTTATATTGCAATGTTTAGTTTATCTAAACCAGATACATTACTTGTAAAAATTGCAAGTTATATTCCATTCTTCACACCTCAAATCATGTTACTTAGAACAATTTCAACTAAAACGAGTGATATCGAGATTATGATAGGTATAATTGTTTGTATCATTACAATCATCTTACTACTCTTTATCGCCGCTAAAATATATAAAGGTAGTGTATTCAGTACAGATAAAAATATGCTTAAAAACTTCAAACGTGCACTTAAAACTAAATAATGTCACAAAATCTTAATGATTATACACGTGCAAAATTTGATTAATTAATATAAAATTTATACTATCAATTAATTGTATAGGAGATAGTTATGAAAAATAAAGGATCACTAATTTTTACGATGATAATGACCCTGCTTGTTATTGGCGTCATTGCTGCATTGATTATTTCAAATCAAAATAAGAAAGAAAGTTCCGTAGATACTGAATCATTAGGTACTGCAAATACGAACAATCAGCAAGGATTAAAACTATTAGATCAAATCGATATTAAAGATCAACCAATGATTGGTAAAGATGAAGCAAAGGTTACAATCATAGAATTTGGAGATTTTAAATGTCCGGCATGTAAGGTGTTCGAATTAGATATCAAACCTGACTTGAAAAAGAAATATATAGATAGCGGAAAAGCTAAGTTGTATTTCATTAATACCCCATTTCATGGTGAAGGATCGATGCTTGGGAGTCTGGCCGCGGAAACATTGATTAAACAAGAACCTAAAAAGTATAGTGCATTTCAAAAGGCATTATTCGAAATGCAACCTAATACAGAAGAAGAGTGGTTGACGATAGATGCTGTTAAGAAAGCAGCAAAAATCGCCTCTGTAAGCAATATAGACAAACTTGTAAAAGATGTTGAAGCTTTAAAAGAAAAAGCAGCAGTTAAAAAGGATATCAATCTTGTTGAAAAACATAATGTGACAATGACACCGACTATCATTGTAAACGGAAAAGAAGTTAAAAATCCAATGGATCCTGCTGAAGTGGATAAAGTAATCGATGAGGCAGTTAAACAATGAAAAATACTAAATACTTCTATATTTCCTGGGTAATTGCACTTGTCGCCACATTGGGAAGTCTGTACTTTTCTCAAATACGACATTTTATTCCTTGTGAGATGTGCTGGTATCAGAGGATACTCATGTATCCTATAGTGATTATTGCAGGGTTTGCAGTATTTAATCACACTTATCATTATAAATATTTAATAATGACTTTCTCTATTATAGGTTTTTGTTTCTCATGCTATCATTATATGGAGCAGAAGATCCCAGGATTTGCAGAGGTTAAACCTTGTGTCGGAGGAGTACCTTGTAGTGCTCAGTATATTAATTATTTTGGCTTTATCACAATTCCTTTTTTAGCGGGGATTGCATTTCTATTAATTACAATAACTATGTTGTGTGTAAAAAAAGAAAATTATGCAAATTAAACTTTAATAATTATGACTTATGTGTTAAAGCGTTGGAATATCTTATTCCCACGCTTTTTATTCGTTTAAAAAACATGCATTTTTTGTGAATTAACGGTATAATTATATAATGACTGAATGATAGGAGTGAGCCGTGAAATGATAAATATTATCGAACTTGATAAGGAAATTACACTAGGGCAATTTCTGAAATCAGAAGGCATTATTTCTACAGGTGGGCAAGCGAAATGGTATTTGCAGGATCATCCTGTAGTTTTAAACGGAGAACCGGAAAATAGACGTGGCAAGAAGTTGCTTCAGGATGATTTGCTGGAAGTTGAAGGTGAAACATATCAAATCACGTATAAGACGACAGAATGAAATTAAAGACGTTAACGCTAACTCATTATCGAAATTATGAAACTGCGGAATTAAACTTTAGTGATGAAGTAAATATTTTCATAGGCATTAATGCACAAGGAAAAACAAACTTACTTGAAGCAATTTATTGCCTAGCGATGGCTAAAAGTCATCGCACCTCTAATGATAAAGAACTGATAGGCTGGGGACATGAATTCAGTCATATCGAAGGTATGTTGTCTTACAAGCATGGCACTATGCCCTTATCTTTATCTATCTCTAAAAAAGGAAAAAAAGCTAAATTAAACTATTTAGAACAGAAACGATTAACAGAATATATTGGACATATGAATGTTGTACTCTTTGCTCCTGAAGATTTGAATCTGGTCAAAGGGAGTCCGCAAATAAGAAGAAGATTTATTGATATGGAAATAGGTCAGATATCTGCCGTTTACTTAAATGATTTATCAAATTATCAGCGATTATTAAAGCAGAAAAACCATTTGTTAAAGCAAATGAAATTATCAAATAGTAATAATATGACAATGCTTGAAGTTATCAATGAACAGTTTGCTCAATGTGCAGTGAAATTAACATTGAGAAGAAAAATGTTTATCGAACAGCTAGAAACTTTAGCAATACCGATTCATACAGGTATTACAAAAGATAAAGAACGTCTCTCTTTACGATACAATGCAAGCTTGAACTATGAATTAGCTGAGCAGGAGATGTTTGAAGAAACGATTCGTATATTAAATGCGAATATGGGCAAGGAGATTGAAAGAACACAAAGCTTATATGGACCACACCGTGACGACTTAAGCTTTAAAATAAATGATATCGATGTACAGACATATGGTTCGCAAGGCCAGCAGCGTACAACTGCATTATCTATAAAATTAGCAGAGATTGAACTTATTAACCAGGAAATTGGAGAGTATCCAATATTATTACTGGATGACGTACTAAGTGAGTTGGATGATGATAGACAGACACACCTGTTAACAACAATACAACATAAAGTTCAAACATTTGTGACGACAACGTCAGTAGAAGGTATTGAACACGAAACAATCAATAAAGCGAAATTATTCAATGTATCAGAAGGACAGATTTCGACTAACTAAAGGATAGGTGAACATAGTGGAACAACAAAATTTAGATCAGTATGGTGCCGATCAGATACAGGTACTAGAAGGATTAGAAGCGGTAAGAAAACGTCCTGGTATGTATATTGGTTCTACCGCATCAAAAGGGTTACACCATCTTGTCTGGGAAATTGTTGATAATAGTATTGACGAAGCCCTTGCTGGATATGCAGATCATGTTGAAGTGACTATAGAAGAAGACAACTGGATAAAAGTTACGGATAATGGTCGTGGTATTCCGGTAGATATTCAGAAAAAAATGGGTCGTCCTGCGGTTGAAGTCATTTTAACTGTACTACATGCTGGTGGTAAATTTGGGGGCGGCGGATATAAAGTTTCGGGGGGACTGCATGGCGTTGGTTCATCAGTTGTTAATGCCCTATCGTCTACCTTAGAAGTATATGTTCATAAAGATGGCAAGATTTATCATCAGGCATATCACCGTGGTGTACCTGCATTTGATTTGAAGGTGATTGGAGAAACAGATAAGACTGGAACTGTCATTCGTTTTAAAGCAGATTCAGAAATATTTACTGAAACAACAGAATATGAATATGAAATTCTGCAGAAACGTATTAGAGAATTAGCGTTCTTAAATAAAGGTATCAAGCTTGAAATTAAAGATGAACGTGAACAGGATGAAATTCGTCATGACGTGTACCATTATGAAGGTGGTATTAAATCATATGTAGAGTTGTTAAATAAGTCTAAAGAAACTTTATTCCCGGAACCGATTTATATTCATGATAATCGTGATGAGATTGAAGTCGAGATTTCAATTCAATATAACAATGGCTATTCAACAAATCTTCTAAGCTATGCGAATAATATTCATACATACGAAGGTGGTACGCATGAAGATGGATTCAAGCGTGCATTAACACGTGTGATTAATAGTTATGGTGTTAAGAATAAATTGATTAAAGAAGCCGATGAGAAGTTATCTGGAGAAGATGTACGTGAGGGAATTACAGCGATCGTCTCCATTAAGCACGGAGACCCGCAATTTGAAGGACAGACGAAAACAAAGCTTGGGAATACAGAAGTACGTCAAATTACTGATAACTTATTTGCAGAAAATTTTGAACGTTTCTTATTAGAAAATCCTCCTATTGCACGTATTATCGTGGAAAAAGGGATTATGGCATCGCGTGCTCGACTTGCAGCAAAGAAAGCGCGTGAAGTGACACGTCGTAAGTCAGGACTTGAAATTTCTAGTCTTCCAGGAAAGCTTGCAGATTGTTCAAGCAAAGACCCATCCATTAGTGAATTATATATCGTAGAGGGAGATTCTGCGGGTGGTTCAGCGAAGTCAGGAAGAGACTCTAAGACACAAGCGATTTTACCTTTACGTGGTAAAATTTTAAATGTTGAAAAAGCAAGGCTTGATCGAATTCTTGGTAATAATGAAATTCGTTCTATGATTACAGCAATGGGCACAGGTATTGGTGGCGAGTTTGATATTTCAAAAGCACGCTATCATAAAATTGTTATTATGACAGATGCAGATGTAGACGGGGCTCACATTAGAACATTATTGCTTACATTCTTCTATCGATTTATGAGACCTCTACTAGAAGCAGGATATGTTTATATCGCACAACCACCATTATTTAAGGTGGAACAAGGTAAGAAAAAATATTATGTATATAACGAACGTGAACTTGATAAATTGAGAAAAGAATTGCCGACAACACCGAAATGGCAACTTGCAAGATATAAAGGTTTAGGAGAGATGAATGCGGATCAGCTATGGGAAACTACTATGAATCCAGAACATCGTTCGATGCTACAAGTGACACTAAGTGATGCGATAGAAGCGGATGAAGTTTTTGAAATGCTGATGGGAGATGTTGTAGAACATCGTCGTACGTTCATTGAAGAGAATGCAGAATACGCAAACGTTGATGTATAAAGATAGTATTTTAAGGAGGCGCCATCTATGGCTTTAGACCATGATTCAAAATTGAAGGAGCAAAATATCGTCAAAGAAATGAAAGATTCATTTCTAGACTATGCAATGAGTGTCATAGTTTCTCGTGCATTACCGGATGTTCGTGACGGCATGAAGCCTGTCCATCGTCGAATACTGTACGGTATGAACAATCAGGGCATGACACCAGACAAACCATACAAAAAATCTGCGCGTATTGTCGGAGATGTAATGGGTAAATATCATCCGCATGGAGATTCTTCCATATACGAAGCCATGGTGCGTATGGCGCAAGATTTCAGCTACCGTTACATGCTTGTCGATGGTCAAGGTAACTTTGGTTCTATGGATGGCGACGGAGCGGCTGCAATGAGGTATACGGAAGCACGTATGTCAAAAATTGCAATGGAACTTATGCGTGATATTAATAAGGATACAATTGACTTTACAGATAACTATGATGGAAATGAGCGTGAACCTGTTGTATTACCATCAAGATTTCCGAACCTACTTGTAAATGGTGCTTCAGGTATTGCGGTAGGTATGGCAACAAATATTCCACCACATAACCTAACAGAGATCATTAATGGTGTGTTAGAACTAAGTAAGAATCCTGATATTTCTATTCCTGAATTAATGGAATTGATTCAAGGACCAGATTTTCCTACGGCTGGTCTTATATTGGGACGAAGCGGTATACGTCGAGCATATGAAACAGGACGTGGTTCTGTAATTATGCGCGCAAAGACATTGATTGAGACGCGTCCGAATGGTAAAGAGACGATTATTATTTCAGAAATTCCCTATCAAGTAAATAAAGCGAGATTAGTAGAAAAAATTGCTGAATTAGCACGTGATAAAAAGGTGGACGGTATTACAGACCTTCGTGATGAAACAAGTTTAAAAGAAGGGGTACGTATTGTTATCGATGTACGACGTGATGCAAATGCAAACGTAATCCTTAACAATTTATATAAGCAGACACCACTTCAGACATCATTTGGCGTGAATATGCTGGCGCTTGTAGATGGCAAGCCACAAGTATTAAATATTAAACAAGCAATTTATCACTATCTCGAACATCAAAAGACTGTTGTTCGCCGACGAACTGCCTATAATTTAAAAAAAGCAGAAGATCGTGCACATATTCTGGAAGGATTAAGAATTGCGCTTGATCATATCGATGAAATCATTGCTTTGATTAGAGCCTCTAGTAATGATGCTGAAGCATTACAAGGTTTACAAGAACAGTTTAAGCTATCAGAGCGTCAAGCACAGGCGATCCTTGATATGCGATTACGTCGATTAACAGGGCTAGAAAGAGATAAAATTGAATCTGAGTATCAAGAACTGCTGAAATATATCGATGAACTTCGTGCAATATTAGCAGATGAAGAGAAGTTACTTCAGATTATTCGCGAGGAATTAATTGAGATTCGTGATAAATATGGAGATGAACGTCGTACTGAAATTGTTGCTGGAGGATTAGAGGATCTTGAAGATGAAGATTTAATTGATGAAGAAAATATCGTGATTACATTAAGTAGTAATAACTATATTAAACGTCTTCCAGCTTCAACTTATCGTGCACAGCATCGTGGTGGAAGAGGGATTCAAGGTATGAATACTTTGGATGAAGACTTCGTCAGTCAAATGGTAACAACTTCTACGCATGATAATGTCCTGTTCTTTACGAACAAAGGGCGTGTGTATAAAATCAAAGGATACGAAATACCTGAACTTTCAAGACAGTCAAAAGGTATTCCGATCGTTAATGTGATTGATTTGGACAAAGATGAATCCATCAGTACGATGATTGCGGTGAAAAATCTTGAGCGTGAAGATGCTTATATTGTATTTGCGACGAAACATGGATTGATTAAACGATCTAATTTATCTCACTTCTCGCGTATTAACAAAAATGGTAAGATAGCTATTAACTTTAGAGAAGAAGATGAACTGATTGCTGTTAGATTAACAGATGGTAATAAACAATTGATTATAGGAACAAAACACGCTTCACTTATTCGTTTCGAAGAGAATAAATTACGTCCTTTAGGCCGTACAGCTGCGGGAGTTAAAGGTATCAGCCTGCGTGAAGGTGACGAAGTTATCGGATTAGATGTAATAGAATCTAATGACGAACATGAAGTGCTGGTTGTTACTGAGAACGGATATGGAAAACGTACTAAAGAGAGTGAATACCGAATTTCAAATCGTGGTGGTAAAGGAATTAAAACAGCAACGATTACTGAGAAGAATGGAAATCTTGTCTGTATCACTACCGTGAATGGTAACGAAGATATTATGATTGTAACAGACCATGGTGTGATTATTCGACTTGATGTTACTGAATTCTCACAAAACGGTCGTTCTGCACAAGGGGTACGCTTGATTCGACTTGATGAAGGACAATTTGTTGCTACTGTCGCTAAAGTGGAAAAAGAAAAAGTGATGGATGCGGATAAAGAACCAGGAGAAGTTATTGCAGAACAAGGTGCAGATTTGACTGAAGTAGCCAAAGAATCGATTGATGAAACTATAGAGGTTGAAGATGGTCGTGTGATGGGAACCGTTGATGTGTCAGAGCAAAATCCATTGGAACGTTCTGGATTTGAATCAATATATAATGACAGTGAAGAATAAAAATATGAAATAAAATTTCTTAACTATTAAAAGTTTCAAAACTTTTAATAGTTATTTTTTTATTAAAAAATCCTTTATCAATAATATTTTATTTAAAAATATATTTCTCGGTTTAAATATTTGCCATTGAAAATATTTAGTAATATTATAAAAATGT
>NZ_PPRM01000033.1 GCF_002902665.1 Macrococcoides caseolyticum
GATATTTTGCTAATTTCTTTAAAATAACAATATTTTTCGAAGAAAAAAGACAAACTCACTTTTAGAATTGTGAGTTTGTCTTCAGTCTGTAACGCCGTCCAATTTAAATGGACGGCGTTTTATGTTATGTTATGTAAGTATTGAATCAAGGAGGTATTTATGAACTGGATAAAATTAATACTTGCAGCACTGTTTGAGACAGGTTGGGTGATAGGACTTGCACATGCCGACAGTGCGTTTGAATGGATGCTTACTTTAGTAAGTGTGACGTTCAGTTTTTATTTATTGCTTAATTCAACAAAGTATCTACCCGTAGGAACAGCTTACGCGATATTCGTCGGACTTGGGGCAACGCTTGTAACGATCGTTGATGTGGCGGTATATGAAGTGCCGCTTGGCTGGCCTAAAGTAGTCCTGATTACAATGCTTATCATAGGCGTTGTTGGGTTAAAGTTTGCTACTGAGGAGGAGAGCGTATGATGTACTGGATATTTCTTGTCGTTGCAGGCTTATGTGAGATGCTCGGTGTATTATGGATGAATATGTACAGTAAGTCTGGTAAGCGTCTTTATATTGTATTGCTGGTTATTACGTTTGCAATCAGTCTTTACTTCCTGTCCTTATCTTTAGCAGGGATAACGATGAGTACAGCGTATGCGATATGGACGGGTATTGGGGCTGTGGGCGGTACATTGCTCGGCATTATCTTTTACAATGAGTCAAAGCACCCGCTTAGAATTTTATGTATTGCCATTATTTTAGCATGCACAATTGGGCTTAAGTTATTAAATTAAGGAGAAACAGGTATGATGCCTATTTCTCCTTTTTATTAATTTTTTAATTGAATTGGATATGGCAAAGTATTGACGAGCGTGTCCGCCATCCTGTCATAACCGAGTACGTGAGGGTGGAGGCCGTCATCAGTAAGTTCATTGCGTAAGTAGTCGATATCTTCTTTAGTTTCAGTCATCACTGTATAGTAATCAATAAATTGTGCATCGTGTTTTATGCACAGCTGAGCTATTTCCAGGTTGATTGTCTGAACAAGTTTAGAACGTGTAATAAATCCATCGAGCTGTGGACGATTCGTTGAAGTGAGTGTTGCTACAGCAATATTAATATTCTTGTCTTTAGCCATGATAATCATCGCTTCAATATCTTCTAAAATACGGATCTTGATGTGTATCTGGTTGGATTCAGCTGGGTCATCATCTAGTTCTTTTGTGTTATTAATACCTATGGATAATACAATCCAGTCAGGTTTCAGCTGGATGGCATCTGCAGCAAAACGTTCACGTACCCACTGTGAACGATCATTACCGATACCGCGGTTAATAATACGTTTATCATTTTGTAACGTGAAATAACTATCAAGGTCCCAGTAATCTGTAATAGAATCTCCGATAAATACTATGCCGACTGGATCTTTATGGTAAAGAATCGTTTCATTTCTGCGGTTAAAACTTTCTCTCAGCTTATTTACAGGGTTTCCTTCTTCGCGTTTTTGCAGATGAATATAATGTGGTCTCATTTGTTCGCTCCTTTCTTTGGATTATTAGTAGATTATCCGATTGTAGTAAGTGTAAACTTAAATGTTTAGTAAATAAACATGATAATGTATAATTGAGAGATAAATATAAATGAGGTGAGTGTCTTGAAATGTCCAAAATGCAGCTTTAATCAATCGAAGGTCGTTGATTCAAGACATGCAGATGATATGAATGCAATCAGAAGACGTCGTGAATGCGAACAGTGTGGTACACGTTTCACAACGTTTGAACGGGTAGAACTGCAGCCTTTGATTGTCGTGAAAAAAGATGGAACAAGACAAGCCTTTAATCGTGATAAAATTGTACATGGTCTTGTGCGTGCATGTGAAAAACGTCCTGTTCCGTACGAATCTCTCGAACAGATTACGGATGCAGTGGAGAATACATTAAGAGAAAAAGGTCAGTCTGAGATTTCATCTGTTGATATCGGTGAAATTGTAATGGAGCACCTGATGCAGCTGGATCAAGTGTCTTACGTACGCTTTGCCTCGGTCTACAAAGAATTTAAAGACGTCGATCAGTTGCTCCGTACGATGAGTGATATACTCAATGAAAAGAATAAAAAGTAGGTGCAAAGATGGAGCGTTATTTTACTGAATTGAATGGAACTGATGAGTTTATCGTTATCAGCAACTATGTTGCAACACAAGTTACTGAAGATGTACTAACTACATTATATACACCCCTTATCGGAGTTGAATGTATTGGCGTCTATCAGTTTATGCGTCAGTTTCTCACAGGTTATGATCAGACAAGTGACGTCATCAATCATTATGTTATTTTAAGTGAACTAAAGATGAACTTAGCGCACTTTGAAGTAATACGTAAGCGTTTAGAAGCAATTGGACTACTGAAAACATATATGCGTATTGAAGATAATCAGAAGTTTGTCTATAAACTCATTGCACCCGTCATGCCATCTCAGTTCTTTAATGATCCGATGCTTTCTGTATTCTTGTTCCAGCAAGTAGGTAAGCCGAGGTATCAACAGCTAAAGTCCAGGTTCTGTAATGAAACGTTAAATCTAGATGGGTACCAAGATGTGTCAAGTAAGTATATGGATGTATTTGGTACACCGAAATCTCCGGAAAAGGCTATTTTTGAAGGAAATGAATATCTGGTAAAGCAGCATGAATCTTTCGGTATACCCGTTCACCAGCACACGTTTGATTTTGATCTACTGGAAATGCTGCTGGCGCAGAATTTAATCACAAAAAGTCAACTGCCGAAAGCGACGCGTAATCTAATCGTCCAGCTAGCGACATTGTACGATATCGCAGCACATGATATGCGTGGCATCATTTTGAAATCATTAACGAGTGACCAGCAAATTTCACATGAAGATTTACGTAAGAATGCCCGTGACTTCTATCAGATTGAACATGACGGGCAGTTACCGCAGTTAACACCGCAACAGGTAAGGGATGACACGCCAGAAACGAAACTGACCTGGTTTGAACTGATGGACACGACAAGTCCGATAGATATGCTTACTTCATTTAGTAAGTCTGAACCGACAATTAAACAAAAGCGAATGATTGAATCGATACTAGAACGCGAGCAACTGCCATTTGGTGTAATGAATATATTATTGCAGTATGTCATGTTTACAAATGATATGAAACTGCCCCAGAGTTATATCGAAGAGATTGCTTCAAACTGGAAGAAACAGAAGTTATCAAACAGTGAAGCAGCCTACAAGTATGTGAAATCATTTGAACAGAAAAAGCAGACGCAATTGAATAAAAAAGTAAAAAATTATAAAAAGAATAATACGGTACAAAGAGAACTGACGCCGAAATGGCTGCTTGAAGAACAACAGCCAGCAGTTAAAGAGGATACAGATAATATTGATCTGGAAAAGGAAAGACAGAAGTTATTAGAAGAATTAAATCAATCATGGGAGGAGGATAAATGATGAAACATATGGGTTCGATACTACATACGAACAGTGATATATTTAAACGTATTGAGGCAATAAAAGAAGAAACGATTAAAGAACCTGATATTAAGCAGTTTATTAAAGAAAATCATATAACAGATAAGATGATTGATAATGATTTATCTGTATTACAAGAATATAAAGATTCTTCAAAGATGTGCCATGCGTGCGAATCTTACAGTAAGTGTAAGAACTTTGTACCAGGACATACGCCTGAACTGTATGTTGAAAACAATAAAATTAAGATTAAGCATCTCCCTTGTCCGTCTAAACTCGCTCATGATGAAGCTCAGAAGATGAAACAGTTTATTACAGCAATCCACATGCCGAAGGACGTATTAAATGCAAAGCTTGCACAGATACATTTAGATGATAAGGCGCGTATCGATATCGTGCGTCAGGCAAACAGCATTTGTCGCGAGATCGCAAAGGGTAATGATACGAAAGGGATGTATATTCACGGTCCTTTCGGCACGGGTAAGTCATTTATACTAGGTGCGATTGCCAACGAACTGAAAGAACGCTATATTCATACGACGCTCCTGTATTTTCCTGAGTTTATTCGGGAACTTAAAAATGGTTTCAGTGATGGTACATATAACGAACGGCTTAACCGTGTGAAAAATACACCTGTACTTATGCTGGATGATATCGGCGCTGAAGATTTGACGCCATGGGTACGTGATGAAGTACTTGGGCCTATTCTTAACCACCGTATGATGAACAAGATGCCGACATTCTTTAGTTCAAATTTCGATTTCAAAGAATTATCCCATCATTTATCAATGACAAAGCAAGGTGCTGAACAGACGAAAGCAATGCGTATTATGGAGCGCATCGAGACATTAAGTGATGCTTATATGTTATCCGGGAAAAACTATAGACGCGAAAAATAAAATTTGAAAATATCGACGATATGTGTATAATATTAGGTAACAAACAACAAAAATGTTCGTCTATATGAATAACATCATAAGGATAAGACGATGATTCCTTAATTTATAGAGAGCTGATGGTGGTGAGAATCAGTATTTAAGATCATTTGTTACTCCCTTATGTTTATGGTAGTTAATCGCTATCCGGCTCAAGACCGTTATCTTATGTAGAGTTGCTGAGCAATCAGTAATTAGGGTGGTACCGCGAATAGACTTCGTCCCTTTTGGGAGGGGGTCTTTTTTTGTTGAAAAATAAAGAAGCGAGGCGTATACAATGAGTGAAATTCAAATTAAGTTTCCAGATGGTAATGTGAAGAGTTTTGAAAGTGGCGTTACAACTGAAGATATTGCAGGTTCAATCAGTCCTGGTTTGAGAAAGAAAGCTTTGGCCGGCAAGTTCAATGGTCAGATGGTAGATTTATCTACAGCGCTTGAAACTGATGGGGATATTGAAATTATTACGCCTGAGTCACCAGAAGGTATAGAAGTACTACGACATTCAACTGCTCATTTAATGGCACAGGCATTAAAACGTATGTATGGGGATGTGCACTTTGGTGTTGGTCCTGTTATCGAAGAAGGTTTCTATTATGACATTGATACAGAGCATAAGATTTCTAGTGAAGACCTACCTGAAATTGAAAAGACGATGCGACAAATTGTCGGAGAGAATATCAAGATTGAACGCCGTGTTGTCAGTCGTGAAGAAGCGAAGAAGATTTTCGCTGATGATCCATACAAGATGGAGCTAATTGATGCAATCCCTGAAGACGAGCATGTGACTATCTATTCGCAAGGAGAGTTTACAGATCTTTGTCGTGGTGTGCATGTACCTTCAACAGCTAAAATTAAGGAGTTCAAATTATTATCAACGGCTGGTGCGTATTGGAGAGGTGATGCAGATAACAAGATGCTGCAACGTATTTATGGTACTGCTTTCTTCGATAAAAAAGCGCTGAAAGAACATCTGAAGATTCTTGAAGAACGTAAAGAACGCGATCATCGTAAAATCGGTAAAGAGCTAGAGCTATTTACTACAAGTCAGCTTGTAGGTGCCGGGTTGCCTTTATGGTTACCAAACGGCGCAACAATTCGTCGTGAATTAGAGCGTTATATCGTGGATAAAGAAGTTGCACTTGGTTATGATCATGTGTATACACCTATTATGGGATCGGTTGATCTATATAAGACAAGTGGTCACTGGGATCATTATCAAGAAGATATGTTCCCTCCGATGGAAATGGAGAACGAAGCGCTTGTACTGCGCCCGATGAACTGTCCACACCATATGATGGTATATAAGAATAAACCACATTCATATCGTGAATTACCAATTCGTATCGCAGAGCTTGGTATGATGCATCGTTACGAAGCGAGTGGGGCAGTAAGCGGGTTACAGCGTGTACGTGGTATGACATTGAATGATGCGCATATATTTGTTCGTCCTGATCAGATTAAAGAAGAGTTTATTCGCGTCGTTCAACTTGTTATCGATGTGTATAAAGACTTTAAATTCAAGGAATATAAGTTCCGTCTAAGTTATCGTGATCCAGAAGATACTGAAAAGTACTTCCAGGATGATGAAATGTGGGAACGTGCACAATTGATGCTTAAAGAAGCGGTAGATGAAATGGGACTGGATTATGAGGAGGCACCAGGAGAAGCCGCATTCTATGGTCCTAAATTAGATGTTCAGGTTAAAACAGCTTTAGGTAAAGAGGAGACACTTTCAACTGTGCAGCTGGATTTCTTACTACCAGAACGATTTGATCTGGAATATATCGGTAGTGATGGTGAGAAGCATCGTCCAGTCGTAATTCACCGTGGTGTAATCTCTACCATGGAACGCTTCGTTGCTTTCCTGACTGAAGAGTATAAAGGAGCCTATCCGTTGTGGTTAGCACCAAATCAACTTGAGATTATTCCGGTTTCAAATGAGGTTCACTATGACTACGCACGTAAGCTTTATGATGAACTAAAATCACAAGGTGTCCGTTGTCATATCGATGACCGCGAAGAAAAGATGGGATACAAGATTCGAGAAGCTCAGATGCATAAAGTTCCTTATCAGGTTGTTGTAGGAGATAAAGAAATTGAGAATAACGAAGTGAACGTCCGTCAATACGGTAAAAAAGAATCTAAGACAATCGATCGTGATGATTTCATCTGGTCTATTGTAGATGAGATTCGTCTAAAAAAATAAGCTTGAAAAATTATGATAAGTAATGTATATTTATCATTAACTTAATATTCCTCGTTGAGGTAGAGGTCGCATTGTTTAAGAGTATACTGATGGATACGTCATACACGTAATTGAAACCAGTAGAAAGGAAACGATGCCGAAGAAGATAAGTGTATGAGCTTAAATTCTGGGCTGTTACTGAATAGGTAACAGACTGTCACACATATTGTGATGCGCTACTAAATGGTAAGAAGAATCATTTATGGATGCATACAATTGTGTGCATCCATTTTTATTTATAGAAGGGAAGTTATTACTTTGTCAGAAAGTACAAATCAAGTACAAAGAAAGTTGAAGCAGCGTCATATCTCTATGATTGCCATCGGTGGATGTATTGGTACAGGATTATTTATGACCAGTGGAGGGGCTATTCGTGATGCTGGGCCAGGGGGTGCGCTACTTGCATTTACAATTATCGGAATTATGGTGTTCTTCTTAATGACATCGCTTGGAGAAATGGCAACATATCTTCCGATTTCAGGAAGTTTCTCAACTTATGCAACACGATTTGTTGATCCGTCACTTGGATTTGCATTAGGCTGGAACTATTGGTTTAACTGGGTGATCACTGTTGCTGCTGACGTAAGTATTGCGGCGAGTGTTATTAAATACTGGGAACCCATGGATTTCTTACCCGGCTGGGCATGGAGTTTGGTGTTCTTAGCGATTATATTATTTTTGAACACATTATCAGTGCGCGTATATGGTGAAAGTGAGTATTGGTTCGCGATTGTTAAAGTTGCAACAGTTATATTATTTTTAGCAATCGGTCTACTGACAATCTTCGGGATTCTCGGTGGAGAATATTTAGGGTTTAAAAACTTTACAGCTGGTGATGCACCGTTTCTAGGTCATGGATTAACTGGAAGTTTCTTAACGATACTTGGTGTATTCTTAGTTGCAGGATTTAGTTTTCAAGGGACAGAGCTTGTAGGGATTACTGCAGGCGAGTCAGAAGAACCAGAAAAGACGATCCCGAAAGCAATCAAACAAGTATTCTGGAGAATATTAATTTTCTATGTACTATCTATTTTAGTGATCGGTTTAATTATTCCATATACAAATCCAAACTTAATGGGTGGCGATAGTGTTGCGAAGTCACCATTCACATTAGTGTTTGAAAATGCTGGACTTGCATTTGCAGCATCATTTATGAATGCTGTTATCTTAACGTCGATTCTCTCGGCAGGTAACAGTGGTATGTATGCCTCAACACGTATGTTATACGCAATGGGTAAAGATGGATTAGCATCTCGTAAATTTTCTGAAACCAATCAGAAAGGTGTTCCGATTCCGAGTTTATTAGCGACTTTCATAGTTGTGCTGATTATCTTCTTAGTTGAACGCGTGGCGAGTGGTGCATATGAATATATCGTTGCAGCAAGTGGATTAACTGGCTTTATCGCCTGGCTCGGTATCGCAATTAGTCACTATCGATTCCGCCGTGCATTTTATGCACAGAACAAAGATTTATCGGTATTGAAGTATAAAGCGATGTGGTTCCCATTCGGTCCAATCTTTGCATTCATACTATGCCTCTTTGTAATTGTCGGTCAAGATACGGATTTAATTTTAAATGGAAACTTTGACATGAATGGCTTTATGATTACATATATGGGAATCCCTATTTTCTTAGCATTTTTCTTCTATCATAAATTAAGATATAAAACAAAGAAGATTCCATTAGATAAAGTTGATCTATCACAAGATACAGATATGAGTGAATATGAAAAAATAGATGTTGACATTGATGCATAACCCTGTTATTATTAAGTCTGTTGAATACGAAACGGACAAGTAGAAGCATCCCGCTTCTCGCCCTGAAGACGCAATAGCAGTTACAGGGTTAAATAACATGGTTAGACATGTCTATTTTTTAGCGGGTGCATAATGCATTCGCTTTTTTGTTTGTCTTCGTAAATCATATAGGAGGTGTCAACCATAGCTAAAGATCAAACTCAAATCAATGACAGAATTCGCGCGAAAGAATTACGTTTAATTGGACATGATGGTGAACAACTTGGTGTTAAAACTAAGTTTGAAGCAATTGAAATTGCTGAACGCGTTAATCTTGATGTTGTTCTTGTTGCGCCAAACGCTAAACCACCCGTTGCCAAAATTATGGATTACGGTAAGTTTAAGTTTGAACAGCAGAAGAAAGAAAAAGAAGCACGCAAAAAGCAAAAAGTCGTTACAGTTAAAGAAATTCGTTTAAGTCCTACAATCGAAGATCATGACTTTAATACGAAACTTAAGAATGCACGTAAATTCTTAGAGAAAGAAGATAAAGTTAAAGTATCTATTCGTTTCCGTGGACGTGCTATTACGCACAAAGAATTCGGTCAACGCGTATTAGAGAAATTTGCAGAAGAATGCAAAGATCTTGCGACTGTTGAACAAAAACCAAAGATGGATGGACGCTCAATGTTCTTGATGTTAGCGCCTATCGTCGATAAAAAACAAAACTAGGAGGATAAAAACATGCCTAAAATGAAAACTCACCGTGGTGGAGCAAAACGTGTTAAAAGAACTGGTTCAGGGAAATTAAAACGTTCAAGAGCTTACACTTCACATTTATTCGCTAACAAATCAACAAAACAAAAACGTGGATTACGTAAAGCATCTTTAGTTTCTAAAGGTGACCAAAAACGCGTAGCACAAATGTTAACGTACGTAAAATAATAATAGGAATTTTAAGGAGGAATTATAATGCCACGAGTTAAAGGTGGAACAGTAACACGCGCCCGTCGTAAAAAAACGATTAAATTAGCTAAAGGTTACTTTGGTTCTAAACATACATTATATAAAGTAGCAAAACAACAAGTAATGAAGTCAGGTCAATATGCATATCGTGACCGTCGTCAAAAGAAACGTGAATTCCGTAAATTATGGATCGCGCGTATCAATGCAGCAGCGCGTCAACATGATATCAGCTACAGCCGTTTAATGAACGGATTAAAAGTTGCTGGCATCGATGTTAACCGTAAAATGTTATCAGAGATTGCTATCTCTGACGAAAAAGCATTTGCTGAGTTAGTAAACCAAGCGAAAGCAGCTTTAAAATAATAGTATTTGAAACCGTTCCATGATGATATTTCATCATGGAACGGTTTTTTTGTTTTTTCTTGCAAAATAAATTATATAGGGAAATCCCTATTCATTTGTTTATGTGAACATATTCACAACTGAATAAGCTATAATGTAAATGTATCTTATATAGAGGGGGTTCATCCATGAAAGGAATCATATATATTGCGCATGGATCAAAGATGCCTGATAAAAATCAACTTTTTAGAGAATTTGTAGATAATATAATATCAAAGCGACCTGAAACAGTACAGGAGTTAGCTTTTCTCGAAAAAGATGACGAGAATGTACCAATTATTACACGCCGTATGGTAGATGCAGGTGTTACAGAATTTTTAGTGATGCCGATGCTCCTATTTCCAGCAATGCATGCGAGAGAAGATATTCCGGCACAGCTTGATGAAGTGTTGAAGGACTATCCTCATATAACTTATCGTATAGCAGATTGTTTCGGTGATGAACCGAGCGTGTACAAGGTGTGTGAGCGCATCATTTCAGAATTTGATGATGAAATAATACTGATTACAGCACATGGTAATAAGCGATTCGCTGAACCAGACGAACGTCTTATTGCGATGGTAAATACGATGCAGCAGACGTCAGAACAAAATTTAGTACCGGCAATGTTGTATGGGGAATTAAGCTTTGAAGAAAAGCTGAAGTCTATGGATAAGACCAAGAAGATTATCATTATGCCATATTTCTTATTCGATGGTCATCTCGTGCGTAAGGTTAAAGGACTGAGTCAGCCTTTCGTTGAGGCGGGATACGATATATCTTTTACTGAAACATTGGATTTAGATTTTAATATGGCGCAAGGCGTATTAAATAAGCTCAATGAACTTGAGGAGGATGCACATGTATCCAGTCATGCTTAACTTAGAAGGTAAAAAGATTCTTATTGTAGGCGGTGGCAGAATTGCAAAACGCAAAGTAAACGGTTTACAAGGTGAAGGAGCATATATTACTGTCCTGGCACCAGAGATAGATGCTGAAATAAAGGCGAAGGATGTTGAATGTATTCAGCACCCATTTGCAAAACAGGATATCAGTCAATATGACCTCGTGTTTATTGCAACAAATGATGAATTTGTTAATATGCAGGTCATGGAATGTGTGCATGATAATCAGCTTGTTAATGATTGTTCGAATAAAAGCAACTCGAATTTCTTTAATGTAGCCTCTTTTAGACATAATGATATGCGAATTATGATTTCAAGCGATGGTGCAAGCCCGGAAAAAAGTAAAGTACTCAAACAGAAAATTAAAGATTTATTAAAATAAACGATTGAATTGAAGAGGAGAAAAAAATGAAACAAAAATTAGTGATGATTGGTAATGGTATGGCAGGAATTCGTACGATCGAAGAGATTTTAGAGCGCAATCCAGATCTTTTTGAAATAACAGTTATCGGTGAAGAACCATATCCGAATTATAACCGTATTATGCTATCAAATATTTTACAGAAGAAGATGGATATTCAGGAAACGATTCTAAATGATTATGAATGGTATAAAGAACATGGCATCACATTGATCAATGATGATAAAGCTGAAACAATCGACAGAGCAAATAAGACAGTAACAACGAAAAAAGGCATTACAGTTTCATATGATAAACTCATCATTGCTACAGGATCAACTGCTTTCATGTTACCGATTGATGGTGTGAAACTTGAAGGTGTTATCGGCTGGAGAACGATTAAAGATACAGAATACATCATTGAACAAGCGCGTCATTACAAAAAAGCTGTGGTCATCGGTGGTGGGTTGCTTGGATTAGAATGTGCACGCGGATTATTAGACCAGGGCATGGATGTTACTGTTGTACATTTAGGTGAATGGTTAATGGAAATGCAGTTAGATCGTAAAGCAGGAGAAATGTTAAAAGCTGATTTAGAGAAACAAGGTATGAAGTTTAAACTACAAGGCAACACACAGGAAATTATCGGTAAAGACCGTGTTGAAGCGATTCGTTTGAGTGATGGTTCAGTGATTGAAACAGATTTAGTTGTAATGGCTGTTGGTATTCGTCCGGTAACAAAACAAGCACGAGCTGCTGAACTTGAAATCGGTCGTGGTATTGTTGTTAATGATTTTATGCAGACAAGTGATCCGGATGTATACGCGGTTGGTGAATGTGCTGAACATAACTCAAAGGTTTATGGTTTAGTAGCACCACTTTACGAACAAGGTAAGGTATTAGCAGACCATATCACAGGCAATCCAACAGATGGATATCACGGATCAACTACATTTACGTCACTTAAAGTATCTGGCTGTGATCTATTTTCTGCCGGTAAGATTTACGAAGGTGAAAAGACACGCGGTATTGAAGTATTTAACGGTTTAGATAACGTCTATAAAAAAGTGTTCGTAGAAGAAGGGAAAGTTGTTGGGGCTGTACTTTACGGAGATACTGAAGAAGGTAACCGTTTCTACAATATGATGAAAAAAGAAGAAGCCATTGAGGAATTCACATTAGTATCTTTATTACACAAAGCTGGTGAAGTTGATGCAATCAGTGTTGAAACAATGGCAGACGATGAAACGATTTGTGGATGTAACGGTATTTCTAAAGGACAGATTGTAAAAGCAGTACACGAAAAAGGATTAACGACCGTAGCTGAAGTTACAGCACATACTAAAGCTGGTGGATCATGTGGTAAATGTAAAGGACAAATCGCTGATTTACTCGTTCATACATTAGGTGATAAATTTGAAGCGGGCGGACCAACTGGAATTTGTGGATGTACTGATCTTTCACGTGACCAGATTGTAACGCAAATTCGTGCAAAAGGTTTAAAAACGTCTAAAGAAGTACGTCACGTATTAGGATTTAAAAACTTAGGTGGATGTCCAAAATGTCGTCCGGCAGTCAACTATTACTTGAATATGTGCTGGCCACATGAGCACGAAGATGAAAAAGATTCACGTTATGCAAATGAACGTTTCCATGCGAACATTCAAAATGATGGTACTTTCTCTGTCATTCCACAGATGCAGGGTGGGGTAACAAATCCTGATCAGTTAATTAAATTAGGTGAAGTTGCGAAGAAATATGATGTACCGTTAGTGAAGATCACTGGTGCACAGCGTATCGGTTTATATGGTATTAAAAAAGAAGAATTACCTCAAGTGTGGGAAGATCTAGGCATGCGTTCAGCATCTGCTTACGGTAAAAAACTACGTTCTGTTAAATCATGTGTCGGTAAAGAATTCTGTCGATTTGGTACACAGTTAACGACACAACTTGCAATTCGTCTTGAATCAACCTTTGAATATATCGATACACCTCATAAATTTAAAATCGGGGTATCAGGTTGTCCGCGTAGCTGTGTAGAATCTGGTGTGAAAGATTTCGGTGTTATCGGCGTTGAGAATGGCTTCCAGATCTTTGTTGGCGGTAACGGTGGTACGGAAGTTAAAGCAGCAACATTACTTACAACTGTAGCAACTGAAGACGATGTGATTCAATTATGTGGTGCGATGATGCAATACTACCGAGAAACAGGTATCTATGGTGAACGTACTGCACCATGGATGGAGCGTTTAGGATTCGACCAGGTGAAAGATGTATTACTTGATGAAGCGAAACAAAAAGAATTATTTGAACGTTTAATGGATGCTAATAAAGCACGTCAGGAAGAGCCGTGGAAAGCGATTGCATCAGACGAAGAGAAACGAAAAATGTATGAAGTGGAGCGCGTATAGTCATGGAAAAAATCAAATTATTCAATGTATCTGAACTAGAACCTCAAATCGGTAAGAAAGCATTTGTTAAAGATGAAGAAATCGGTATTTTCTTATTAGAATCTGGAGAGATTAAAGCAATCGGAAATCGTTGCCCTCATAAAAATGGTCCTTTAACAGAAGGTACGGTAAGTGAACATTACGTATTCTGTCCGCTGCATGACAGAAAGATTGATTTAAATGATGGCCAGGTGCAGGCACCTGATGAAGCTGACGGCTGTGTTGAAACTTATAAAATAGAAGTTGAAGATGGTGTACTTTATATATGGATCTAGGTAAAGTTTACTTTATCGGTGCAGGACCAGGTGATCCTGGTCTTGTTACTTATAAGGCAATACGTAAAATCGAGCAGGCAGATGTGATTATATATGATCGTCTTGTAAATCCAATATTACTGCAGCTCAGCAAGCGCGACTGCAAACTGATATACGTTGGTAAGAATCCTGACGTAAAATATAAGAAGCAGGATGAAATCAATACAATCATTAATCATTGTGTGCAGCAGTATAAGACTATTGTCCGTCTAAAAGGTGGGGACCCAGGTATATTCGGTCGCCTGACTGAAGAAGTAGAAAGTCTGGACGACCATACGCCATACGAGATTGTTCCAGGGATTACAAGCGCATCAGCTGCAGCGCTCTATTCAGGCTTCCCACTGACGGACCGTGCATATTCACCGCATGTTACGTTTTCAACGGGTCATCTGCAAAAAGACAGCGTCAGAGAAATTGATTTTGAAGCACTCGCGAAAGGTGGAACACTTGCACTGTATATGGGGATGAAAGCATTACCTGAAATCGTAGAAGTACTATCTAAAAATGAAGCTCATCTAAAAATAGCAGTAATTGGACATGCAAGTTATGGCTTCCAGAAGACGGTTACAGGAGATTTAACAAATATTATCCAGAAAGTTCAGGAAGAAGAGGTTACACATCCGGCAATGATTATTATTGGTGACGTTGTGAACTGCAGAAAAGGGATATCATGGTTTGAATCCCTACCTGAATTTAATGAAGCCCATCTCTATATAAGTACAGATGAAATCAATAAGCATGAACTTATCGAACGATTTGAGCAAGGTGGATTTTATTACGCAATCGACCAGATGAATGACGCATTGGTACAGGAAAAGTACAGAAACGTACATGTTGATGTATTAAGCGAAAGAACTTTTACGCAAGTATTTGCATTCAGTACTCAAGCGCTACAATTATTTGAAGAAACGTATGGCATACAATTTGATCGCAACATCATTAATATTAAAGGCTGAAGCAGTTCAGCCTTTTTATACATAGGAGCAATATATGACAATTACTAAATCAATAATTCACCAAGTGATTCTAAATTTAAATGAAACAGAGCACCTCTATTTAACATTGCTCGCCGCAAACGGCAACCGTATCAATAAAGATAATATACAGACGGAATATGTATTACCTAACTTAGTTGAAGCAGGACTGATTGAAGCAAGTAGGGGTAAAATCTTTGAAATTCCAAATGAACTGATCAACTATTATAATGAACTGCACTTAAATAGTGAACATGAATGAATTGAAACACCGACTGATGAAGAAACTGCATATGAAAGTGATATGCTAAAAGCCAATCTCGAACAATATCAATCACAGCTTGAAATTGAAACAAAAATTCATACGATGATTGATAACTGGTCGAACAAAGATTTGAAGACACATTTACAAACATTAAGTGATGAAGATATCATCGGGATTGTACGCTTTTATCAGTTAGAAGAAAAATCAGATAAAAATTCAAATATTAACACGATTCATCAGGCATTCTTTAAAGACTTCACGATGATTCAGAAGATGATGAAGTATATGGACTTTGAGCTGCAACTGAATATTGAGAATGCATTGCAGTTCGGCTATGACAATTTCACGTATACGAAAGGGGCAACGAGAGAAATCTTTGCGTTCAGTCATGATTTTAATGAGATCCTCTTCGTACCGAAAGATGTGCTTGAACATTTTAAAAAATTGAAAGCATCAGGCATAATTAATCCGGAAATCGAGAAGATTAAGTTTTACCGTGGAATGATGAACCTATACGGATTTGTACGTCTGGATTTTATGCAGCAAGTGTATAAGAAAGTATATGGCAAGGATATTTCGACTGATGACATCAAGCAGGACATAACGACCTACTTTCCAAATCTCGTACTGAATATTAAAGGCAACTGGGTGAAACATGAAATATATTCACATCAGCAGATGGATTTAGATGTAATGTTCAGTAATATGGAATACTATACACCAGTGAACGCTCAGCAAATCTATAAATATGTACAGAACTCACATGTAGAGAATAATAAATTAAAAGAAGACTTAAAGACAGAATTGAAGCACAATATGAAAGGTGAACATATTTATCCGCAGCAAGTAGAAGCACTGTTCAACGAAATTATAGAGACATTTCGTGTGACAGATAGCTTTGAAACAGCATTTGAATTTGTCGCAGATCTTGGTGCAAGACAGATGATCTCTATAGTACCGACAGAGAACTTAACGAAGTTGTTAAAGACGATGTACACAGAAGTAAGGTTATGGCGTATCGGTGGACATAAAGTTATCGAAATGCCGGAATATCGTCAGCAGAAGAAGTCACGCGTTGTGTCATATAAGAAACGTAAGAAAAAAAGATAGTTAACGATAGAAACCGAAACATAAAGATATTATTATGTTTCGGTTTTATGTTGATTTATTATTGAACTAAAGCTTGCGCATTACTTTGATCTTTTTAATTATACCGTGTTCAGTAAAAAGAAATTAAATTTATATCAACAGCTACTCATTTGAGTAGCTGATTTTTAATTTACTTATTTAATCGATAATAATACACTTGAAATAACACAATTGAAGAGGTGAGGACATGCAGTATGAAGTGAAAAGAATTTGTATCGGTGGTATAGAAAAGATTGATGTAAACGGTAAAGAGAAGAAAACTGCTTATTATAAATATCCTATTGAGAATGCAGTACGACTCACTGTTACGGGATTTGTCGGAGATCAACATGTCTATAAAGGTCATGGTGGTGTAAATAAAGCGGTCTGTTTATATGATTATAATGATTATGATTTATGGTCAGATTACATGGATATAGATACAGAATTTAGTTTGTTCGGTGAGAATATTACGACTGTTGGACTAGATAAAGATACGATTTGTATTGGCGATACGTTTAAACTTGGAGAGGCACTTATTCAAGTGACTGAAGGACGTGGACCATGTAATACGATTGCACAGGTTCATAATGTACCGAATATTGTAAAGATGATGGCTGCAAGTCGAGCAACAGGGTGTTACTTTAGAGTACTTGATGAAGGTATGGTAGTACCTGATAGTCAGTTAGAGCTTGTGAAAAAAGATGAAATAGGATTTACATTACATGAGTTTAATGAATTAGTATACGGTGATAAGAAGAACAAAGCTTTGATTGAAAAAGCATTAAAAGTTGATGCTTTACCTGCTGAACATAAAGAAAAGTTTGCGAAACGTTTATAATAAATGATTACCTCTTCAATAATATAGAATATTCTGATAAATTAGAAGTATAATATTTATTGTGGAGGTTAACAATGAAAACACTTTTTGCAGCAGATGATGTAATGACGTTATGGGCAATCATCGTAATATTCAGCAGTCTAAGTATATATCTCGAGCTAAAATATAAATGGGCTGCAAAAGTTTCAGGGGCTATTATCGCCTTAATTTTTGCACTGTTACTATCAAATTTTAAAGTTATTCCAACAGAGTCCGTTGTTTATGATCAAGTATGGGGATTTGTTATTCCGTTAGCTTTACCATTATTGTTATTTCAAATTGATATTAAGGCAATATGGAAAGAAAGTGGCCGATTGCTGGGTATATTTTTATTAAGTTCAGTAGGAACGGTAGCTGGAACTTTTGTGGCATTCTTTTTATTAAAGGAGCATATTCCTTATTTGGATAAACTGAGTGCGATGATGAGTGCGAGCTATATTGGGGGTGGTGTGAACTTTGCAGCGATGGCATTAAAGTTTAATCCACCTAAAGACGTAATATCAGCTGCAGTAGTTGCAGATAATTTAATGACAGCGATATTTATCTTGACTTTAATGGCAATTCCTACAGTACAATTCTTTAGAAAGAAGTATAGTACACCACATATTGATGAGGTAGAAGGGGTGCATATTGAAGGACAGAGAGATTATTTCAGTCGTAAAGAAATTTCGTTGCTCGATCTTGCATTAAATTTCGGTGCAGCTTTCTTTATTGTAGCTGTATCATTTAAACTATCAGCATTTATGACGAATATATTACCGGAAGCTGGAGGGAATATACTATATGAAATGTTTACAGGGATTGTGACAGATAAGTATCTCATCTTAACGACGTTTACATTTGTTTTGTTATTATCTTTCCCTAATTTCTTTAAACAATTAAATGGAAGTAATGAATTTGGAACATTTCTTATTTATCTCTTCTTCTTCGTATTAGGCATTCCAGCTTCAATTCCTTTAATTATTCAGACAGCACCATTGCTATTATTATTTGTGTTTATTATTGCGATGCTGAATCTCGTTATAAGTCTAATTGGCGGTAAGTTAATAGGTGCAGATTTAGAGGAAATATTATTGGCAAGCAATGCAAATATAGGGGGGCCGACGACTGCTGCAGCATTAGCGATTGCTAAAGGATGGCATAAATTAATTGGACCGATACTTGTTGTGGGTACGCTAGGGTATATTATTGGGAATTATATCGGAACAGCGATGGGTATATTTTTAGAACAATATATGTAATAATATCCTATAATGACATAAAATATAAGTTTACTGTGGAACGGGAGATGTATTTATGGACAAGCAATTAGCACTACTTAAACAAATGACCGACTGTAATGCACCAGCTGGATTTGAACTGCCGATGACAAAGCTGATGCAGGAACTATTTAATGAAGAAAGTATAGAAACGGTGCAGGATAATACAGGAGGTATATTTGGGGTTAAAAAGATGGCTTCAAACCATTCAATAATGTTACTGGGCCATTTAGATGAAATTGGCTTCATGGTAACAGAAATTACTGAAGATGGATTTATTAAATTTACGAATTTAGGCAGCTGGTCTGGAACTGTAATGACAAGTCAGAAGGTTACGATTTTAACGCAACAAGGGGAAGTGCGAGGTGTCATCGGTAGTAAACCACCGCATGTCTTACCACAAGCAGAACGTAACAAAGTTGATCCAGATGCGATGTTTATCGATATCGGTACAGATAACCGTAAAGAGACATTGGATGCAGGTGTACGTGTTGGCGATCCAATCACCCCATATTCAGAGTTTGAAGTAATGGCAAACCCGAACTATTTACTTGCGAAAGCATTTGATAACCGCTTTGGATGTGCTGCAGCATACGAAGTCATTAAAGCAGTTGATAATCATGTTACTTTATATGTAGGCGCTGTAACGCAGGAAGAGACATTATCTCGTGGTGCAATCACTGCAGCAAATAAGATACGTCCGAGCCTGGCAATAGCTATTGATGTATGTATATGTTCAAAGACACCGGGTATGGAGAACGCCGGGCAAACTAAGATGGGAGAAGGCCCTGTAATTTTGTTATCAGACGCCTGGAATATCGGACATGTATCCTTTAGACGATATGTTGAACAGGTGGCAGAGGAGAATGGTATTAAATATCAAATCGATCATCTTACAGGAGGATATACGGACGCAGGACACGTTGCAGTGAGTAATAACGGTGTGCCAGCGATTACAATATCTGTGCCAACACGTTATATCCATAGTAATGTTTCGATGATGCACCGTGAAGATTACAATGATGCAGTGAAATTGCTTAAGAAAGTTGTAGAGAGTCTTGATGATGAAACTGTGGAACGAATTATTAAGCAGGAGATTTAGGAAATGTTATATAGATGGCGAATTACTGGAAAGTACGCCACCTAAAGCGTTGAGAGCGTGAGATTCGAGATGTATGTGTCGAACTATGTTTAAGTACGACATCTAGAATGAGGTGGACGGAGTAAATGATGTTGTATGTGTCGGACTATGTTGAAGTACGCCACATAGAGCATTGATGCATTGTGAATTATGTTGCAGGTGACGAACTATTAAGAAGTACGCCACCTAAAGCGTGGAGACTGTGAGATTTACGTTGTAAATGCCGAACTATCTTAAAGTACGTCATCTACGAAACGTACTGTATTCCTTACACTAAGAGGAGATTCAATATGCATAATATATACGATAACGACGACTTCTTTAATCGTTATAAAGAAGTCAGATTAAATCCAACGAGTTATAACGAAATGATAGAAGTACCGAGGATCAAAGAACTCCTGCCGAATCTGTATAATAAGACAATACTCGATATCGGTTGTGGAATGGGACAGCTCGTCCAGTATATGCTTGAGCAGTCGCCGATTCAGATCACGGGCATCGATATTTCTAGCAACATGATACAGAAAGCAAAGGAAAATATACAGGATCAGCATGTTACTTTCTTAAATAATGATTTTATGGAATTTGATTCTGTCGCGGATTATGATGTTATCGTTTCATCCCTTGCATTTCACTATATCGAAGATTATAAAGGTGCTGTTCAAAAGGTTTATAATCATTTGAAGCGAGATGGGGTGTTTATTTTCTCATGTGAGCATCCTGTAGCAACTGCAACGCGTTCAGATGATTTGTGGTCACATGTGCCTGATATGTATGATCATTATAAGCTAGATCATTACTTCGAAAGTGGTATGCGTAGTACAAGATGGTTGCAGCAGGACGTAATAAAATATCACAGAACAATGGAAGAGTTGTTGAATACGTTGCTTGATACAGGTTTTAAACTTGAGCGTATCGTTGAAACAGGTAATACTGAACTTTCCCATGAGCATATGAGTCATGTTGATATCGAAAAAATTAATCATCGTCCGTCATTTGTCATCTTTAAAGTGGTGAAGCAATAATAAAACGCCTTGTCTATTTGACAGGGCGTTCTTTTTTCGCTTTTAATTTTGCAAGTTCTTTCTGAATGTTCAGATGCAGTTTCTTACTTGCGATGATATATAATATGTCGTTTGTCTGTATCTCAAAATTACCATCAGGCACGTATAACTTGTCGTTTCTCACAACCGCATTAATATTGGATTGTCTCGGTAGACCAAGTTCATGTATTTTTTTATTTGCCCAGGGTGATCCTGACTTTACAAGGTATTCACGTATATCAACTTCTGTAACTTCACTTGCAACCATATCAAAGTGGTAAGGACTTGTATGTGCCTCTCCTTTATTAAGTCCGAGTTTATTCGCAAGAGGGACAAGCGTCATACCTTGTAGTAATGCGCTTAGTAATACGACAAAGAAGACGACGTTAAAGATAATTTCTGAATTTTCAACTTCTGCTAACAGTGCATATGTTGCAAGAATAATTGGTACTGCACCCCGTAATCCTGCCCATGAGATAAAGGTAAGTTCTTTCTTCGAGAGATCCGTCCAGAAGAGCGTCAGCCAGACACTTATAGGCCTTGCCACAAACATCAGGACGATTGCGATGAGTAATCCTTGAATCATTATGCCTGGCAGGTGACTAGGGAATACAAGTAATCCTAATAGTATAAACATTGTCATCTGAGCCATCCATGCAAAACTTTCGCCGAATCTGATGATATTTGCACGATAGCTGAGCGGATGGTTACCTAAATATAATGCAAAGACATATACAGCAAGGAGTCCACTGACTTTCAGTGGAGAAGATAGTCCGTATGTAAGAAAGGCTAAAGTAAGTGCAAGGATAGGATAGAGTCCAGTCGCTTCAAGCTCTACAAAGTTTATGAGTTTCACTGTAATATATCCGATGAGCAGGCCAAGTAATGCGCCACCTATCATTTGCCATACAAATAGTAGTGCACTTGTTAGCAATGATGCATCTGGCATTGTTAGTAGATTGATCATCGTAACGGTTAAAAATAAGGCCATAGGGTCATTTGTTCCAGATTCAACCTCAAGTATGCTTTTAATCTTCTGTTTAATTTGCTTGTTACCAAGAATACTGAATACAGCGGCAGCATCCGTAGATCCGACAATGGCTCCAAATAACAGCCCCTGTTTCCAGGATAGATCTAATATAAAGACTGTTGCTACACCTACAATGAAACTTGTAATGAGAACACCGATGGTTGCTAGTATAGATGCATAAGAGATTGCATTTTTCACCGTTAATTTAGTTGTTTGAATACCACCATCAAACAAAATGATGACAAGGGCGATTGTTCCAATAAGTTGTGCGAGGAAAGCATTATCAAACATAATGAATGAATTCAGTGCCATACCTACAGCGAGAAAGACGATTAATGAGGGAAGTCCGAGTTTACTGGATAATGTTGTGGTCATGACTGCAGTAAAAAGTAGCAAACCAAGAATTAAAATAATAATTTCAGTATTAATGAGATCACTCCTAAATGATATTTCCTAATAATTATATCAAAAATTCAAATTATTATGAAATATCATTTACTATAAAAGATATAAAAGAGCCAGGAGCAACGTAACGTGTCCTGGCTACAATAAATATATTATTTGTTCGCATCAGAGAAAGCTTTTGCGATATCGATTAATTTCTTCGGAGCATCTTCTACAGCCATATGTACTTCGATAAAGTGCATATGGTCTTTGTCTGCTTTCACGCTATCCATAACTGTCTTTAATTCATTTGAAGTCTTCGCATCGTGGACCTTAACCGTATCTTTACCACCAAATACTTCTGGTAACTGTTTGTAGTTCCACATCTGGATGTCATTGTATGGTTCTTCCATACCATGTATCAGACGTTCAACAGTATAGCCATCGTTATTGATTACGAAGATAATCGGCTTAATGTCTTTTCTGATCATTGTAGATAGTGCCTGAACAGTTAATTGCAATGAACCGTCACCGATAAGCAGAATATTACGTCTATGCATATCAGCAAGCTGAGATCCTAATAGAGATGGGAATGTATAGCCGATTGATCCCCATAACGGCTGGCCGATAAATTGATTCCCTTTATATAAAGATAGATCATAAGCACCAAAGAATGATGTGCCTTGCTCTGCAAGTAAAATATCATCTTTTTCTAAGAATGCATTCATCATTTTGAAGTAGTTGCTTTGTGTTAAGGGTGCGTCGTTCAACTCATATTTCATATCCGAACGTTGATATGATGGGTAGTGTGTTTCATTCTTGTAGTCGATACTATTCAGTCCGTTTACAAGATCAATCAGCGAGACATTATCGCTTATAACATCCTCAGCTTTAAAGTCATTATGGTTAATATAGATAATATTATTAGTATCGAATTTGTATGAGAAACCTGCTGTTGCAGAATCTGTCAGTTTTGCACCTATATTTAAGATGACATCTGCATTATCCACATACTCACGCACGTTTTCTTTAGCGATCTTACCGTCATAAATCCCTAGGTAATGTTCATTTTCTTCATTAAATGCAGATTTGCCAAGAGAAAGCTGTGCAACAGGTATATTCGTTTGATTTACGAACTGCTCTAGCTGTTCATGTAGTTTAAAGCTGTTGATCTCATGTCCCGCTATAATTACAGGTTGTTTTGCAGACATGAGTTTCTTCTCTACTGCCTGGATATATGCATCGACATTTTGTGATTCATGTGTATACACTTTAGGTGCATGGGGAATTTCAATTTCTGTCAAAGCAACATCTATCGGTAGGTGGATGTGCACAGGACGCTTTTCTTTGAGTGCGCAATGAATCACGCGGTCAATTTCATCCACTGCATTGTCTACAGAAAGTATTGTTGTCGTCGCAGTGATATGTGCATACATTTTTGAATAGGAATCGAAAATACCTTCACCAAGTGAATGGTGGACGTAGCGACCCTCTTGTTGAGCGACAGATGAAGGACCGCCCGAAATTTTTATGACAGGCACACGTTCAGCATAACTTCCAGCAATCCCGTTTACTGCACTTAGTTCTCCTACGCCAAATGTTGTACTTACTGCTGCAAGTCCGTTAACTCTCGCATAGCCGTCAGCAGCATAGGCTGCATTGAGTTCATTTGTATTGCCTACCCACTCTACATTATCATGACGAATGATATCGTCAAGGAACGCTAAAGTAAAATCTCCCGGTACCCCAAAAATTTTATCGACACCGTTAACATGAAGTGCATCGATTAAGTATTGACCGATTCTTTGTTTCATATCTCTCATCCTTTCGTGATTAACAATTTAAATATATAGTTAAAATAACATTAAGTCAACTAAATTGACCTATTTGTTGTAATCTTATTTTTTCTCTGTATAATATAAGTAATACGTTGAAGGGATAGAGACAATGTATCAGGATAAAGACTATGAACATATGTTATTTTACTTTGCATATAAGACGTTTATTGGAGCAGCAGATGAAATTATTGAACAGCATGGCATGTTAAGACAGCATCATCGATTTCTGTTTTTTATATGTAAAAAACCAGGTATCACCGTTAAAGAATTGCTGACAGTACTTGAGATTTCTAAGCAAGGTTCACAAAGTACACTGAAAGTATTAAAAGAAAAATCGCTGATTACTGAACAACCATCACCCCAGGATAAACGTCTGAAAGAACTCTATCCTACTGAACAAGGGATACAGCTGATAGATACGTTAAACGCAGCACAGCGTCATCTATTTGAAACAACATTTAAAGTTGCCGGCGACCGGTGGGTTGAGGTGATGGAATCATTAGCAGAAATGAGACCAGGATTCTCATTGATAAAGGAAGAGGGACAATAATGGAAATAATTGAATCGATACAAAACCAGAAGATCAAACAGATAGCTAAACTGCATAACAGGAAAGATAGAAAGAAAATGCAGCAGTTTATAATTGAAGGAGAACATCTCGTTGAAGAGGCGGTGAACAGTAATATTGATATTGAAATGATCCTTACTGTTAATCCGGATAGATTGACAGAAGCTATGGTTGCAGGGAGCAAACAACAGTATGAAATCACTTTCAAAGTTGCTGAGAAGTTATCTCAGACAGAAGCGCCTCAAGGAATATACGCCGTATGCAATATGAAGGATGGGAAAGACACTGAACTGAACCGTGTTATTTATTTAGACCGTATTCAGGATCCTGGGAACGTTGGAACCATTATTCGTACAGCTGATGCAGCAGGATTGGACGCCGTCATTATAGCAAAAGGGACTGTTGATATTTATAACGACAAAGTTCTGCGTGCATCTCAAGGTAGTGTGTTTCATATACCGGTCATTGAGATGGATTTTGATGAAGTAAGCTCGAAGTTTAACGGTACAATCTATGGTACGAGCTTAGAAGAGGCACGTGATTATAAAGAAGTGATACCAAGTGATAATTTTATGATTGTATTAGGAAATGAAGGACAAGGTGTGAACCCTGAAATACTATCTGCTACAGATGAAAATTTATATATACCCATTTATGGTAGAGCTGAAAGTTTGAACGTTGCCGTTTGTGCAGGAATATTGATGTATCATTTTGTGAAGTAGAACCGGATAATCGGTTCTATTTTTTTTATTGCAATTAAATGGGTTGTAAATTAATTTTGAAGTGATTAATAAAGTGAGAAAACGTAATAGTGAGATTGTCATAGTAAAAGTTTCTCGTAAAAATGCTTTTCTTTTTTTACAGTAATAAAACACATCAATCTAATGATGTGTTTTATTATTTGAGCTATTTTCTTTTGCGTGAACGATATAGTATCAATGCACCAACAATGAGTACAACAACTGCAGCAGCCATCAATGGTTTACTAGCTGCTTCGCCTGATTCAGGTAGCGTGTTTGTACTTGATGTCATGCTCATAGGTTCTGCTTTTACAGGAGCTGATAAATTGTCGACAAATCCATTAGCAAGCGAGTCCTTAATATCATTATTTCCAAGTTTATTATTGAGCGTAGCGAGTTTTTGATTTCCTTCCTGAAGATGGTTGTGAAGGAGGTCGAAAACTTTTCCGTTATATTCATGCTGTGTAAATTGGCCGGCATCTTTTAAAGCTGAGAGATCATTCAATCTTGATTGATATTTCTGAGTAAGCTCATCTATGTTAAAATCATGTGCCAGTAGGTCATCAAAGTTAAAATGTAAGCGATCTGTCTGATTCAGATAGTTGCTTAATGTCTCATTAAGTATTTCAAGTACTTTGGTTTTATATTCTAATTCGCTGATTTCCTGTTTATACTTTAAGGTTTCTAATTTTAATAGTGTATCGATATTTTCTTTATTCAACCATTTATCAGAAAGAGAGATTGCTTTCCCGTCTATTTCAGGTGCAATATTATTTGTATTGATGTGTTGTTTCTCAGCAGTGCTCTTTTGGGCATCGTCTAAAGGCACTGTGGTACTATTTTTAGGTGCTTCGTTAAAGTTTGCTGCACTTTCTGATGATTTAACTTCCTGAAGTTGAGTTGAAATGGCATCACGTACTTTTGCTGAGTCATCTCTTAAGGTTTGAATCTCTTCTTTTTTTGTGTTAGCTTCCTCAGTTATTGTATCGCGCACATTTTCTGCATTATCTCTTAGGTTTTGAATCTCTTCTTTTTTTGCATTAGCTTCCTCGGTTATTGTCTTAACACTATCCTTAATTTCGTTTTTACTTGATTCGATCTGTGGCTTAATTGAATCAATTTTGGAAGTTACGGATGTATCAGCAAATGCTTGTGCAGGAACGATAAAGAAAGAAGTTGCAAATACCATCGTCAAAAATTTTTTATTTTTCATGATAAGACTCCTTAGTTAATATATTTTAGTATAATAAATAATAATAAGGTACTTAATATAAATG
>NZ_PPRM01000034.1 GCF_002902665.1 Macrococcoides caseolyticum
ACATTATTTATTTTAGAATGTGATATGAAGTACCCGATACACAATACGATTGATAAACCTATAATTATAATTCCTGATAATTTGTTATTCATATTAAACTTCTCCTTTTTTATAATCCACAGCCGAGACTACCTTTGACATTAAATTTTTTCTCCAATGGACTGAACCAATCAACAGCTGCACTTATAGTATATTGATTATTTTTTAGTGCATCTAAATGTAAATGTGGACCACTTGTATAACCTGTATTACCAGAAAGTCCAACTTGCTGTCCTGCTTTTACAGTATCACCTTTTTTTACTAACACGCCATTTAATTTTAAATGTCTATAGTTCATATATAAGGTTGGATTGTCTTTAGAGATTACAGTGACGTGATTATCTTTACCTAATAATGAGCTTGACAATCCACCAACCGTATATCCATTTACTGCCTCAACTACCTTACCGTCAGTGATTGCGTATATTGGTGTGCCTTCTGGCAATGCTATGTCTATTCCTGGATGACCAGGATATCCTCCGATTTTACAAGTAACACGATTCAAAAGTTTTGGATCAACGGGTGAACCAATTGCTTTTCCATCTAATGTCCCAGCAGATGCCTGTGATAAATATCGCATAACATGTTCAACATATTTAGGGTCACCATAACTTGTCCATCCTGTTTCTTTTGCCATTTTCTTTGAAAACTGTTGTGCAATATCTTCAGAGAACTTTGAGCCTTTCTCAAAAAAGAAATCTAAAAATCCTTCACCAAAATTGTAACTTTGTAGTGCTGCTTTCCAATTGTCATCTCCAATTTTTTTTGCTTTAGATTTATTTAACACTTTTTTATATGCCGACACTCCTGCTTTAATTGATTCCGTCGGACCTATTGTGTTTGGTGGTAGTCCTTTGCTTTCCGATGCTTGGAATATATCCGACACACTTCCTCCACTTTCCTGTGCACAAATTGCTAGCATGACATTTAAATGACTTTCATCTACACCTTGAGATTTAAGTTCTTTTTTTATTCTGTCTGAATGTTTGGTACATCCTTCAGGTAAAGCTACTCCGTCAATCGTACCCATAGATGATGATTGTTCTTGTTCATATCCTTCATTTGATCCACCTAGAAATAAGAGCATACAAATTAGAACTATCGGGACAGCAGTTATCAAAGCAATTGTGAAAGGTGTAGATGACGTTGCAATTCCTGCAATCCATAGCATTATTTTTTTTCTTGTTGCTTTCTTCAATTTATTTTTTAGAAATTCTATCATTTAATATCCTCCAATAAAAAAAGACACCCTTAATAATAAGAGTGTCTGTAAATTTTATTGCCCCCCACTAAATCGACGCAATTGTTCTTCTGATACATCATTGTGAAAAAGCGTATTGTTTGCACCTTGTATGCTTACGATTGCTTCACCTTTTCCTAGCGTTGGAATGATTTCGTACTCACTTTCTTTTATTGTTTCTCCTAATACATCTCTTACGGAATCAATATCTGATCTATCAATCTGAAAGAAAAATTTATATTGCGTTAAGGCAAATATTTGTTTCAGTTGAGTTGTTGCATCATTATTACTGTTTTCAGGTAGTAACTGCTTAGGCGATTGTGTCGCAAAAATAACTCCTGCAAGATACTTACGCATTTCTTTCATAAAGTTAACAACGAATTCAACTGTATTTAAGTTATTTACATTTACGATATTTTGACATTCATCAATGAATACCATAAATCTTCTAGCGTTACGAGGATCAATTTTACCGTCTTCTATCATCTTCTTATATTTTTTCCCGTTCTTTAAAGCTTGTGACCAAATTAAAGATAACGCTACGTATAACTGACATTTAAATACGTTTGGTGATAACTTTTCAAGCTGTTCTATGTTATAAAATACAATCTGTTCTTCGTCCATGTTAGGGACAGTCGTGTGGCCATCAAAAACACCACCATAAACATTAATCATATTATCTAAAGTTGTTAATATTTTTTCTTTAGTTACTCGTTTTTGACTTGTCATCTTAGATTCATCCAGGTTATGAATAAATGCTCTAAATTCACTCAGTATTGGATATTCTTCTGGTCTGTGGCCTGTAACTACCATTTGCTTTCTTTTACTTCTATCAGCCGTCCATAAACCTACGTGGATATAAAAATCATTAAAGTAGCCTACACAATCCATTAAATCTGTATCTGTTAAGTCACCATTCATCAATGACATCTGCATTTGAAGTTTTGATAAATGTTGAGTGTAACAGGCTTCTTCATTAATCACAAGATCATAACCTTCAATATCAGGATTATCTTCTTTGTCAAACGTTGCTGTAGGCAATATTTCAAGCATGTTAATCATGCCTTGTGATCCATCCAGTGATATCATCTTGCCCCCCTGTTCACGTACAACTTGCCTGAAGTCTCCTGCTTTATCAAAACCTCTAATGAAATGATTTCTTGCAAACTGTTCTTCTTCGATTACTTTTAGAAAAGTAGATTTACCACTTCCCATCATCCCAAAGACAATCGAATTAAATGACTTTCTTACGTTATCGACTTTAAATAAGTCTAGGTATACAGGACCACCTGTTTCAGTCGTACCGATAAATGCACCATGTTCATCGTTGATTGACGTATGGTCAAAGGGATAACCACCCCCAAGCGTTGATGCTGGAATCTGTTGTCCTTCTTTAAAATTCACACCATGCACTTGTTTTTGTCTGCCATATTTCATAACCAAACTTTGCCAGTTTTCTTTTGTCTCAAAGTTCATTACTTGTGATTTTATACCTCGAGCTTCTAAATCAACTCGTATTCTGTGAATTTCGTTATCTAATTGTTCAAGAGTTGGTTTATAAATAAACATTCTAACAGTAATCTTTTTGATTTGTTCACCTAAATCATTGATCATATGAGATACACCTAAAAGTGTCTGATACTTATCTGTAGATGAACTTTTTGTCATAGCATCTGCTTTATTATCTTGAATACGAGCTGATTGTTCAGAAAGCGATCTCTTTAAGTTTTCTTGTACCTGTTCTCTGTTTGCTGTAGAGATATCTTGAACAGTGATGACACCCTCACGATTTACGATGTGTCGCATCCAATTGTCATATACTGTTGATGGATAATCATATATCGTCAAGCATGCTTCATAGCCATCACCTTTTTTGATGTAGTTTTCATGAAATGATATGCCCCCCTGGGGCTGTGTCTTAGCAATAAATTCTAAATCATAATTATCTTCTACAAAATCATCAATTTTCTGCTTAACAATCTGTTCATCTTTTTTCTTAAATCCAAACATATTTCATTCTCCTTTAATTTGAAAAGCCACGCATCTCAATGAGTTACATAGCTTTTATATAGTATGTTGCATAATATATAAAACATAAAACATAAAACATAAAACAATTTTATATATATTGTGTGTTCATGTTATTCAATTGAAACAGTACATTCGTTTTTTTCTTTTGTGATAGAGGATTCTTCCTTAATAAGCCTCCTGAAGTCTGTCTGATGTTATCTTTAACGACAGACATACCTTTTTTACTATCTGCATATACAAACACATAATGATCCATCTCTTTATGTGTTTTTGCTGAAATCTGTAAACGTCTGATGTTATCCTGTTGATATGCACGTTGTAACGGATTTGTAGTTGTTTCATATTTATGTAACCAATATAGCTGTTGAGCTTCAGAATCTGAAGGATATTTAAATGAAATGACTTTGATATCTTCTATATTGATACGATAAAATGATGCAAGTTGTGTCATTAGCTGCGCTTTTTCATCTGCATTGATTGTATTTAGTGCATGTGTTTCAAACTGATATATTTCTGCATAAGTGTTATCTTCTAATAAAAGATAACCTTCTTTTGTTATCTGTTTATAAGGGATAACATGTAATATATTTAAATCAATCGTTCTATCTTTATTTTTCTTTCTTTCATTTCTATCTCTTTTAATCGCCACTTTTTTTGGCTCGACAAAACCTGACATTCGTTATTTCATCTCCTTTTTAATATATTTCGTATAATCTAAACTTCTGTAACCATTCTTATCCATCCTGAACATAGACGCGATTACTAAATACATCGGCTTATCAGGGTTCGTTTTAGGCTTTGCAATCGCAATTCCACCTATAAGAAATTGAATAATTACAATAATAGTTGTAAGTATTGGGCCACCATCTATAAAGTTTGCTAACATGAAACCCAAAACAACGAATATAATAATGACAATGATATCTTTTAAAGTTGTTTTTCCGATGATTAATATATCTGCTTTCATATCCTTTGGTATTGTATATCCTTGATTTTCAATATTTTTACTCATTTTTTCCTCCTATTTACTTAAAATAAAAAAGGCATTTGCTAACGTATGAGATAGCAAATGCCTTTTAAACATTTTTAATGATATAATATTAAAGCCGTCTTTACTTCCATAGGCGAGTTCTTATGGAAGGAGGTGATCTCTGTGGAAATAATCTTTGTTGACATTATTGCACCGATTCTTGTCGGTGTCGTCCTTGCGTTGTTTTCTAACTGGTTAGATCAACGTAAGTCGTAAGACGGCATACCAGCACCTAAAAAACCCCCTAACTGTTTGCCCAGTTAGGGGGTTCGGTGTTTCTGTGAAAATAATCTTTGTTATTATCATTATATCTTAATTAATAGATTTTTACAAACATGGATTACATCTTGTAAATATCGTTGTACCGATGCTTATCCAGTCTTATTTTACAAACCCATACTAATCCGTGGACTATATCCTTGTTAATAATATTATACCTATCAAATTTTACAATAGCATAAAGTATAATATATGCTTTATGTTTTATTCTTTATCTATTCCTTTAAATAAAGTGTTTGTATCCTGTTTTTGAACAGTGACTTTTTCAAGTTGTTGATTTACATGTTGAAATGCTGTTCTCTGCTCTTGTGTAAAGGTGCCTGTATTTTGCTGTATCACTTTTTCAAATACTGCTCGTTCCTGGTTAGTCACTTTTAATGGTGATGATATTACTTTCTCCATAATCTGTCTTTCTTCAGTGTTCATATTTGATCCCTGTGATTGAACGAATGACTGCATAATTGGTTTTACATCAGATGATACTGTGCTTCCCAACTGCTGATTTACTTGCTGAAACGCTGTACGTTGTTCTTGATTCATATTACCTGTATTTTGACTGACAACTCTTTCAAATACCTGTTTGTCTTGACTTGTCGCTTGTGATGGATTAGAGATTACTCTTTCCATTACCTGTCTATCACCATTACTCATACTCAATCCTTGATTCTGTATAAATGATTGTATTGCAGGTTTAACATCTGGTGCGATCGTACCATTCATCTGTTGTTGTACATTTTGAAAGGCTGTTCTCTGCTCTTGTGACATATTACCTGTATTTTGATTGATAACTCTTTCAAATACTTGTCTGTCTTGACTTGTTGCTTGTGCTGGACTTGAAATTACTCTTTCCATCACTTGTCTATCACCATTACTCATACTTGATCCTTGATTCTGTACGAATGATTGTATTGCAGGTTTAACATCTGATGCTATCGTTCCATTCATCTGTTGCTGTACGTTCTGGAAGGCTGTTCTTTGTTCCTGATTCATACTACCTGCATTTTGACTGACAATTCTTTCAAATGCCTGTCTATCCTGGCTAGTTGTTTGTGACGGATTAGAGATTACTCTTTCCATTACTTGTCTATCACCATTACTTATACTCAATCCTTGATTCTGTATAAATGATTGTATTGCAGGTTTAACATCTGATGCAATCGTGCCATTCATCTGTTGCTGTACGTTTTGTAAGGCTGTCTTCTGATCCTGGTTTAAGTTACCCATATTTTGACTGATAATTCTTTCAAACGCTTGTCTGTCTTGACTTGTTGCTTGTATCGGATTAGATAACACCCTTTCCATCACTTGTCTATCTTTTGTGCTCATTTGATTATCATTTGATAAAACACTTTCTATTGCTGTTCTATCTGATGCAGTTACACCATTATTTCCTGTCTGTAACAACCTTTCTATCGCTAATCTATCTTCTGCTTTTAGATTACTGTTACCATTAGATAGAACACGTTCTATCGCTAACCTATCTTCTGCTGATACATTAGAAGGATCACGTATTAATCTTTCAAGTGCTGTTTTATCTTCTGAATTTATATTATTTCCAAATTCAGTGAGATATCGCTGTACTGCTGTTTGGTCTTCTAGTTGTCCTGCATTAGATGTATGTCTTAAAACATTTCTTAGGATGTCTCTGTCATTTTCACTTAATGATCCCGAATTAGATAATCTTTCAACTACATTTCTTTCTTCATCTGATAACCCTGAATCTCCACGTATTACTTTTTCTAATACATTTCTTTCTCCTGTTGTTAATAAGCCTGAATTGTTATCGACAACCTCACTTACAGCTTTTTGCATAGCTGAAGGTATAGCTTGTGATGTAGAAGTAGAATCTGCATAAGCTTGGGCATTTGCCTTACCTTCTGCAAACGATTCAGTAAGTCCATTATCTATAATACTCGATTTAACAGCTTCTGCTGTATCAGTAATGCCAGTTTTCATTTTTGTCATAGCTTCATTCGATTTATTAGATACATATCCACCTACACCTGCAGAAGATAATTCGCCAGCTTCACGTGTCATACCTTTGATTGCATCTGCTGTTTTGCCACCAAAACGTTCAGCTAATCCTTTATGATTTGGATCTGCTTGTTTTTCACGTAGATTATTCACTCCATCTTTTGCTGAAGATACACCTTTACCTAACATCTTACCAGCACCAATCATGGCTCCACCAGCTGCTAAACTTCCCATCAGCGCTTTATATCCATCTTGAACACCAACGTCTATTCCTAGTAGCCTTTTGGCTGTTTCTGGACCATCTATAACAAATTTTCCTAGTGCGATCATGGCAACTGATATAATCCAAGGATTCCATCCTAAAGTCGTTATATACTGCATCGCAAGTAGATATAATTTCATAACAAACGCTAGAATTCCGATAGCTGCATAATTCATAACAAAGTCGTTCATAAATGTTTTCATCTTTTGACCTGTTGTAATATCTGTAGCTGCTATCCATGGTGCAATTAATTTTTGGAATGCAATCTCCATCATAAGTAACATCGTCTTGAACATCGCGAATATTAAGACGAATCCTAGCACTCCAAACTGAATGAACATTGTAAAGAAGTTTGCATTATATCTGTAATACCATTTATTCAGGAATCCCACCTGTCCGATAAATTTAAATTCGGCAGGTTTAATTTCTTCAAAGTTAACTCCACCATCTTCACCATCTACAATTTTATGACTGAACACATTTCTTTCAAGTGAACTTAACTTATAATCTCTATCTCCTGCTTCTTCAATCCCATCTGAATCTTTCGAGGCATTGATTAGTCCTGAAAAATCTTTATTCTTGATATTGGAGTTTGAAATATCATTATTGATATATGTCTCTTTATTCAGCTCCCAATCCATTTCACGACTTAGATACAGTAGGTCTACTGTATTCATCGCAACAATCTGTGTCGCAAAGTTCTCTGATTTTAAGGTTTCACCACTCCCTGCATCCTTTCCAGCCTGTACAAGTTCTGTTGAGATATTGTTTAACTCTGTTGTCAGATAAGGTATCCCTAATATCAGGCCAAAAGCAAGAAGCACATTCATAAATACATCGCCCTTCTTGATGCCACGACCAGACATAATAAGATAACCTATCCATATTAGAGACATTGTAAATAATGCCATCGCAATTGGCATCACAACATCATTCACTCCATCCATGGCCTCACTTTCAAAGAAACCATTGAAGGTCAACATTTTATCTAATCCTTTTTCTAGTATTGCTATAGTCGCATGACAAAATAGCACCATCCCCCATAATACTTTGAATAGAATCATCCATACCCAGTCCTGCTGAACAAAATATTCTTTATATGTTTCTAATATATCTTCATAGCTCACTATTTCACCCTACTTTCTATTTATTCATAAGTCTTTCTTTTGCTATCGCTTTCTCCAGTTTTTCTAATTCAGCGTAAGCTTCATTTTGTTTTAATTCATTGAATGTATTCTCAAAAGATTTCTTATCCATTTCAATTAATTCTTCAAACATTCTCTTTGGTAGTAACTTTTCTAGTTCTCCTGTTATGATATTCACTATGTTTTCATCAAAATATTTATCTGAAATAAATTTCGATGGTTCAACTACTTCAATCGTTGATTTTTGGCTTAATGGATTTCTTACTGTCTTCTTTCCTTCTTTAATCTCTCTTAATTTCTGTGTAATTCTTGATGCTGGACTTTCAATTTCTTCTGCACTCCATCCTTTATTCTGTAAGATACGCTGAATCGTACTTGAAATAACATCTTCCGATTGTACTTCAAGTAATGCGTGGTAGAGTTCATAATCATTAGTGATTTCCTTACAAATGCGCATCAGTTCTTCTTTATTTTCTTTATCGAAGTATTCAAGACTTGCGATATATCCTTTTGATATCACTGTGACTTTTTCAGGTCGTTCCTTCCAGTTAATTCTATAGTCGGATAGCTTTAACTTTCTATGATGCGAAGGTATATCAAAGTCTGCAAACTGATTAGCTGGCTCAAAATCATTTGCTAGATAACGGAATCTGAATGGTGTCTGTGTTTCATTATGATTATAAATAGGTTCTGGTCGCATCGCTTTCTTCTTATTATCCAGTGATTTCAAGAACCTTAATATCACCTGTTCTCCTTGAACAAATTTAGGTAGTAAATCAGCTTCAATAATTGGAACTTGCTCTATACTATCTGTTTCACTGATTTCAGTATTAAACATTGATCCATTTCTATTTCTAGTCGTGGATGTCACTGTCTTCATGCCACACTTAGCAGCTATTTCATCGTTCGTTTCCTTATTTGTTGATTTAATGTAGATATGAACCTGGCAGTTATCTTTTATTGTGTCAGCATCCTCTTTACCATATTTCGCAGGTAGCTGAGTATAGCCTTGAACATAAAGTTCAAACAGTATATTTCGCCCTAAACAAACGGTCATAATATTTGCCATATCATGTATTGGTGGGAAGTTACCAAATTCATCTAACCTGAACTTAACTCTCTGATGACATTTACCACCACTTTCTGAAGCTCTTCTCGCAAGCATCGTATAAAGCTGTGATATAAAGATACTCGCTACAACATGAATTGAGCTGTCATAATCAGGTACAACCATAAATACTGCTATTGGTTTTTCACTATAGAAACATGTCGTTTCAAGTATGCCTGTATTATCTTCAACTGGCTTCAAATACGCAGTTTTAGGATAAATTCTATCTCCTGTGTATTCATCAATTTCAACCTTTACAAATCCAGGTGCTTCACGATAAAAGATATATTCAAATACATCTCCTAAGATTTCTATTCTAATAGTTTCTCCTGGTTTCATCGTACGTTTAAAGTTATTTTCCATATATCCAAGTGAGTCTACTTTAAAGTTTGCTCTTAATTCATCTTTTTCTCTGTAACCGTAGATCACTACGCCACGTTCATACATGTATTTCAAATCAAATTTAACTCTCAGTCGTTTATTAAACCCAACTCTTGTAAAGTCAACAGAGTTTGCCGAACCCATTTTAGAAAGTTTTTCTGATGTAAATATCTGTAGTGTCGTAGATGCTACTGTCAGAATACTTGATCTTGTATTTCCTCCTGCAAAGGCACTTGTCGCATATTGTTTCTTCGCAATGGAGCCATCAGGTAGTGACATAATATATTCATCTAATCTGTTTATAGATTCACCATCTTCATTCAGATAGTTCTCTGTTTCTGGCCCTAAAGTATTTAATAAATCAACAACATTACGCATCGTAATACGTTCAGGTTTTCCTTCTTCTAATGCTCTGTGAATAACAGTAAAGATTAACGCATTAACTAATGATGCAGCTGCATTGTCCCAGAATGGATCTGAACCTTTCCCTGGAAAGAGTGTCTTTGTCAAAGATACGCAATACTGTTCTGCCTGTGCAAAGTCTCCTTTGATATATTCCTGTTTGATAATCTCTAGCATGTTGTAACTCATACCGTCATCGGGATTTACCAGGTTCAATACTTCTACGTCATACCCTCGCTTTCTTAATGTTTCATAGCTCCCTGCATATAGTTCACCTTTAGGATCTGCAAATACTAAAGATGGCTTGTTCTTTGCTCTCGTATCAATATCTGTCGCTGGAAAAACCAATGATTCACCTTTACCAGATCGTGATGTACCGATAACAGCAACATTAATTGTATCTGTATCAATTAAGAACTTGCCGTTATAAAAGAATTTATTAAAGCCACGCATCTTTAATAATGCTGGCAGATCATTAATATGCGTCATGGGTACACCAGGATCACCATCATATTCCAATGTTTGCTGAGGTACTGATTTATATTGCCTTTTTAATTCCCTGACTGTCGCAAATCTTGAAGTGCCTTTCTGACCATAATTCATTTTTCGATATTTCTTATAAAAACCAAATATTTTATTCTGAAAGAGATAGGAAAAGATAATAAATAAAATAGCCCAATACAACAGATGTTGTGTTGGGCTTGTTATCAATAACTTAAACTTTTCTAAAGAATTGACGTGATCTGTAAAAAATTGAGTGTTGTAACTGATAATCATGTCGATTTTCTGCCAGATATCTACATCCTTATTTTTAGGTATTAATCTGACAAAGTTTTCTTTAATACCTGAAAAATAATTAACGATTAGATTAGATATTACTGCTGTAACAAAAAAGACTGTGATCGAAAATGTATACATAATCCTTCTGTCAGCAACTAACTCCTTAATCTTAAAGGGTTTTCTTTCAGATTTTATAATCTGCTTTTCTATTGGTTTCTGTTTATTTGTTGCGATTAATATATTATCTAACATCTTGTCACCTAATTTCTTAGAATGCTTAGAAAGCTAAATCTTCATCTAGTTCTTTATCACTGATATCACTATAAGTAAAGTTGTGTTGATATACTTCATAGTCAAGTTCATCTTCTTCATTAACATTTACATTATTTTCTTCTGATTTTTTACTTTCTTCTTTTGCTTCTCTTTTTTTCTGTCTTTCCATCTTCAGATACAGCATACGTTCTTCTGCATCTTCTGATTTCTCCTGTGGCACAATGCTCGTTGCAATAAAATATGGGTGTGGATACGATGGATTGCTATTATCTCTTGATTTAAAACTGTCAATCGAATACTCAATCAATATCTTCTGTCCTTCAACTAAATATTTAGAAGCATATTCTGCAACATGACCATATAGGTGGAATGGTAAAGTTGTGTAGTATGACCTGTATTCTACTTCTTTTGTTTCCTTATTTACAAACCTTCGTTTATCCATAACATTTAAGTAAATTTTTGCTGTAGACACACCTTTATCATTTTCTTTTAATTTTATGGAATTCAAGATAAATCCTAATATATGCTTGCCTCTTAACATATTAACCATTTAAAACCCTCCTTTATCTAAAGCTCTATTTATTTCTTCTAAATATTTTTCAACTACCTGCATATCTTCGATATTATCCATAACTTCAATAAACAAAGATTTTAATGGGTTATGCGATGGCTTTTGGTTAAAATATTTAAATAGGTTGAAAGTTTCTTCATTTTTGGTTGTTAATGATTTAATACTACTGATGAATGCTTCATAGCTTTTCTTTTGGATAAGTGAATCATATGTGATGATTGTTATAAGTGATAGGAGTTCAGCATCATAATCTCCCGTAGCTTTTCTGATAAATGCTTTTGAAAAAGATTTTACTTGTTCTTTATATTCATCTGTATTAATTTCCTCTTTAGATACTGAATCATATAGCTCGTGAAGTGATTGATCTAAAGAAGTTTTTAAATCCTGCTGTTCTAATGTATCTTCATTATCCTTATCAGGCTCACTTACTTCATCTATATCATTTACTAAGTTAGTTTCGGTTTTAGGTGCATCTACCTCTTGTTCTATTTCATCTTCTACATTTACATTAGATTCATCATTAATAGATTGATTTGTAACTACCTTATTTTCAGGTGATTTTTGAATATTTTGGACTAGCATTACACCTTCACTTTTAAAAATACTATTGATATCTGTCTTAATTTCAATAATTGGTATTCTATTGTATAAATTGAATTCAATTTCACAATTTCCTTCATCATTTCGTACAATTGAAACATCAATCACAACATTTAATGTATAATCACATAATTTAATGAGTGATTTTAATTTATCTAATCTGTCTTTATCGTCAACCGATTTTTTCCACTCAAATGTATAATCTCTGTTAGTCTCACCAACTGATCCAACTAGTAACAATATTGATTCTTCATTCTCTAAACTTGTAACACTTTGTATCTCTTTAACATTTACTGGTATTTGAATAATCGTCATGATAGGTTCTCCTTTTACTATAATTGTGATTCAATCTCTTTTTTTATTTTTTCATCTTTAATATCTTTAAGAATTGCTTTTGTACTTTCTTTATCTTCCTTATCAATAAATAGTTTTGCCATTTTCTCTAAGTCATCCTGGCTGATTTCTGATTTCTCTTCATAACTCATGGTCTGATATGTCTTGATAAGATCTTCAGTATTTCCGTTAGCCAGATAAACTCTTATTAAATATTCTTTATCATTTGTCTGTTTTGCTAATTCAACTGCATCAATAAAATCTTTTTCAGCTAAAGCCTTATCTTTCAGCTCATCTTTTTTATTAGGGTTAACTTTATACGCCTCTATAAAATCATGATTATTTACAAGCATTTTATATTCTTTGTCATCAGAATCTTTAGCAACTATTTCTTGGTTATCTTTATTGTTTTTATCTCGGTCAAAATACCCATTATTTTCAGCTACGACATAACCTGTGCCTCCAATTAATGAAACAATAAGTGCACTTGTCAATAATTTACCTAATTTATTATCTGTCTGCTTTGATGCAGGTTCTACTACATTAAATGCCTCTTCCTTCTCTTTGTTTGGCATAATCTGAGTAAGATAATTAGATTTAATTAATTTATTCATCTGTTCGTCTTCTTTTTTGTAAAGTTCCATCTCAGTCTGACGTAGTTCAAGTTCTTGTTGCTTTAATCTGTTCGCATCTTCTTCAGCTGCAATCTTCCTTAGATGATTTTCTTCTTGCTTTAACTGTAGTTCATGTTTTCGAGCTAGTGCCTTCTGCTTAGCTATTTCAAGATCATTTGCGGATTTAATTGATTCATCTTTTATGGCATTTGCTTTTGAAATTTCTGCTTCAGCTTGTTTCATATCTAAATTAATACGTTCTTCTTCAAGTTTTAATGCCTTTCTTTCGTTGTCATTCTTTTCTTTTTGAAGTTTCAATTCATCACTCTTATTCTTATTTTGAATGATTTCTACACGTAGTAATGAAAGATTTTTAAATGTTTCAGAATCATATTTAATTAAGTTATAGTTTAATTCTTTTTCTAATGACGCTTTAAGCTTTAAAATTTCATTCTCTAATAATTTTATCTGCTGTGCTTTAAATGCTTCTACTTTTTCATTAAGTTCGTTATCCAGATCTTTCTTGCCACGCTCTTTTAACTTTTCGTTATCATCGTTTAATTCTTTGCGTTTTTCAGCTAAGCGTAGCTCCCTTTTTTCTTTCAGCATTTCTTTCTTAGTCTGATGTTGTTTTTTAAAGTCATCCATATCTTTTTGTAATATTAGATTATCTTCTTTTTCAAGCTGTTTATTTAGGATGTCAATAATCTCTTTATTTAGGGGTGCTTGTTCGTTAATCAGATTATCAATGTATTCTTTGTAATCTGGTTTATTTTCTTTATAGTATTCCTCTATTTTGTCCTGGATATCTTTTAAGCCACTATAGTAGTTCTCTTTTAATGAATTTATTAAAGCATTGGATTGATTTTTCAAATACTTCTGTTTCTCTTCTTCTCTTTTATTTAAGAATATAATTTCTTCTCTTTCGATTTCACTCATATTTTGTAGATCAGGCTTCTCAATATTGAGCTGTGGTACGTCTATATTAAATTTTTCATCAGATACCTCATTTTTTAATGCATCTTGAAATTTATCTGATATCTCATTAATATTTGATTCAATGATTTTTTCATCATCTATCGACTTTGAAGTATATATTTCAATCGTATTGTCTGAATTTATCTCATTCTCAGTTTCATTTACAGAAGCATTCAAATGAGTAGGTTTATTATCGTAGTTTTCTTTTTCTAATTCTTCTGTTTCGTATAATTTATCATCATTCACTGCATTTTCAATAATTTCTGCATCTTTTTGCTTTAGCTGAGAATCAGATAAATTTACAATTTCATTCTCTTTATGTAACTCATCAGATTTAGCAGAAGCAATCATATCAGCTTTTAATTCTTCCAGCTGATCCTGTTCTTCTTCATTAAATTCTATATTCTTTTCAGATTGTTTCTTTTTAAATGGACTTACCTTGCTGAATATACTAACTTTTTTTAGCTTTCCATTTTTTACACTTTCATTAGTAGCTACATCATAATCTTCTGATTCCTGTAGTGCCCCAAAAAATTGCTTTTTATAATCTTCAGACACACCTTTTTCTTCTGCATTTCTATCTTTTAAGGCTTCATACTCTATGATTGATTTGATTGATTCTGGAGTATTTTTAGTAATTGCATAATTATTTAACATGAAATGTACAATGTTAGGTGCATCATAATCAACTATCTCTATATCAAATGTGTATACTTTATTTTTCTTATCAGCAGATTCTTTTAATAGCTTCAGTTTTTCATTAAATTCACTGAAATAATAAGTCTTCTTTGAAGTCAGATTAATAACCTTATTTATATCTTTATCCTTTGGTAAATTTGAAACTTTTACTTTAAATATTTTTAAATTTGACATATTGTATTCTCCTTTTAAAAAGTAATAAAAGAGAGGAAATCCTCTCTTTTCATTAGAATGTTACATTAGTTGTGATCCAGTCTATAATTGATTTAGCAGCTACGATTAAAACGACACCAATCGCAGTGTTTAACAGATATTGCTTTCCTTGTTGACTACCGTTAGCACCACCCCAGATAAACTGGTAACCTGCCATTGCGACACCAATTGCCCCTAATGCGATACCAATTAATTTCAATGCATTTGATAGCTTTTTTAATCCTCCGATAATATTTTGTACAGCATCGTTGTACATAAATAAATGACTAAAATCGAAGTCTCCTAACACTGTTAATAATGTTAGTAAATTCAAATCTAATATTGTATTCATCTTATTGCTCCTTTAATTGTTTTTTGTTTGATCATCTTTTTGTTCTAATACATCTGTTTTTTCCATAGTATTTTTATTGCTTTTTTTGTCCGTCGCGATTTTCAATACGAGCTCTAAAGCTTTCTGTGATTGATAATCTTTTTCAATTTCTTTAAAAACTTTACCTTTGTTCAAGAAATCGAGCTGTAATTCATTTGTACAGTCTTGTTTAAACTGATTGAAGTCTAAACCTGCATTTTCTACAATTGCTTTAACCTCTTGTGTACTTAAGTTCAATGTCTTATCTCCTTTCTATAAATTTATATAAAAAAGACCAGTACAAAAGTACTGATCTTGATTACTTCTTATTATTCTTCGCTAAATTTTTTACGATACACGAAGTATCCTACTGCTCCAAATAAGGAGATTGCTGCACCTGCATATAGTAAAAAGTCTAATGACTTACTACCTGTATGAGGTAAGATACTTTGAGTTTGTGGTTTTTCAATCTTTTCTACCGAAGGTTTTTCAGTTGTCGTTGGGACAACTACTGATTCAGGTTTTTCTGTCGTAGACGTTTCTGTTGTTGGTGCTCCAGTAGTTGGTGCTTCTGTTGTCGGTTCCTCAGTAGTCGGTGCTTCTGTTGTCGGTTCCTCTACTTTAGGTGTAGTCGTAACATCCACTTTATTAGATTCAATCTCTTCTTCTACCACTTTTCCATCTTTATCAATTCCAACGATTGCTTTAGCAGTATTTGGAATGACTACTTTGCCATCTTCACTTGTATACTTACTTAAATCTGCATCTTTCTTGATGAATGTATCAATTGCTAATGTTAATTTTTGACCGATATACTTACTGCCATCTTTTGCTTTCCATGTGATGATTTCTTTCTCTTCATCAATCGTTAATGTACCTTCAGCTGTAATATCTTTACCATCTTTATCAAATACTTTAGCTGATTTTGCCTCTAATACATCTTCCAGGTCATCAATAACAATAACTTCTTTAACATTTTTGTCATCAGTAACTGTTGTTTCTATTGAATAACTATATGATTGACCTACTTCTAACGTATCATCGCTTGCTGACTTTTTAACAACTGTCTTAGATGGATCTTTTAATACAGTAACATCTACTTTATCTGATGATGTCGTTGTTCCATCAACAATTACATCAGCTGTATTAGGAATCACGAAATTTCCATCTTTATCTGTGTATTTAGATAAATCAGCATCTTTCTTAACTTGTGCTGTAATTTCTAACTTTAATTTCTGTCCTGCATATTTTTTCGCATCTTTTGCTTTCCACTGTACAGATTCTTTCGTTTCATCAACCGTTAATGTACCCTCAGCTGTAATATCTTTACCTGTAGAATCCAATACTTTTGCTGACATATAGTTTAATTCATCTACCAGATCATCAGATATCACAAGTGATTTCAACATCGGATTATCTGTAACAACTAAATCAACATTGTATTTATAGTCTGTACTACGTTTGATATTCGTTTGATCTACTTGTTTACCGTCTGCCTCAATGACTGATTTATCAATCGTCGTTGCTTTAGGTTTAAATACTGTAGATGTCGCATTAGTTTTCTTTTCACTACCATCTTTGATTACTGATGCTGTATTCGGGATATTGAAACTACTATCCTTATAATATTTTGACAAATCGACAGCATTATTGATTTTTGAAGTCACTACAACTTTGTAAGTATTGTTATAGAATTCAGGTTTTGATAATATATCTGCTTTCGATACTAGAGAAAGGTTGTTTCCTGATGTCTTATTATCAAACCATGATGTAACGTCCTTATTGTTTCGATCTAATACTTTAATATCTTTAATACTGATTGAAGGTTCAATCGCATCTTTGATTTCATAAGATTTATAATAGAAGTCTTCATACTCATCTGGCACTGTATGACTGATTGTATAAGTGAAATCTTCATTTAACTGATTGAGTACATTTGTCTGCTTATCTTTCTCATCGCTATCTGACACTGTCTTATATGGTACAAGTAACTCTGTTGGAACAGGTTTCTTATTGATATAACCATATGTATTCCCATGTTCGCTTGCTGTATAATCTAATTTATAGTTGGCACCATCTTGGAGTTCTATATATCCACTATAATCTTTTGTAAACGTTACATCAAAGCTGTCTCCGTTAAATAACATTGTCAGCATCGCAAATTGATCTTTCTGTGATGATAATTTATCTGGTGATGTAAACCACGTAGTACCATTTTTAGTCTCAGTTGTTAACCATGTATCCTCTGAAACATAAATGTTACCTATCTTATCCATTGTTGACTGTGGAAATCCTAATCCTTGTACAGAATCGATGTCCGTAAATGTCATATATCCACCAGTGACTTCTTTTGCAGGTGTTGTTGTACCACTGTAAACATATTGATAATTCAATGACACATTGTCATATCCACCCTGATTAAAGCTGACAGACTTATCATCAAAACCAAAATATTGACCACTTGCGACATTCTTCGTTTTTGTCCAATCAGTTACCGTAATAATCAAATCTAAACTTTTACCATTAAAATCTCCCACATTTGTATATGTTGCTTGAATTTTACCTTTAGCTGTGTCGGGTACATTGACAATATATGAACCCTGCGTTCCATCTGCATTAGTAAACGTTTTGATGTATTTCTTTGCAACACTATTGTAAGTTAATGTAGAATCTTCATTAAAATTCGCAATTACTGCGTACTTTGCGTCAGCAACTGTATCAGGTCCTGGTACTTCTACCTTAGGTGCAGTTGTCGCACTTGCAGCATCTACCTGATGTGATACTAATAATGGTGATGCGATAACACCTGTTGCTAGAAGTACCTTTAATGTCTTGTTTTTCTTGCTTACTAAATTTTTATTCATTCTATATTCTCCTCTAATTTAAATAATAAAAAAGCCATCAAGTAATTTCCGTTACCTAATGGCTATGTCCCTTAAAACAGTTATTCAGTTGGTGCTCGCGGGGAATTCATATTAGCTACTCCTTTCGTATTTATTAATAAAACCCCAATTACAGTTACATTTGTAATTGGGGTATAATGGAATAAAATATTTAATTGGTGGTGACATTTATGCTCTATACAGATGTATATAAATACTTTGAAAAATTAGATGAAAATTATTATATGGGCGATTTTACTTTTAATGGTTATGCAATAAGAATATGCCTTTCTACATATAAAAATAATCCTTTTTTGCGATTATTTGCAACATGCCTGACGCAAGAATAATGAAAGACATTATATATAGACAGTACTCAAATGGTGACATTTATATTAATAAACAATGGAATCCTGATATGCTTTCCCATGCTATGTTATTAATTGAAGGTATTGGTAATAGTAGATCATTTGACCCTTTTTATGAACGATTAAAAGAATATATCTTACAAGAACAATTATATATAAGTAATAAACGAAATATATTAGCTGAAACTAATTCTACAGTTAGAAACAAAGATAACTATATTTACTACAAAACACACCGAAGAACTAACATGTCTTCTAAACAAGAAGCAAAATGTTTAGATATATTAGGTAGTTCAGCTACTAATTATTTAAAATCAAGACGATGTACTGCTGTATTTACAGATAATATATTTGATAAGAAAGATTTTAAATTTGATTTCTAATTAAAATTAACCGGTCTTTCCAGTTCGTAAAATAATTGTGTTTCATCATCAATTAAAATTAGTGAATCACTTGTTTTTTTAGTCACTTTATCTTTAGATATATTTTTAAACCAAAAATTATTATCTTCTCCAAACGAGACAGCTATTTTCATATTTTTATCTTCTTCTGTCCTGGTTAATATATTATATCTATTGATACTTTCATATTTTATTGCATCATTTGTTTTTTCGTTGATATTTTCCAATACCACCACTCCTTTCAATAGTAATAGCCCTTAGAATCAATAATAATTATCCTAAGGGCTTTTTATTCAAATATTGGTACCATACTTATAAGCTTATGACTAAGTTCACGATGATTAATCTTGTATATCTGTTCTTCATAATTAAAAAACTCTAAATCATTATGATTAATTGGTATTAGAATCATCTCTTGAATCATAACTTCATCATCATATATGTTTACACTTGTTGTTAGTTTATCTTGATAAACATGACCCAAAATTGTATTTTTAACATTTGATTGATATGAATCACTTGCTGTTGCTACTTCTAAAATAGGTTTACTGGAAATAAAATTTTGTATATATTCTCTTTTATATCTAAGTACATAAATAAAATAATTAATTTCTAACCCATTTGATACTAATTCATCATATTGTTCATATCTACCTTTAAGTTTCCAGCACTCTGTTATTTTATATCGAGCTATTTCATATTTTTCTTTTAATTCTTTATTATAATCATCAACCCTATTCTTTCTATCATCATCATCTTTTTTAGAAACAAAAATATTATCATATAATGAAGATTTGCTTCTTTCTATAACATTAAATTCTTTGCAGTTAATTCTATTAATAAAGTCATCATATGGTGAAAAATCTTCATCATCTGGTACAAATGATATACCTTCTTTTACTTTACGATTAATTAATGTTCCAGCACATAAATATCTTTTATTAGGATAAGGCGTAATAATCTTAAACTTATTTGCTTTTAAATACTCTTTTTGTGTTTTTAAAGAAGTAACTTTAATTTCAAAATCACTAGATCTTGATTTTATATTCAAATCAAATGTTAAATGGTTGATATATAAACGAGGACAAAGTGTAATAATTTTATTAATATCTTCATTGTCTGATATATTTAGTTGTCTCATTCTACGTTCTAAAGGTGGATCAAAATAAAATGTAGTATTTTTATCAATGAACTTCGCTTTATTGATATTCATTTACTGCACCTCCCATTTCTATTATTTATATTTTCTTCTTATTATTAAATCCACTTTTATTCCATAAATAATTCGCATAGTCGCTGCGCTGACACGTATGTCTCTTATACATCTGATCTACAACGATATGTATATCTTTTCTACTTCTACTACAGACCATCACAATTTCAAAACGATTCCATGTAGTCATACTAACAGCCATTTTTTCAGTAAACATCTTGTTTGACCGTATACTCTGGAATCGTTCTTGCAAATCAATATTTACAACTCCATTTAGTTTCATACCATATATTCACCTCCTAATAAAAAAAGGGATTTAAAATCATTAATTGACTTTAAATCCCTCTTTTACTGCTTTATCTATAATATTCATTGTTCTTTCTAATTCATATCGACATGTTAAAAGTTTTTCCTGAAGACAATAATTTTTTATACAGCAAATAGAATATGATTAATATAAGCATTATAATGATTATCATGCATAACTCAACCTGTAATCATAATTGCTTTTATTATTTAGTATTTTGTCATTTAAAATCTATCTAGCAAAGTTGATACAGCATTTTTAATTTCAGATATATCTTCTAAATACATTTCTTTCATAATTATCAATTCCTTTCTTTTTAAAAATTTATTTAACTACCTTAAGCAATCATTATTTGAATTATTGATATAATTATCACAAGGAGGTGGTAATTATGAATAAACAAATAGTAGAAAACTATTGTAAAGTAGCTCACAACGAAAATTTGAAATTGTTATTAAATGTTGGAGGACAATTAATAACAGGTGATTATTTCGACATAGAAAACGCTGATTTTTCCGCAAGAGAAAATATATTTGAAACTGTTATGGATAGAATCAATTTAGATCAAGTTAATTCTGATATTTTAGTGCTAACGAATGTTCAAATAAGATATTCAGAAGATTCATATGAATCTTTAACATTCTTAACAATTTCCATGAGCTCCATTGATAGCATATCAATTCCTTAGGTTCAAATGACTATTTTTACGCATTTCTAATTTTCTAAGAAGCTCAGACTTTATTAAATCCTGAGTTTCTTTTATTTCTTTTAATATTTCTGTTTGTAGCTTCATTTCCTTTAAAATATCCTCTGAAATATCATTATTTTGCAACTACATCATCTCCATACTTTATTTTATTTATATTTTCTAGCAGATTGATTTGTGAACACTTATAAGTCTCATTATGATAAAAATTATTTTACTTTGTTAGGTCTGTTCTATAGAATTTATGGCTTTGAATTCTAAACCTTACATATCAACATCGCTACTTTCGATTATCGCAATGACAAGATTTGCTCCCTTTTCAGATCCTGGCAAACTAATATGAGGATGAACGCTTTTTAGATAAACGATAACTGTTACCCTAATGAGTAACTCAATTTATAGACCTTCTTCTACACTAGCATTTTCGCTTTTATGTGGCTGTTTCCAGCTCATCATCCTTAGAAGTTAAAGAATGAACACAGAGTCATGTTATTTAGTTGTCAAAGTACTATATTGTGTCTACATCACTTTGAATGTATTCACAAATCAATCTGCTAGAATTGATTCTTAAGAATTTTTCAATCTATCTTTTTTTACATAGTTCACTTTTCTAATATGTCTGTCACGATTCGGTCTCTTATAAATAATCTGACCTTGTAAATTTCTTACTGTCTTGATCTGACTGAGTAACTCAGCGAGTGGTAACATTCTTACAGTATTATTTAAAAAGTTGTTGTTATCTCTATGTCTTCTAATCACAATACCATTTCCAACGTTTACATAATCCTCATTACTAAAAGTTCTGAACATATAACCGTTTTCTTCTAATTCTGTAATATCGACAATATGATTAAAGTTATACATCAATCTAAATTTTCTTGTATTAATATTTGCTGTTTTCATAATCAACAACTCCTTTTTATTAATCACTTTGGGAATGATTAATTGACTGTATGGGAATAACGCTGCCTGGTTTGACAACTAAAAAAGAGGACCCACCAACAGCTATTTTCAGCTATCAGCAAGTCCTCTATCCTCTAAATTCATCTTTATCATAAACTAATAACCCCTCCCCTCTATTTCTTATTAACAACGTAAAGAAAGAAGTAAGGTTTATAAATCTATAATTGTAGACAGAACGTCATACAATACAGATTTACTGTATTGAATAAAACACAGTTATAGTTTATTATTGAGATACTGTGCATAACAAATATTATAGCCGTAATCTATAGTATTTGTAGCACAGGATTTAGAGGGGATAAGCCAATAGCTATTTCCAGTAGCTGTTGGTGATCAGGATAGATAAGTGGTGGTACACTTATCCGTCCGTCCCCTTTTTTAATTGTCAAAAAACAGGTTTTGTTATATTCGATAATAAGTTACATTTATCTTTAAGTCAACATAATACACCAAAGTTTTTCCACAATTAAAAAATTTATATAAAATTTAATTTATATAACGCAACTTATTTTTCTTTTAAATACACATCTTCTGAATCATCTAATTCATCATTTGTACCTTTTTCTTTAAAAGGCATAAAAACTTTACACTCAGCATCTGGATTATCTGTAGTTACATTCCGACAATCTTCATCAACGTATCTTAAAACAAGATTATTGTTATTATCTTTATCTAAAGCCCAATATCCTGCATCAGGTGTCTGATCTATATATCCTGCTTTTAATTTATCAAAAGTAACATGGTAATAACCATCTTTTGATTTCTCCTCAGAAACCTTGTATTCACCTTCATCTGTTCTACCTAAGTTACCGTTCTCTTTTACCTGCAATGTACCATCATCTCTGAAAGTTAAGAGATATTCATTATCTCCTCCTTGTGTTGCTTCAAAGGTTTTACCCTTCAATGCAGCATCACCTTCCTGATTAGATCCACATGCAGTTAATATTAATGACAATCCTAATAGACCACCAATAACAATCTTTTTCATAGGCATTTCCTCCATCAGTTATAATACTATTATACCAAATAAGCTATATATATGAATAGCATAATGTATAATTTTATTCTAAAATGTTTTTTATGGTAACTATGATACTAGAATATACTGGGAATACAACTGTTTTCTTTACATTAACAAGATTAACATAAATGCTCCCAAAACACAAACGTATGTTCGTACAAACAAACGTTCGTATAAAGTCGAAAATATATTTAGATATATTTCATAATATATAACTACACAAGTCTATATAAATATATATTTATGTAAGGGACAACGGACAAAATATATTTTATTCTAATTTTACACCTAAATCGTTGATTTCATCGTGTTTCAACCCATCACTGGCGATTGTAAAATGTCTGATAATCTGTTCTTTTTCTTGCAGGTTTAAATAAGGCATCACTTTTGTTAAATACATACGATATTGAGCCTTCAGGTTCTTATTCTGTTCGATTAATGTCTGAATATAGTTGTATAGGGATGCTTTTGTTGCAAGTACAACTTTACTTCCTTCTTTGCTTATTAATACTGTTTTAGTTAGCTTCAGGACATCATAGTAGGTCGATCTTGGTATGTTTAACGCACTTATAACCTCTTTAGGACGCATTACAACCTTACCTTTTTCCGCATTCTCATTGATAAAACGAATCATATCCCCTTCCCACTCATACCAATGAGATCTTTCACGCTCTTCTCTTGGCTTTGCATGGTGTCTGAAGAAGTAATTGTTCTTGTCATTGTCTGTAATTTCGCACCAAGTATACAATAATAGGTCAATAAATTGCTTTTTAGCACCTTTATATTGCCCTGAATAAGCGCTGTTTACTTTCTGTACAACAATATTTTCGTCTAATGGTTCTTCAAGATTACTGTTAAATTTCTGCATCATTAACAGAGCCTCCTCTTTTTCAACTTTTCCAGCATAGAGTTGAAGGCTCATAGTAAATATTGCATTGTCACGTCCGATCTGTCCGTTACTCCCCTTAATGTGGGTACAGTTAATAAGCATGTGAAACCATGGTTCATGAATGCTTCGTAGAGATGCGAAATCATAGACCTTTGCTGTATCTTTAGTCAATTTTCTACTCTCGATATTTAACTTTTCAAACTCCATAGAGAACTCAATAAATTGGTCTAATGAATGAATTGAGTTCGGGCTGTATGACAAAATATTTTCCTCTTTTGGGCATCTGAAGAATCCAAAGTGATTACATGCCATGTCAACTTCTTCAAACACCTGTCTGTAGTGTTCTCTGAGGTTCATGCTGATTCTCTTTGCCATCTTTACTGCTTTATTATCATTCTTTTTAATAAAGATTGGGTTTTTAAGATAATACTGTACCTGGTAACCGTTAGGCGTATCTAGAATGATTGTTGGCTGTAAACCTGCTTCCATCCCTCTGAATACGATATCCGTACGTTTTACCTTGTTTTTATCAATCCCATCAATATCAATTACAAATGCATTTATCTGTTTTAAGTTATCTTCTCTATGACCTATTACCTTATCATCACCAATATATTTCGCTGAACGAAATACATTTGGCGTAATATGAGTAAACGTCTTATGATTATCTACTAATGCCTCTACTGAGCCGATGATTAAGCCTTTTGCACCTTTCAGACCTGACTTTGTATTGATACCAATCACTTTTCCAGGTCTGAAGACAGAAACAGGCTCACTGAATGCGAACTTTGACCCTTTAGGACGCTTTACAGATAGTCCCCCATTCGTCATCTTCTCAAAGATTTCTAGCATATTCAGTTTTTCTCCATACATAAAAAGCTACCTATCCTTTCCTCGAATATTGTCATGAAAGAAACGTATGATCAATATTCCAGAGGAAAAGACGGTAGCATAAATCAGGGTAGGTCAAAGAAAATACACTAATCCCTATAAAATTTGTGCAAACATCTTGTCAGTCTGCCCAAACAATTATATAATAATAAGTAACAAATATTAAATAACCATTGGTTTGCTTGTTTGCGTTTGTTTGTTGGGCAGGCTGACTATTGATCAAATTTTCGATAAAGAGAGGATTCCCAAAATCCTCTCTTTTTCTTATGGTCTAAAGTTTGGTTACCAAGCAAACTTTAGATTTCTTCCTGGATTCCCAGGCCCAAGAAGCTATAAGAAGAAAATTGTTTCAATCGATATGAAGTTGTTATATTGCTTATATTTAGAATACACAAATATACAAGCGTTGTAAAACGTTAATTTTTATTAGCATAAAACATAAAACATAAATAATATTTTATGTTTATATTCTTTGAAACCCCCTAGAATAAGCCTTTTCTACGAGCTAAATCTATCTTCTGGTCTATGCTGTTTTCATAAACTTTTTCGTATGTTTCCTTGTCTTCACCTTTTAACTTGTCTGCAAGCTTCGATAATGCGAAATCTACAAGCTCTGCTTTATTCATATCTACATAGATTTGATCTAGTGCCGTAAGTTTTGCATGTGTATCTCCAGTTACTTTTATAGAAGTAGCTGCAATCTTTTTTATCTGCATTTCTCTATTCGCAAGTGGATTTTCTCTTAAATGTTCCTTATTATTCTTTAAATCATCTAATAAACTCATATTACTTCGCCTCCATTTTTTCTAAACGTTCTAAGAATTCGTCTGTAAGATTCTCATATTCTTGAATCGTCTTTCTATCCCAATGATCTTCTTCAGTAATGCCATATTCATCCCAGTACTTCACGCGTTCCATATGTTTGATGATATGTTCAAAAACGTGTTCCTTATATGTAGCAGTCGCATCTTCTAATGTCGTCATATCTGTTTTCGTCTGCTTTGAGAACATAACAGGTACAATTCCTAGAATTTCAAATTTATTTTTATAAGCATCTCTAAACTTTACTAAGTGTTCTGCAAACTTATCAACTGCTCTGAACGATCTTCTGTGTGTCTGCATCACAATTAATGAATAGTCACATGCGTATATAGCATTATTGCTAAAATCTGAAATTGTTGGTGGTGTATCGATAATGATTAAATCATACTCTTTTCTAACACCTTTTAAAAATTCATCTAGAATTTTTACCTTCTGATAGCTATCTAGCTGAATTAAATGATATGGTAAGCCTACTAGGTTAAAATCTGCTGGAATCAGATCCATATTATCACTCAATTTAATAGTGATTGCTTTTCTATTTGTTTCAGTGATACCTTTATAAATAGATAATTTCTCTAAACCAGCAACATCCTCTAACATATCTTTTCTGAATGTTCTAAGTAGAAGTTCTGTTGCATCTGCCTGGGGATCAAAATCAACGACTAATACTTTTTTATTTCTTTTTTCAGATAAGACATAAGCGAGTAAACATGCTGTTGAAGTCTTACTGACACCACCTTTAAAGTTATTGATGCTAATTACTTTACCCAATACTATCACTCCTTATAGTTACTTGATTTTATTATAGCATAAAGCATAAAATATAAAACATAATATATTAAACATAAAACATATTTTAAAACATCATGAATATGCGTAAAAGTATAATGAATATAATAAATACTACGATCCACACTAAGCATCCTGAAAACAATAACCATATCAATCTTAATGCAGCTATGACGACACCTGGCAATAATATAAACATCACACCTATTATTAATATACCTAGAACACCTGAAGGACCAATCGTTATAAATGCTAATATACTTAGAACCATCATTATTCCAAAAAACATTAATCTCATTTTTTCACATCCATTCAATAGATAAGGGATATCTATCTATATTATTTACTGCATAACAATACACTACCATCCTTTAAGCTGAAGCTCCTTCATCTGATATTCAACTAAAGCGTCTTTCAATGTTTCAAACGGAGGTGTACATGATTTATGCGTATATCCTTGTCCTTTCTCATAAGTATATACATAGTATTCACCTTCAACTTCACTAACTATCAGATAAGTGAACACGATTTCTTTCCCTCTTACAAAATTTCCTGGAATCATCTCTTGGGGTATCTCTTTTCTCAAATTTTTTAAACTAATTTTTGTCATTATGGTACGCTCCTTTTTTCAAATACACGAACTTGTGCATTTATATATTTATGTTATTAATTTTTATAGTTCAGAAATAACAGTAAGGTACTGATGATGCAAGGGCAACTTGTTGAACGTAGTGATTCCTTGCATCATTAGGCTAGTTGAACATCAGCTTCAGCTGATAGTGAAACTTTATTGTTAGTCTGAAAACTAAAAAATTATATAAACGTCGATTGTAAAATTAAGCTAGACAACTAAAAAAGCCTTCTGTGCTAAACTCAATATGTATTTCCGACCAAAGAAAACATAAGGAGT
>NZ_PPRM01000035.1 GCF_002902665.1 Macrococcoides caseolyticum
ACGAATGAATATGAGCTATTTTTTACAGAATGGAGGGACGAACAAGTGAGCGAGGCAAAGAAAAAATCAAAGATTATTTCTTTCCGAGTGAACGCAGATGAATATGATGTGATCGCTGGTACAGCTTCAAGTGCCAACTTGAACATCACATCATATTTAAAGGCGCGGGCATTAGGAGGGAAGATTCATCGTCCACTGATGAAGTCAGAGGATATTCAGAGTATCTTACCACCACTTTCAAAATTATCCGGAGAGATCAGTAGGGTGGGGAACAATATGAATCAGTCGACACGTGCTTTAAAAGCTTTAGCACGTGAACCCTATATTGGTGCTGTAGAATTGAATGCGATTAAAAAGCTGACAGAAGAATTTCAGGCATCTCAGCATGAATTTGAACGACTTCAGA
>NZ_PPRM01000036.1 GCF_002902665.1 Macrococcoides caseolyticum
GCTTGAGGCAATCACTCTTGGGAGTGAACTTAATCACTCAAATTATTGGAATTAACGTTGACATATTGTCATTCAGTTTTCAATGTTCATTTCTCATTCATAAAAGTAAATGGAGCGGGTGATCGGAATCGAACCGACAACATCAGCTTGGAAGGCTGAGGTTTTACCACTAAACTACACCCGCATATATAATTAGTTAAAAGTAAGTGCGACCGAGAGGATTTGAACCTCCACAGGAATACTCCTACTAGGCCCTCAACCTAGCGCGTCTGCCGTTCCGCCACGATCGCGCGTTGGCATGTTTCGCTTGCTTTTCTCTTTTAACGACAAGATTTATTATATCTCGTATTCATTAATAAGTCAACAACTTTTTAAAAGTTTTTTTAACTTTATTAATTTGTTATTAAGAGTGTTAATTATTAAAAGTGACCCCTACGGGATTCGAACCCGTGTTACCGCCGTGAAAGGGCGGTGTCTTAACCGCTTGACCAAGGGGCCGTGTTTCAACAACGATATTAATCTTATAATGTTTTAATAATAAAGTCAACACTATTTTATAATAAAATTTCAAAGTGTAAATCTTACCTCTCCTAAGATAGAAAAAGGTCTAATTTTGAGTAATATCCACCCAAATTTAGACCATTCTTGCTTTCAATTTAATATTTCTTTCAACTGTCCACCACACTTGCAGCGATATTTATGGATCGACATACGCCTCTTTCTGGGGAATTCATTATTACAGCTTTTACATGTATAAAGGTATTTAAAATGTACATCCGGCAAAGGATTGCAAAAACGAGGTGCCCCCACTTGTTGTGCTAACTGTTTAAAGTCTCTATCACGATGCTTGTAACCTTTTTCCTCTATATGAAGATGATAATGCACAAGCTCATGTTTAATAATGTCAATGATGGCTTCCTCACCATACGCTTCAAACTGCTTCATACTAATTTCTATGTTATGGTTTTGAAGCATATAGCGCCCGCCTGTCGTGCGTAGTCTGTTATTAAATACTGCTTGATGTAGAAATGGTTTATTAAAGTATTCAAGAGAAATACGCTGTACAAGTGATTGCAGTGCTTTATTTTCCATCAGCGTTAATCATTGTAAGTGCAACCTTACCTTTATCATGCATAATATCTTCTATCCATACTTCAACAATATCACCAACGGATACTACATCTGTCGGATGCTTTACGAAACGGTCAGAGAGCTTAGAAATATGTACAAGGCCGTCCTGCTTCACACCAATGTCAACAAACGCTCCAAAATCAACAACGTTACGGACCGTACCTGATAATTTCATCCCTTTTCTTAAATCTTCTATAGAAAGCACATCAGATTTAAGTAATGGCGTCTCAAAGTCTTCACGTGGATCTCTTCCTGGCGCCATCAACGCTGTAATTATATCTTCGAGTGTCGGTGCACCGACACCAAGTTCATCTGCTGTACTGTGCACATCTATTTTATTGATACTTTCTTTTAATTTATCACTTCCTAGATCCTCTGCAGTTAAAGAAAGTTTTTTTAGTAATTCGTATGTCACCTTGTAGCTTTCGGGATGTATTCCTGTGTTATCAAGTGGTTCCTCTCCATCAGGTATACGCATAAAACCTATACTTTGTTCAAACGTCTTCTTGCCGAGTCTTGGAATCTTCGCAATTTCTTTATGATGTTTTATTGGTCCGTTCTCAATTCTATAGGTGATGATGTTTTCTGCTACGCTTTTAGATAAACCTGATACATACTGTAATAATGGTGCCGATGCTGTATTCACATTAACTCCAACTTTATTCACCGCAGTTTCTACCACGAATGTCAGTGCTTCATTTAACGATTTCTGATTCACATCATGCTGGTATTGACCCACCCCAATTGACTTTGGATCAATCTTTACAAGTTCAGATAACGGATCTTGTACACGACGACCAATGGATACTGCACTTCGTTCTTCTACCTGTAAGTCCGGAAATTCAGCTCGTGCGAGATCACTTGCAGAGTATACAGATGCACCTGCTTCGTTTACGATGATATATTTCGTCTCTAATTTATTTTCTTTAATAATTTCAGCGATAAATTGCTCTGACTCTCTGCTTGCCGTGCCGTTACCGATTGCAATCAGCTCAACATTATGCTTTTTTATTAAATTCAATACGATTTTCTTCGCTTTTCCTTTCTCGCTAACTGGAGGGTGCGGATATACTACGCTCTTCTCAACAAATGTACCAAACGGATTAATAACCGCTAGCTTACACCCCGTACGATATGCTGGATCTAACCCAAGAATCATCTTACCTTTTAATGGTGCCTGCAATAATAAATTCTCTAAATTTACCGAAAAGATTTCAATCGCTTGTGATTCAGCTTTCTCCGTTAATTCATTTCGAACTTCTCGATAAATAGAAGGTAGGATTAATCGCTTTAAACTTTCTTCAATTGCACGGGCTATGTATATACTTTCTCGCTCCATCATCTGTTTTCTTAAGTAGCGAACAATCGCCGTTTCATCAACCGAGATATCTACTTTAAGTACATCCTCTTTTTCACCGCGATTTATGGCAAGTATTCTATGCGGCACAATTTTATTGATACGTTCACTATATTCGTAATACATTTCGAATACGCCTTTTTCATCCTCTGCCTTTTTCTTCTTTGAAGTTGTAATTTCACCGTTTTTTTCAACATAACCTAAAATAAATGCACGGTATTTCGGTTCATCAGAAATCATCTCTGCAATAATATCAATCGCACCATTCATCGCTTCTTCAACAGTAGCGACTTCTTCTGTAATAAAATCTTTAGCTTTTTTATCAACCTCTTCATAATTAAGCATTAATTTCGCTAAAGGTTCTAATCCTTTACGCTTCGCTTCTGTGGCACGTGTCTTTTTCTTCTGTTTAAACGGGCGGTATAGATCTTCCACACGCTGCAGTTTCGTCTGTTCCATTATCTCTTTCTTTAATTCATCTGTAAGCATCCCTTGCTCTTCAATCGAACGCACAACATCTTCTTTTCGCTTCTGCAAGTTTTCCATATAGCGGTATTCTGTTTCAATGTCTTTTATTTCCACTTCATCTAGTCCACCTGTTACTTCTTTACGATATCTCGCAATAAACGGTACAGTATTTTTCTCTTCCAGTAACTTCAATACAGAAGTAATCTGCTCTTTCTTGTATGGTAATTTCTCTAGAATTAAATTAATAACATGTTGTTCCATAGCTTCCTCCTTGAAATCATATGTTAATTTTAACATAAAAAACAAGGTGAAACAGTGCGTTCCAGCTTGTTATATATTAACTATTTTGTACCGCATCTCTTAATTTCTTAATAGCGGTACGCTGTAGACGTGAGACATGCATTTGACTTAAGCCTATCTTCTCACCCGTTTCTTTTTGACTCAGGCCATCAAGAAATGTACATTGGATGATTTCTCTTTCTCTATCTGAAAGAATTGGTAACACTTTCTCAAGAATCATACGTTTCTCGGTCAAGTCGTAACCTTCTTCAGTATTACCCATTACATCAAGCAATGTAACTGTTGAGCCATCCTTATCCGCTTCAATTGAATGGTCCACACTTAACGCATTATAACTTTGGCCCATCTCCATCGCTTCAAGTACTTCTTCTTCAGTTGCTTCTATGCGCTGCGCGATTTCGATAATCTTAGGCGACCGTCCAAGTTCATTCGTTAATTCATCTGTAGCACGTTTAATCCTCGGTCCAATTTCTTTGATGCGACGCGGAACATGAACACTCCATGTCTTATCTCGTAAATAGCGTTTAATCTCTCCGATTACTGTAGGTACTAAAAAAGCTTCAAACTTTCTCTCAAAGGTAACATCAAACCTATTTATTGCACCAAGTAATCCTACCATACCTACTTGTACAAGGTCTTCGTGATGACTTTGTCCTTTAGAGTACCGATATGCTAACGACTCAACTAGTTTTTGATAGTGCAGTACAAGTTCTTTCTGTGCAAATTCATCCTGGGTATCTTGATATAACTTAATCCATGCATTAATCTCCTCTGGTGTTACATCATTATAATTCTCACTACCCATCAGGCTACACCTGCTCCTCCGTTATATACTTCGTCATACTAATTGTGACACCACTGTCTTTCTTTACGTTTACCTCGTCCATTAATGACTCGATTAAAAACAAGCCGAGGCCACCTTCGCGTATAAAGTCAATATTCTCATTTTCTTCATATGGTCCAAGTTCTGATTTCGTACGTTCATAATCAAAGCTTGTACCTGAATCAGATACAATAACCTCTACTTTATCATCAAAGATAACATAACCAACGAGCACATCTCCTTGAACATCATCTTTATAAGCATGTTTAACAGCATTTGTTACCGCTTCACTTACTGCAATCTTTGTATCTTCTATCTCGTCATAGTTTGCACCCGCACGGTTTAATATCCCTGATAATGTCAGACGGACAAGCCCTACGTATTCTGCAGTTGCAGGAAATCTCATTTCAACATAATCATATCTTTCCATAAAATTACCCCTCCACCGGTTGATTTACATGCATTAAATCTTTTAAACCAGTGATGTCAAATAATCTTTCTATACGTTTGTTCACACCTAATACATATAACTCTTTATTATTTTTATTAAGTTCTTTCAACGTTCCAACAAATAAACCTAGTCCTGTACTATCCATATAAGTTACTTCATCAATACGTAGATGAATATCATGTGTCCCTTGCTGTCTGATTGGAATTAAAACTTCTTGCAATTCTGGTACAGTCGCAACATCCAGTTCACCCGCTACATTAATTTCATAATAAGCGTCGTGCTCTGTTGTATCTATCTTTAAATTCATAGCTTTTCTCCCTACTTTATGAGATATTATTTTTTGTATATTCTCTGTTAGAAATACCCAAAACTAAAAATTATAAACCGTTATTTTATTCTTTTTATGATTAATATCGTTAAATCATCTTTTTTCTTAGGATCTCCAATCTTCAGAAGCTCCTCATATACAATTTGCACGATATCTTGTGGATGCAAGTCCTTATACTTACCAATTAGACTTAATAATTCACTCGTATTAATAAACCCTCCATCTAACTTACGTATTTCAGAAACACCATCCGTGAATACAATGACCATATCTCCAATTTCGATATCGATTTCTTCTTGGTCATAGCGTGTAGAAGGATGTATGCCAAGTACAAGACCTCGTGCAGACAACTCTTCAAAACTATCAGTCTTACTTCGATATATATGACCCGGCTCATGACCTGCAGATGCATAATAAAATTTATTATTCACTTCTTCGTACAATCCATAAAACATCGTCACAAACATGTTCTGGTTTATATTCTTCTCGACTACGCGATTCAGTCGCTTTAAGCCATCACTTGGCAACTGGGAATGACCATACGAATCCATTCCAAATTTAATCATACTCATGGCAAGTGCAGCAGGAATCCCTTTACCGATAACATCAGCTACTGCGAAACTCATCGTCCCATCTTTATGGTCGATTAAATTAAAATAGTCCCCGTTAACTCGGTGAGCCGGGACACTGATTGCACCAATTTCAATCTTATTCAGATGCGGTATCTGGGTCTTCAACATTGTTGATTGAAGACTTGCCGCTACATCCATCTCTTTGTCGTGTGCTTCCATCACTTTAACGAGCGCCTTATAATCTCGATACGTAAATCCGAACCCTATAATCATTTCTGTAAGAACATCCATACCATATTGTTGTTCGATTGCACTATATGATTTCTCATTAATTAAATCTTTATGCAGCATCACAATTTCTTCTGGAGAGATATCGAGTTCGATTGCCTCAAAGCTCAATGCTTGTAATGGTTCTAGATCTTTTTCATCACGTGTCGTAATATATGTCTCCAATATATCAATATATCTTGAAACTATCTTTTCAATTTGACGCATCCCATTCCCTCCCTTTCACAAAAAAAGACTTTAGGTATTTCCTAAAGTCTATTCACTATCGATTGATAAACCCAAACTAATTATAAGTGCAGTATCCACTTCTTTCATCTTCGCCTTATCAAGCACAGTTAAATGATCAATCAACCTATTCTTATCAATGGTTCTAATTTGTTCCAGCAGTATTACCGAATCCTTTTCTAAGCGATGCGTTGTCTTGCCAATTTCAACATGGGTGGGGATTTTCGCCTTATTAATCTTTGCAGTAATTGCTGCTACAATCACTGTAGGACTATGTTTATTCCCAATATTATTCTGAATAATAACGACGGGGCGTTTACCGCCTTGTTCAGACCCCTTCACTGGTGACAGATCAGCTAAATAAACATCTCCGCGTTTCATCTATTCACCATCAAAGGTATATGTCTGATAGTTATCAGTAACTTCACATTCTAATACATAATGTTCTGATGCTATCGATAAATTTATCTCTGCCATTGATTGATAACCTTCTATCAGCATTTGTTCTAGCTTCTGGCTCATATCTTTACCTCCATCGTCCGATTACTTACATTTTATCAAAAAGCGATTAAATGACAACAGTTATTTCATAAGTTCATTATATACTTCTACATCATCTGCGATATAGTAACGTTTCGGTAGCCTGCGACTTAAAGATGTAAGCACTTCATAAGTAATTGTCCCGAGTTGTTGTGCAACACGCTCTAATGACTGATTGCTATCAGCGTTATCATCAATTATGATACATTGTGCACCTAATGGTGTATCATCTGGTACGCGTGCCATCATCTGATCCATACATACGCGACCGATAATCGGAACTTCAGTACCTTCTAAATTTATATTATAACCTTGCATCGCACGAGGCAGACCATCAGCATACCCAATCGGGAACGTTGCAACAACTTGGTTGCTTTGCGCAGTGTAAGTAGCACCATAGCTTACCGTATCACCCGACTTGATATTTTTAATGAAACAAGCAGTAGAGACCAGCTGCACTGCTGGTTGTAGCTTCACGTTACTGACAGCTCTAATAAATTCGGACGGATAATAACCATAAAGACTAATACCTAATCTTACAGCATTACATTCTGAACAGTCATAGCGCAATGTTGCTGCGCTGTTCTGACAATGGATATATTGTGGCTTATTGTCACTAATAATGCCGAGGAACTTATCATACGCACATTCCGTAAGCGTATTATCCTCATCTGCAGAACTAAAATGTGTAAACACACCTTCGAAGATAAATTGCTCAACTGCAGCCACTTTATTGACAGCCGCATCATATGCCTGCTTTGTCTGCACACCAATTCTCCCCATTCCACTGTCCACTTTTATATGCAGCCAGACCGGCTTATCTTCCGCCTCTATATAACGACTTGCATCTTCAACCCACTTTGCATCTGGTGCAGTAAGAGCTAATCGATGTCTGGAAGCCTGCCTGATATGTTTGGGGTCTACTACGCCAAGCACTAAAATCTTTGCTTTAATACCATGCATTCGGAGTTCTATCGCTTCATCAAGTGTAGCAACTGCAAAAAACTCAGTTCCTGATGCCATCAAATACTTTGCAATATTAACTGAACCTAATCCATAACCATTCGCTTTAATTACCGCAATTACTGTCTTATTTGGATGCAGCTTTTCTATATCCTTAAAATTACTGCGGATTGCGTCTAGATTGACGTTTACAAATGTCGGACGATAATACCTATCACTCATATGCTCACCTCTATTTATAATACATCTATAGTATCACATTTCCATTTGTCACAATAACATAGGCTGTGGCAATTGTATCTGTATGTGCAATACTGACATGCGCATTCGTATTACCTTTTATATATGGTTTTCCTGCCGCATCATTTAAGCAACATATATCATGAAAAGAAAGTTTGCCAATTCCTGTTCCAAGTGCTTTAGCATACGCTTCTTTCACACAGAAACGGCCAGCTAGATACTCAGCTTTTCTTTTTTCAGATTGGAACGTATCAAATCGTTCGCGTTCATCAGGATGTAATATACGCGTTAAAAACTTGTCATTATCAATATATTGACTCATCCTGCTGATTTCTAATATATCTGTCCCTATCCCCTTTATCATCGTTCTCCACTTCTCTCATTTTTTGATTGATCAATGTTTTAAGTATAGATGCTTCATCTTCATGAATAAGCTGTATCGAAAGACCGTTCTCAGCTGTATGCACAGTCAATGATTTTAAATGATACCTTTTCATTACTGGTCCTTGCTCAGTTTCAACATTTTGAATCTTAACGTATGGTACAATCAATTCCTCCTTATTCCAGATCCCTGTTAATAACACAATCTCATCATCCCCAACGTCATAGTAGTTTGAGTCATAAATTAAGATTGGCTTTAACACTATATACCATAAGATGTCGAGTAACAGCAGCGCTGCCAATATGATGAATACAACCTTTGAAATTGGCAGCGCAAAGTACCACGTAACGCAGTAAAATATTGCAATGATAAACGTAAATATCATTACTTGAATGAACGCACCCATGCGCATGACCTGCATGACCTTTATACTACTTTTATGCATCTGTTTCATATTCAGTACGCTCCTTCGCCATAAACCATTCATATATATGTGCCGCATCATCTCGTTCTATAAAATTAAGGGCGGTCGTACTCCCTAGCATCCCTGCAGCCACATCAACTTCAATATTGCGTAAATCTGCTTTATTCATAAACGGTGTACTCTTGACACTTAAACTTATAATATTACGCTCTTTGATATATGTTGTAGTCATTGATAGTAAACCACCATTACTGATCGAAAGTTCGTCATCTATAATCGCATAACCTGAATTTTTGTATTTAATGATCGCGGTGATAAATGTTAATACAAGAAGTACTAAACCAATAATCCAGGCATAATCAAACCAATAATACTGAATCACACTCACGACAATAATAATTAACAACCAGGGAACTTGAAAGTACCTGCGTATACTACGCTTTGGAATCACATGATTTACCGCATTAAAGTTATAAGGCAGTAGTCGATGGACAATCTCATACCCTTTATCATATGAAATGAATGGTAATAACTCTATTTCATCATTACCGATCTCTTCTTCATCCTTCATCTCACTTGTAGTAACCACAGTAAACTTTGTCTTATTAAACAACCTTCTGAAATAACTTTGCGTTTCTTTGACACTTTGAATATTCTTCAAAACGATATATTTATCGATACGTTCAAACAATCCATAGTTTACGTTGATCACTTCACCATCGTAACGCACAGTGTATCGGTGGTACTTAATAGCGGTCACAAATATACCGATAATGTAACTTATCATTAGTAATACAATAGAAAAACCTATAACATATCCATAACCTTCACCAACTAACATTTTAACAGGATTTAAGAAACCATCCAGCGGAATAATTTCATCAATTTGTGAATACAGACCGAGTATAATTGCAATGACCGTAAACATACCGCTACTTGTCACACTCATAAAGAGCAAGTCCTTAAACCCCAATCGATATATCACTTCAAATCGATCATCCACATTCAATTGATTGTCAACTGCAGCTGAATCTGATACAACAGACCCATCACCATCTACCACATCGCTTCTCAATTGACGTTTACGCTCGGTTAAAAAATTACTCAGACGCTCAGCCTCATTTTTAGAAATACTGTTTAGTTCAATACCATCACCTGCTGTACGCACCTGCATAATAACCCCACCAAGAATTTGATTGGCAAGACCTGCATTCGTATCAATCGTCTGTATCTTTCCAATATAGATCTCTTTAATCTTCTTACTGATGATGCCTGTTTCCAGCAATAATTTATCATCTTCAATCCAGTATTTCGTTATACGCGCTTCAATGATACGAAGTACGATATTAATCAATGTAATAATCAGCATAAATACGGCAAACATATTATTCTGAATTGCATCTAGCGTAAAGCCATCACGAATAATCCAGAACAAACCGATGCCGATTAGAAATAAATTCTCCTTTATCGCCTTTAATGCGTTTGATAAGTATGTTGAATAATGGAGGGTATGTTTACTGTTCATAATGAATCTCCTTTATTCTCTCTATAATTTGTGACGCAATAAACTCTGCATCCTCAGCATACATTAAAGGCATCACATTACTATCTCCACGAGTATACACCGTAACTTGCGCTAATCGATATTTCTGCATTAACCAGCCACGTTTAATACAAACAGACTGCATAATATCCACAGGTAACACCATGCGTTTTGTAAAATATGCCCCACTGGATACTTCAAGGGTTACTCCATTCAGTTGATACTTTGTATATTTCTGACGTAGTCTGACACCAATAAACAGCTTGTATAACGGATACATCAATAATATAAAAATTAAAAAATCATATTTAATCGTTAAGTATTTATGTATCAAAAAATATATTCCCACGGAAATAACAGCAAATATAGTTAACGAAATAACGGCTTTCACATATAAATATTTAACAGCAGCTTGTGGTTGAAAATTATTTAAATCACTCTCGTACATGAGCAACCTCCATTCTTCAAAATTATACCAAAGATATAGAAAGACCTACAAACAAAAAAAAAAGCCAGGACATCTGTCCTGGCTTGACTTGTAGCTTAACGCTCTCAAGACAGCTTTATTTTTTATGATCTGCGAAAGTTCTGCCTTTAAACGTTTTTTTCGCTTTAGGTGCTTTATTTCCACGATCGAACGCTTTACGACGGTTATCCTTACCATCTTTACGGTTACGGTTTCCTCCACCTGAACGGTTACCTGAGCGACCACCACGGAATGATTTGCCGCCACCTTTACGTCCAAGTGGTTTTTCGAATGTTAATTGAACATCAACATCGTTATTTGATTGAATTAACTCTTGTAACAATGATGCTACTAATTTTACATCACCGTATTCTTCGATTAATTCTTTCGCGATTGATTCGATACGCGCTTCAGTATCTGCTTCAACCCAAGCTTTTACTTTAGATTTAACATCTTGTTCACGCGCTTTCATAACCTCACCTGGTGTTGGTGGACGTAATGCCTGCATTTGACGGTTTTTAGCTTTTTCGATTTGACGAATATAATCCATCTCAACTGGATTAACGAATGAAATCGCCATACCATGTTTGCCCGCACGGCCTGTACGTCCGATACGGTGTGTATAACTTTCAACATCCTGCGGAATATCAAAGTTGTAAACATGCGTTACACCTGAGATATCTAATCCACGTGCCGCTACGTCTGTTGCAACAAGAATATCAATTTGGTCATTTTTAAATTTCTTTAATACTTCAAGACGTTTCGCCTGAGTAATATCGCCGTGTAATCCTTCAGCACGGTAACCTTTAGAAATTAATGCACTTGTCAATTCGTCTACACGACGCTTTGTACGCCCAAATACGATTGCAAGTTCTGGTCGGTGTACATCTAAGAAGTTTGTAAATGTATCAAATTTCTCTAATTCTTTAACGATTGTGTAGAACTCTTCTATTGAAGGATCTGAATCATTGTTTGTCATCGTTTTTACGATAACTGGGTTTTTCATGAACTTTTGAACAAGTTCTTGAATTGCTTTAGGCATTGTTGCTGAGAAAAGCATCGTCTGACGATTTTCTTTCGGTAATTTATCCATGATAAAACGCATATCATCGATGAATCCCATGTTCATCATTTCATCAGCTTCGTCTAAGATTAAAGTATTGATATCTTCAGTCTTTAAAGTGCGACGATTTAAATGGTCGATTACACGACCTGGTGTACCTACAACAATTTGAGGTTTCTTCTTAAGTTCTCTAATCTGACGGTCAATCGGCATACCACCGAATACAGTTGTAACTTGGATTCCTTGTCCACGACTGAAAGCCTTCAACTGCTCTGCAACCTGTACAGCTAACTCACGTGTTGGAGCCAGGATTAAACTTTGGATCCCTTCACGGCCCTTAACCTTTTCAATTAAAGGTATACCGAATGCACCAGTTTTACCAGTACCAGTTTGCGCTTGGCCTAATACGTCACGGCCAGCCATCGTATGTGGGATACTATCCATTTGAATCGGTGTAGGTTCTGTAAATCCCAACTTCTCCAGCGCATTTATGGTAGGTTCGCTGATACCTAGGTCTCTAAATTTTTGCAATATGATTTCTCCTTTTGTCTTCCTTAAATTACTGCGTATGTTACGCAATGTTCTAATATCGGGTAATTTTTCACCACCCTACTTATTCAACTTCTCTATACTAGCATCATATGAAAATTATTACAAATATTTTAATCATACTCTGTCACATATTATTCACAATAAAGTGGCTGTAATTCATTACAACCACTCACTTTATTAACTCATTAATTTGTTTATGAATTTATTTTTTCGTTATAATAATTCATTAATTATTGTTTCGAGTTTCATTCCTCTACTCGCTTTAAATAATACACTGGTGTGCGCATTGAGCATACCTTTTAGGTGATTTGTAAGTGCCTCTTTCGTATCGAAGTGCCGAACTGTCGTAAAGGGCTCTGCCGCTTTTGAAATATGACGTGCAGCATTCCCTGTCGTAAACACATAGTCAATTTGTTTACCTTGTAAATATGCACCGACCTGTTCATGATACATGACTTCATCTTCTCCAAGCTCGAGTACATCACCGAACACGATGATCTTCACTTCACTATCCATCTGTGATACTGTATCAATTGCTGCTTTCATACTCGTTGGGCTCGCATTATAAGCATCGTTGATAAGTAAAGCACCGTCTTTACCTTCAAGTTGTTCCATGCGCATTCCTGTAAGCTCCAGCTGCTGTAAACTATGATTGATTTGTTCTGGTGACAATCCTAGATAACTGCCGATTGCAATGGCTATTGTTGCATTACGTGCATTATGACTTCCTAAAGTCGGAACAATATATGTATCATCATTTACTTTAAATTGTAAATGATGATCTTGCATTATCATTTCATGGATATAATATTCATTATCTTCATTAAACCCTATACGGTGTGCATCTTTATTATCTTTTACTAATGGTTTTAAGAGTGCTTCATCACCATCATAGAATAATGGACCAGTCAATCCATCCGTTATTTCATACTTTGCCTTGGCAATGCCCTCTCTTGAACCAAGATCCCTCATATGACTTTCGCCGATATTAGTTATTGCGGCAATATGTGGCTCTGCAATATGAGATAGCAATGAAATTTCTCCAAAGCCAGACATGCCCATTTCCAAAATTGAAATCTCTGTATCTTCATCCAGCTGGCACAGCGTCAATGGTAATCCAATCTCATTATTGTAATTGCCTTGTGTCTTCTTCACTTTGAAATGAGGTGATAAGACCGCTTCAATCATATCCTTAGTCGTCGTCTTACCATTACTACCTGTTACTGCAATAACTTTAGGATCAACTTCCTTTAAGTAAGCTTTAGATAATTGCTGAAGTGCAGTTAGTGTATCTTCCACCACAATTACCGGAAGGTCTCTTGGCACTTCTCCTGCATCGCGCTGCCATAATGCGGCATAGGCACCTTTGTCGATAGCATCCGCCACATATTTATGACCATCTACATGTTCTCCTTTAAAAGGAATAAACAGTACACCTTCGTGAATATTTCTAGAATCTATAGATACTCCAGAGATCATTACTTCTTCATACATCGCATCTAACGCACCTGTAGTATGCTTTTTTATCCAATTTAACGATCGATTTATCATAATCATCAGTCCATTTTATATTTAATATTTTTCTTGTCTTTATATCTTTCTTTCGCAAGATTGATTAAATCAGTGATTAATTCACTATAGCTCTTACCCATGTTTTCCCAAAGCAGCGGGTACATGCTGAACTTCGTGAATCCTGGCATCGCATTCGTTTCATTTATATAAATCTTATCATCTTCAGTAAGGAAGAAATCTGCACGTACCAGTCCTGAGCAATCTGTCGCTTTAAATGCTTCAACCGCCATATCTCTTAATGCTGATTGTATTTCTTCTGAGATATCAGCCGGAATCTGAAGTCTTACCTTGCCGTCTTTATATTTCGACTTATAATCATAGAAGTCTACATCTTTGACAACTTCTCCAGGTAATGTTGTTTCTGGTGTATCATTCCCTAGAACCGCAACTTCCACTTCGCGTGCGTTAACACCTTGTTCAATTACTAGTTTTCTATCAAATTGCAACGCTTCTTCGATCCCATGAATCAATGTTTCGCTATCTGTACATTTAGATATCCCGACCGAAGAGCCTAGATTTGCAGGTTTTACGAATACAGGATAAGTTAACTTTCCTTCTACTAATGAAATGATATTATCTTTATGTGCCTCATACTCACTCTTTAAGAAACTCACATACGGTAACTGCGGTAGTCCTCGTGTTGCAAACAGTTGTTTCATCACAAGTTTATCCATAGAAGTTGAAGCAGCGAGAACACCATTACCAACATAAGGGATATCCAGTACTTCAAATAATCCTTGAATTGTTCCATCTTCACCGTTTGGTCCATGCAATAAAGGAAAGACTGCGTCATATGCTTTTCCTGCTGATGAAACATTCAACATCTCTGAAATTGACAAACGCTCTACATGAGATAACCTTAAACGCTCACTATCCTCTATTGTCTCTGAGATTTCCGGTCCTTTTAACCATTCACCATCATTTGTAATATATATTGTATCTATTGCATATTTGTCCTTATCCATCGCATTAATCACAGATTGTGCAGTTAATAATGAGACATCATGCTCCGCACTTTTTCCTCCATAGATGATGCAAATATGTTCTTTCGCCATATGTATTCCTCCAAACTGTTAATAACATAATATTATCATGATATAATGATACATGCACATTATTTCATGTGACACAAAATTACCTTAAACTCGGGTAACTTATCTATATATACTTTCAGATGATTTATGTATAATAAAATTTATAATTATTTATGGTAAGGAGTAATCGCATGCCAACAAATAAGACTCGCAATAAACCAAAACGTTCGTGGATTGAAAGAATTGATTGGTGGCTTATTATATTAATACTGGGTTTCTTTACAGTTAGTCTGGTAATTATCTCTTCTGCTATGACAGGTCAGCAGTATGGGACAAACTTTGCAGTCAGACAGATCTTTTATTATTCATTAGGATTTGCCCTCGCACTCTCAATCATGTTTATACATCCAAAAACAATAAAGAAGTGGACTTTCTTTATTTATTTACTAGGAAATATCGCTTTATTAGGACTGCTGATTTTACCAGAATCTTCATTTACCCCTGTGATCAATGGTGCAAAAAGCTGGTATGTATTTTTTGATAAGCTCAGCTTACAGCCTTCTGAATTTATGAAAATCATCCTTATGCTGACATTAAGCAAAGTAGTATATGATCATAATCGATTTACATATTACAAATCATTTCAGACGGACCTCATATTACTTCTTAAAATAGGATTAACCGCAATGATTCCAATGATACTTATATTATTGCAGAATGATCTCGGAACAACGCTTGTATTGCTTGCTATCATACTCGGTATCATCATTGTTTCTGGTGTGACATGGAAAATACTTGCACCTTTTCTTATTACGGTTTCATTGCTCGGTGTCTCTATCATTATGATGATTATCTATAAACCATCGCTTATCGAGAAAGTACTTGGTATACAGACGTATCAGCTCGGCCGAATCAACTCATGGTTAAATCCTGACCAGTATAGTGATGGGGAAGGATTTCACTTAATGGAATCCTTGAAAGCGATAGGTTCTGGTGGATTGTTTGGTAAAGGTTATAAAGGCGGAGAAGTGTATATCCCCGAAAACCATACGGACTTCATTTTCTCAATTATCGGAGAAGAGTTTGGGTTCATCGGTTCGATTATAGTTTTAATATTGTTTTTAGCATTGTTTACACATCTCGTACGCCTAGCTCAAATTACAGTCTCACCATTTTCATCAATATTCCTTGTTGGATTTATCAGTATGATTGCCTTTCACGTATTCCAAAACGTGGGCATGACGATACAAGTTGTACCGATAACAGGAATCCCATTACCATTTATCAGCTATGGGGGAAGTTCTTTATGGGCACTTATGTGTGGTATCGGCGTTACATTAGCTATTTATTACCACTCTAATCCCGAACAACTGAAGAAGTTAAAGTCAAAATAAAAAACAAGCGTTCAATTCTGAACGCTTGTTTTTATTCTGTTATGTACTATTTCAACTTTGCAGGCGCAACATTTGGTAATGTACGCATTACCTCAAGACGTGACTTAGTCTTTGAGATATTAACACCTAGTGACGAAAGCAGAGTGACAACACTTTTAATCTTTTCTTGCGATTGCTTCATAAAAATCACTCCAATCCATTTGTTAATACTAGTGTAACCGAAATCATTACCGCTGACCATAGGCCTATAGTCTTATTTATGTTAATTTATCGATAACTTTATGAATTATTTGTTAAATATTACATCGGTACTCTACATACCATGCTTCTATCTATTCATGTATAATAGATTTAATTAGGAGGGGTTATGTTGGAGCAGTTATCACAAATTGATTACTCACAAATTTTCTCAATTTTATTTTTTGTAGGATTTATCTTTAACATCTTTTTAGCTTTCGTCATCATCTTTTTTGAACGAAGACAAGCAGGCTCTACGTGGGCATGGCTACTCGTACTATTTTTCTTACCTATCGTCGGATTCATACTTTATCTATTGTTCGGTCGTCAAATCAATCATCAGACTATATTCACTTTAAATGATGAGGACCGGTTAGACCTAGAACGTATTGTCAGTGCTCAACGTAAAGCGATAGACAATGGTAATATAGAAGTGCGCTCTAGAGAAATTATTAAACATAGCCATATCATCAGAATGTTGCTGCACAACTATGCCTCTTTTCTGACTACCGATAATAAGGTGGAGATTTTAACGGATGGCAGAAAGAAATTTGACGCTTTATTAAATGACATTCATAACGCAACAGATCATATTCATATCCAGTACTATATCTTCAAAAAGGATGGTATCGGTCTAGAGATCCTCAATGCACTGATGAAGAAACTTGAAGAAGGTGTAGAAGTGAAGATGCTCTATGATGATATCGGTTCAAGAACTTTGTCTCTCTCTAGATTCAAGCAGTTCAAAAAACTAGGTGGACAAGTAGAATCCTTCTTTCCTTCTAAATTACCGCTTATCAACTTTAGAATGAATAATCGAAATCACCGCAAGATTGTCGTAATCGACGGTAAAATTGGCTATATCGGCGGTTTTAATGTAGGTGATGAATACCTGGGTCTGGATAAGAAATTTGGTTACTGGCGCGATACGCATCTCAGAGTAGAAGGCGATGCAGTAAATGCCCTACAGCTCCGTTTTATGATGGACTGGAATTCACAGATTACGCGTGACTTCATGTCTTATGACAAGAAGTACTTTCCAGATGTAACAAGCAAAGGTGATATCGGCATTCAGATTGTATCAAGTGGACCAGATTCCTCTGCTCAACATATAAAAAACGGATATCTTAAAATGATCACTTCCGCAAAAAAATCTATATACATCCAGTCTCCTTATTTCATCCCTGATACATCATTACTAGATGCATTAAAAATTGCCGCAATGACTGGTGTAGAAGTTAATATCATGATTCCGAATAAACCTGACCATCCGTTTGTATATTGGGCTACATATTCAAACGTCGGTGAACTTCTCGATGTCGGTTGTAATATCTTCATTTATGAGAATGGCTTCATTCACACAAAGATGCTTCTCATCGATGACGAAGTTGCAAGCGTCGGAACTGCCAATATGGATTTTAGAAGCTTTGAATTAAATTTTGAAGTGAATGCCTTTATATACGATGATATCGTAGCAAAAAAATTACGAAGATCATTTGAAGACGATGTGCACGTCTCTTCGCAGCTTACTAAGGAAATTTATGATCAGCGTGTCCTCCTTATTCGTGTGAAAGAAGCCATTGCGCGACTGCTTTCTCCAATATTATAGGGGTCAGTTCGAGCTCTACCTCTATTATATAAATCTAAACTGGCGTATACATAAAATCTAGAGCAATGTTTGCAAGGATTAAGCTATGTACAACAAGATCAATTGAAACAGTATGTGTCTGCTGTCTCATAAGTTCAAATGATATTTATTTTCCATTGCTCCACCTGCTTATATAAAAAGAAAGGATTTTCACAATATGAAGGACGATATAATTAAAATTACCGAAGACTTTGCGAAAGATATACACAAACATGATTCATCAGGCCATGATTTCGCACATATTGATCGCGTAAGAAAGCTCGCATTATATATCGGAGAACATGAAGGTGCAGATCTATTTATCGTAGAAATGGCTGCACTTTTACATGATACTGTTGATGAGAAACTGTTCAATGAACAATCTGCCTGGGAAAGACTTGATCACTTTTATACAACAACCGGATTAAGTGATACACAGAAAGCACAAATTAATCATATATTGTGCTATATGAGTTTTAAAGGAGGCGCCAATGAAGGTAAACTGAAGTCACTTGAAGGATTTGTCGTGCAGGATGCTGACCGTATTGATGCACTCGGTGCAATCGGTATTGCACGTACATTTATGTTTGCAGGTAAATTCGGAGAAGCAATGTATGATCCAGAGATTCAGCCACGTGAAGATTTAAGCAACTATAGAACACCTGGTACTGCCATCAATCATTTTTATGAAAAACTTTTTAAGCTTATCCATCTTATGAATACTGAAACTGGAAGGCAGATTGCACAGTCACGTAATGATTACATGCAGCAGTTTATCGATACATTTTTACAGGAATGGTACGGAAAGAAATTATAAAGAAATACCGGACAATACTGATTATCATGTAGTGAACCCAAAAAGTTGAACTTTTTATTAAGCTACTTTCATTAAAGCAAGATTTCTGTATTCTACAGGAGTCTTGCTTTTTAATTTTC
>NZ_PPRM01000037.1 GCF_002902665.1 Macrococcoides caseolyticum
GATATTTTGCTAATTTCTTTAAAATAACAATATTTTTCGAAGAAAAAAGACAAACTCACTTTTAGAATTGTGAGTTTGTCTTCAGTCTGAAATGAATGTGCCGTTCAGCACATTCATTTTTTTATTTCTTAAGATATTCAAAAATTCGTTTTGCGTTATCTGTGTTATCCATATTACCTCTCCAAGCTTGTGCTCCTGGACCATATCCATAGACGTTTACATCTTCTCCTGTATGTCCATCTGTTGTCCATCCTGTGTAGCTACGTTTGTTGACTGTCGCTTCAATTGCATCTTCAATCTTTCCAGCATCTCTTTTAGCAACAGCTTCTTTAATACCTTTAATTTCAGTAGCTTCTAATTCAAATCCAATATTTTCTGTAATTATTTTGTCGATATTTGCATCTTTTTTCAGTAACTCTGCTCTCAAATATTCAGGTGTATGCTTCATCTGTTTGATAGGATCAACCAGGAAGTTGTATTCTCCGCCTCGTCCCATAGACATCCCGCCTGTCGAGTGATCGGCAGTTGCGATAACTAGTGTGTTACAGTCTTTCTTTGCAAAGTTAATTGCTGACTGGAAAGCTAGGTCAAAGTCCCTCATTTCACTCATCGCACCAGTAATATCATTTGCATGTCCTGCCCAGTCAATCTGAGAACCTTCAATCATCAGGAAGAATCCATCTTTATCACTCTTTAACTTAGTCAATGCCGTTTCTGTCATATCCTTAAGTGATGGCATATTTTCATCACGATCTATCATCTTCGGCATCCCACCTTGTGAGAACAGTCCTAGTATTTGTTGGTTATTTGATTGTGTTGCTTTTACTAAAGATTTTTTATCTGTTACATAGTGATAGCCATCTTTTTGGAATGCTTTGACTAAATTTCTATCCTTACGTTCAAAGTATTCTTTACCCCCACCAAGCATTATATCTACCTTGTGCTCTCCATTTATCATTTCATCATAGTAATCATCTGCAATTTGCGGCATATTCTTTCTAGAAATGTCATGTGCCCCAAATGCGGCAGGGGTTGCATGGGTAATCTCACTTGTCGCAACCAGGCCCGTAGCTTTACCTACTTTCTTCGCCTGCTCAAGAACAGTCTTTACTTCTTTCTTCTGTTTATCAACAGCGATTGCATTATTATAAGTTTTAGTTCCTGCGCTCATCGCTGTCGCTGCTGCTGCTGAATCAGTGATGTTTTCATGATCATCATCAGCAATTGTGCGTTGTGCACCTAATAAATAATGGTCGAAAGCAACTGGATCTAATTCATGCGTCTCATCCTTATCTTCCATATATCGATATGCTGAAGTATAAGAAGGTCCCATTCCGTCACCAATCATAAAGATAACATTTTTTGGTTTCTGTTTATTACCACATTGAACCATTTCTGATTTTACACCATTATTTTGTGGTAAAGATTTTCCTCCCGCAAATACAGCGGTCGGCGCAATTGCAGATAATATTGCAGATACAGCTAATGTACCAGCAGTGATATAACGAAATCTAGTCATTAATATTCCTCCAAGTGTAAAAGAAATTTTTATTACTTGTTTAGGTTAACAATGAATTATTAAGAGAATATAATACCTTTGTAAATAATTCACGAAGAATTAATAAATTTATGTAAATAAAAATGGCTGAGACCAAAATCGTCTCAACCAATTTATTGATTCACTTTATCAAAGTTGTCTTCGAAGAAATGACGCGAAAACGCATCAAATGGCCATATACGCAGAGATACTTTACCCACGACATCACTTTTATCGATAAGTCCTAATTCTCTTCTGCTATCAAGGCTGACTTCACGATTGTCACCTAATACCAGGTATTTACCTTCAGGAATCTTCTTATTACCGTCCGCATTTACTAACATATCTACAGTAAAATCATCCGTGAGCTTTTCATTCGTCTTATTCTTACGATTTTCTTTCAAATAATCTTCCTGAATATACTGCCCATTTATATAAAGTTTATCATTCTTATATTCAACCGTATCGCCAGGCTTACCAATCAATCGCTTTATATAGTCATTTTTCGTATCTGTATGAAAGACAATAATATCTCCGCGATCAATGCTATCCGTCTTTGTCGAAATCTTATTGATAATCACGCGTTCTTTATCCTTAAACGTAGGGAACATAGAGTCACCATTTACTGCATACGTTGCAAATAAAAATGTATGTACAATATAGAAAACGACAAGTGCGACAAGTATTGATATGATCCATTCTTTTATCTCTTTTAACATATGTTATCTCCTTATATCAAAATTCTATACTATTATACCATTAATAATATGTAAAAAGATAATGTCATACTGTCATACTTTAGATGTATAAATCAATTATATAAATTCTGATTTCCTGCGCAAAGGATAAGCTTTGAATATACGACTTCCTACTAGCCCGACAATTAGACAGATTACCGCAATAACACTACCCCATCCAATAATCTGAAGCGGCTCATTAAATCCGAACATCACTAGAAATCCGGCTAGAGGACTCGCTGTTCCAGGTGCATCATTAACCATTCCAGAATGTGCAATAACCATACCCGCAAGTGCACCCCCGATAAAGTTACAAGAATAGATCGGTACAGGGTTTAAAGATATAATATCTGCCTGTGATAAAGGCTCAATACCTACAGCCACGATAGAAGCACGGTCTCCTAGCTTCAATTTATAGAACATCGTTGAATTAATAAACGCCGAACTGAATGATACCATTGCAGCAATCGCCATCGGTAATCCAGTCAGGCCAAGGAGTGCTGTTAGCGCCATCGAGCTTAGTGGCGCTGTTCCTACAACCGTAATAATACCACCAAGCACAAACCCCATAACAAGTGGACTTGCATCTGTAGATTGCTGTATGACTTCCCCAATTTTAATTAATGTATTATTAACTAAAGGTGTAACAAACATTGCCAGCATTCGTGCAAGTGGCGCAATAATGATAATGCCTACAATTAAATCGACACCTTCAGGTACATATTTTTCAGCATATTTCATTAGATGACCAACAACATACCCTGCAACGAACCCGGGCAATAAATCAAGGCCGCCACAACTTGCTGCTATAACGAGTGCGTAAACCGGAGATACACCAATAGATAAAGCAACTAAACCAGCTGCTGCTACACCACCAAGACTTCCAGCTGTATCTCCTAATTCTTCTAGAAACTTTATACCAAATATATTTCCACCAACGTATTTCTGAAACGCCTCGACAAGAAATGTTGCAATCGCGGCATTCGCTAATGCCCCCATTGCTTTCATACCGGATGGTGCTTTATATGTAAATAACGTAAACAGCACAAGGACAAGAAGTAAGAAACCTGTTCCAATTAAAATATCCACATTAACAATCCCTTCCTGCTTTTATAATATACACATGTGTTCTTTCTATAGTAACAAAAAAAACCGATCATCGTATCATACATTTTACACTTTTTATGAAATTTTATTTTTAAATAAATAATAAAGTCAGAAGCTAAGTGGATACTTCGCTTCTGACTTTAACTATTCTGACATTACAACCTACTTCACTGGAATATCCCAATGCGCTTTAAATTCACACATCTCCCAGAACATATACTCGTAGTAGCTTGTCTTAACAATAATCTCCTCTAAATCTGCAAGTACACGCTCAGGCATACCTTCAGCAAGCTCATCCATCAGTGCAATTGCATCATTCGTAAGTTCCGTAAATGCTTCCCCTGAATATGTTTCAATCCAGTCACGGTATGGATTATTATCATCTAATGCACCATCCTGCTTCGCTAAATGTTTCCCGATATAGTTATAACTCCATGCGCACGCAAGCAGACATGCCGTAACATGTTCAGCACCACCACGCTGTGCATGATTCAGCATATAGCTTGTATACGCTGTATTCACTGATGCCGCTTCAGTTGCTTCTAATTCACTTTCAGAGATACCGAACTGTTTCGCATAGCTGCGATGTAAATCCATCTCCATAAATAACGTACCATGCAGCAGTTTAGAGAAAATGCCCATCACACGCAGGTCAGGTGCCTTCGCACTCCCGATCGCCATTAATTTAGCATAATCAATTAAATAAACATAATCTTGCTTTAACCAGAACTGGAACTTCTCCTTCTCAAGCGAACCATCACCTAGCCCCTTAACGAAAGGATGTTCCAGATATGAAGCCCAGATCGGTTCAACACGCTTTAATATGCGCTCAGTAAACATGTGTTTCCTCCTCTTCAATAAAAAAATGCCTATACGCAGGTATAGGCATCAAGCACTTCCCTACGCTGGTATAAACCAAACAGGTTCAAAGGGTCGGATTACTCCTCTCAGCACGAATGCACCCCTAGTGATATTTTTTATTTTTATTTGTAGTACTGTTTAATCGTATCATATTAAATATTTATCTCAAGTCATTATAATCATAATCACTATCGGTATTATAGGAAATACAATAATCATGAATGCGATAAACCATGCAGCTGGTCTTGCCATATTGAGCGTCATCCCAAATTCAGATACTTCTGGCACCCATATATTGTCATCAACCCCTTTTGTTATACATATTATAGAACAGTTTAAAATCCAGAATAAAAAAACTGAGACTTAATCGTCTCAGCTCTTGATTAATCCAACTTCCAAATATCCGTCGCATATTGCTGTATCGTTCGGTCACTAGAGAATTGACCCGACTTCATTATATTCATCAAGCTCATCTGATTCCATTGTCTCTTATCCTGATACGTTGCCATCGCAGTAAGGTGAATATCAATATAGGAATTAAAGTCTTTAAGCAGGAAGTATTGATCATTGTTTGTCAGTACATGGTAGTATAGGTCATTAAATGCATAGTTTCTGCCGAACTGTTCATTGATAAGCGCGTCCATCGCGGTTTTCACACGTGAATCTGTCTTATAGATGTCCTCTGCTCGGTAGCCACCATTTAACTGATAATTAATGACTTCTTCAGAGCTTAAACCAAAGATAAAGATATTCTCTTTACCTACAAGCTCAGCGATTTCAACATTCGCTCCGTCCATCGTCCCCAGTGTAATCGCACCATTCATCATCATCTTCATATTACCTGTCCCTGATGCTTCCATCGATGCAGTTGATATCTGTTCTGATATTTCTGCTGCCGGCATAATATCTTCAGCTAATGTCACATTGTAGTTTTCTAGAAATACAACTTTAATTCTATTATCAACATCTGTATCATTATTAACTACATTCGCAACAGCATGAATGAGTTTGATAACTTCTTTCGCAATGTGATAGCCTGGTGCTGCTTTGGCACCAAAGATAAACGTTCTCGGTTGTATTTTTATAGACGGTTTACGTTTTATTTCATTATAGAGATAGATGATATGCAGTAAGTTCAATAACTGTCGCTTATACTCATGCAATCTCTTTACTTGCACATCAAATACTGAATGTTCGTCTACTTCAATGCCTGTCTTGTTGTAGATGACCTCTTTAAGTATTTTTTTATTATGCAGCTTCACTTCAGCTAATCGATCCAGGAAAGCATCGTCATTATAATAATGCATCAACTGCGTTAATTCCTGAGGATGTTTCACCCAGTTGTCACCTATTGCATCACTGATTAGATGTGACAGCTCAGGGTTAGAGGTCATCAGCCATCTTCTATGGGTTATACCGTTCGTCTTATTATTAAATTTCTCTGGTGTCAGTTTATAGAAATCATTAAATGTATGATCTTTAATAATTTCCGAATGAAGTGCAGCAACACCATTCACACTGAAAGAACCGACAATAGCAAGCTTGCTCATATGAACAACATTGTTGCTGATGACTGCAAGCTCACTAATCCTATCACGCATTTCTGGATGTGTTTCGTATACATCCTTGCAGAAACGTTCATTGATTTCATTGATAATCATAAAGATACGCGGGTTAACGTTCTGAACTTGGGATACTGGCCATTTCTCTAAAGCTTCCTGCATGATTGTATGGTTCGTATAGGCAAATGTATGCGTGACTATGTGCCATGCATCATCCCATCCGAGCCCTTCGTCATCCATCAGAATACGCATCAATTCCGGAATCCCAAAGGTTGGATGTGTATCATTGATCTGAATACAATGATACTTATGAAATTGTGTCACAGGCAGCTGATAGCGTTCTTTGAATTGTTTAATCAGCGTCTGAATCGTAGAGGATACTAAGAAATATTGTTGCTTGAGACGTAAGAATCGGCCTTCTTCAGTTGAATCATCAGGATATAAGAACCCTGAAATACGTTCTATACTTTGCATATACTCAAGTCGATTCTTGTAATCTCCATAATCTATCGTGTCATGTGGTAGTTCAGCACTCCAAAGACGCAGCTGATTAACAGTATCATTCTCATACCCTACAACGCCGACATCATATGGCACTGCAAGTACCGTCTCCTGATCACTATAAGTAAATTTAAGATTGCCGTCTTCAAGTACTGTGGAAGTGACTTGACCACCAAAATTTACCGATACCGCTTCCTCAATTCTTCTTGTTTCCCAAGGGTATACTTCCTGTAACCAGTTATCTGGCAATTCAATCTGTGTACCGTTGACGATACGCTGTTCGAATAATCCATAGCGATACCTTATACCAAAACCATTACCCATATATCCTAAAGAGGCGATAGAATCTAAGAAACATGCAGCAAGTCTGCCAAGACCCCCATTTCCTAACCCAGCATCATTTTCTTCACTATAAATTTTCTTAGGGTCACGACCGAGCTCAGTCAGTACTTCATTACATACATCTAATAGTCCGGCATTCAACAGGTTACTTTCAATTAATCTTCCAATCAGAAATTCCATCGATAGATAGTTAATCTGGCGTCTTTTAGCTTCAATGTTATGACGTTTAGTATCTACTCCTGCCTGATTAATTTCATCTTTTAATATAGAGCATATTGCGTAGAATATATCGTTATCTGTAGACTCTTCCAAAGTTGCAGTACGTTTATTCATCAACTTAGTTTCTAATACTTTACGAAATTCTGATTTTGTATATGTTCTCATTAAAGTCTCCTTAATAGATGTCTAAGTATTTTCGCGCTGAAGCATCCCAGCTATGGTTCACTTTTGTGATGTTCTTAATCAGTGCTTTATATTTGTTTTCATCATGATAGATTATTAATGATGCATAAAGTCTATCTAATAATTCATGTGCATTATAGTTAGCAAAGGATAATCCAGTACCTTCCATCGATACTTCATTGAAAGGAATGACGGTATCCTTTAACCCTCCTGTTTCACGAACTATTGGAATGGAGCGATATTGCAGCGCAATCAGTTGACTCAGACCACAAGGTTCAAAAAGTGACGGCATGATAAAGAAATCGCTTGCTGCATAGATCTGCCTTGAAACTTGTTCATCAAACCCTCTATAGAAGCGTACTTTATCAGGATACTTCTCCTGAAGATAATTAAAGTAGTTTTCAAACTCTACTTCGCCATTTCCCATGATAAAGAGCTGTACCTCATTCTGTATAAATTCTTCCATAATACGTATCACAAGATGCAGACCCTTTTGCTCTACCATCCTCGTGATTATTGCATACATTGGTATTTGAGCAGAAACGGGTAGATTGAAAGTCTCCTGAAGTATTGTCTTATTCTCTCGTTTTTTTAGAATCGAACTTTTGAAATTGACGGCGATGCTCTTATCAGTAAGTGCATTATAATCTTTAACATTTATCCCATTGACAATACCTGACAAATCATGTCCACGCATATTCAATAAGTCTTCAAGCCCTTCGCCGTAGTATGGTGACCTAATCTCTTCAGCATAGCTTGGAGATACTGTTGTAATCTTATCAGCATGGAAGATACCTGCTTTCATAAGATTCAGCATGCCTCTCCACTCAAAACCAGCAAAATGAACGCGATCAAGGTTAAAAAGATTGTCGAACGCATCGTACATCAGCATTCCTTGATATTTGATATTATGGATGGTAAACACTGTGCGAATTCCTGCAACAGGCTGCTTTATATTACATAGCGCAACTGCTGCCCCCGCTTGCCAGTCATGTCCATGAAGTACGTCAGGTTTATAATCTCCTCTATAGATAAATTCTATTACAGCATTTGAAAAGAAGACAAAACGTTCTCCATCATCATCATAACCATACAGTGTATCACGACTGAAATACTGCATATTATCAACAAAATAATAAATAATGCCATTCCATTTTAATGATAGAATGCGGGTATACTGAAAACGCCAGCCTACATGTGTCTGAAAAATCATTTCTTCTTTAAGCTGTTCCTTGTATTCAGATTTTAAGTCTTGATAAAGTGGTAAAATCACACGCACTTCACAGTCACCTGTTTGATTTAAATATTGAGGAAGACTGCCAATTACATCAGCAAGTCCTCCAGACTTAAAGAAAGGTGTGCATTCTGAAGCTACAAATAATATCTTTTTCATCACTTTTCCAACTTTCTTTAAATTGTTTGTCTTTTCGCAACAACAAACGGTTTATCTTGCGACCCGATCAATTTCTGATGCTCATTTACAATAACGTCTTTATCTAAAATAACATTCTCAATTAAAGCACCAGCTTTTATTTGACAATTTGTCATAATGATTGAATTTTTTATTGTTACACCTGGTTCAACACATACGCCACGGTAAAGAATACTATTTTCTACATGACCTGCAATTTCACATCCATTGGCAACAGTGGAATTGTGAACGGTACAATCGCCAATATATTTTGTCGGAGGTTGATTAGAAATCTTAGTTTTAATTCTATTTTCTTTCATAAATATTGCTTTGTAACGCTCAGGATCTAAAATGCTCAAGTTATTCTTATAGAAAGTCTTAAGTGAGTTGATATACATTGTCACTTCCTGAATGTCATAATATGTGACATTCAGCTCACCCATTCTTTCAAAAATACCATGGAAGAAGAAATTATCTTTATAATTCTGTATACAGTAATCCATAATTTCAAATAACTTATCCTTCTTTATAATATATGTGCCGGTAAATACGTGTGCATTGGCACTGTCATGGTTAAGATATGTCACTTTCGACCCTTCATTATTTACACGTAATAATGGTTGATGCATTTCTTCAAGCTCATCTACATTCTCTGAAATCAATGTGATATCTGCATCATTTTCTATATGAAATTTAAATGCATCTTTAAAGTCTGTATTTACAATCATCTGTGATCCAGAAATAATAATATCCGTTGCATTGCTTCTAATGAAGAAATCACGGTTGTTATGAAAATGTCTTAAATCTCCTCTAGAAATATCAGATGGATCATGCCAGTCAGGAGGTAGCACAAATAATTTTGATTTTCGATCATCAAGACCAAAATCATCACCATTGCCAAGATGATCCATTAAAGAACGATACTTCTGATTGACAAAGATTGCAACTTGATCAGTACCTGAACTTACTATATTAGAAAGGCTGAAATCTATCAGACGGTATCTTCCTGCAAATGGCACGCTCGCACCATTTCGAAAATATGTGAGTTCTTCTAGATAATCCTGTTCATTTGATAAATTAATTAATCCCATAAGAGAACGCATTATGCATGACCTCCTGTAAATTCATGAATATTTTTAGGACCAACAACAATTGATATGCTCCCTATAAGGTAGACACTTAAAAAGTGAAAATTTTATAGGGAGTTTTTAATTTGAGAAACAAGAAAATTTCATTTGATAAA